>CALSSS010000003.1:0-100195 GCA_943789075.1 uncultured Candidatus Pelagibacter sp. | reverse complement strand
CTCCAGAAAAAATTTATAACAAAAGAAGATCTTTTATAAAGTCTATGGGCTATGGTTTGAGTGCACTTACCTTTAGTTCAGTTCCACTAATTAATGCTAAAGCAAATAATTTAAATGAGCCAACTAGTTATAAAGATATAACTACATATAACAATTTCTATGAATTTGGTACTGGCAAAGGTGATCCCCATAGACGAGCAAAAAATTTTACTACAAGACCCTGGACTGTTAAAATTGAAGGTGAAGTTGAAAAGTCAATTGAACTTCCAATTGAGGAAATTCTAGATATCAAATCTGAAGAGAGAATCCTAAAACTTCGATGTGTTGAAGGTTGGTCTATGGTAATTCCTTGGTTGGGCTTTTCATTAAGTGAGCTACTTAACAAAGTTCAGATTAAATCAACTGCAAAGTTTGTAGAATTTGAAACAGTTTATAATCCAGAAGAGATGGTTGGACAGAGATATCCTGTTTTAAACTGGCCTTATATTGAAGGTTTGAGATTAGATGAAGCAATGCATCCTCTAACAACTGTTGTAACTGGTTTGTACGGCAAGTCACTACCAAATCAAAATGGTGCACCTTTAAGAATATTTATTCCGTGGAAGTATGGTTTTAAGAGTGCTAAATCCATTGTTAAAATCAGGTTAACGAAAAATATGCCTAATACTGCTTGGAAAAATGCTTCACCAAGAGAATATGGTTTTTACTCAAATGTAAATCCAGAAGTTGATCATCCAAGATGGTCTCAAGCAACTGAAAGAGTAATTGGGGAAAGTATATTAGCTCCAAGAATAAAAACTTTAATGTTCAATGGTTATGGAGATGAGGTTGCTCATCTTTATAGTGGTATGGACCTTAAAAAAAATTATTAGATAAATTGAAAAATTATTTCAAGCCTGCTGTTTTCTTACTATCACTTTGGCCGATTTATATAATCACCTATCAATTAATATATAATAAATTAGGTCCTGAGCCTGTTGATAGGATTGTAAATCATTTTGGAGAATGGACTTTAATCTTTGTACTTTTAACTCTTTCAATGACACCTCTTAAGAAAATCACAAATTCCTTAGAGTGGATAAAATTTAGAAGGATGCTGGGTTTGTTTGCATTTTTTTATGCTTCGGTTCATATGCTTAGTTATGTTGGTCTAGATTATAGGTTTGATTTTGAACCATTAATTGATGATGTTTTGAAAAAAAAATTTATTTTTATAGGATTTTCTGCTTGGTTATTACTAATCCCTTTAGCGATAACTTCATCAGATAAAATGGTTAGAATTTTAAAAAAAAATTGGAAAAAACTACATAGATTAGTTTATGTAATTTCAATTTTTGGAGTTTTGCACTTTATTTGGTTATCAAAAACAATATTTTTTAAACCTTTAATATTTTTAATTATCTTAATTATTCTTCTTTTATTCAGAATAAATTTAAAGAAATTTAATTTATCGTAGTATCTTCGGGAATACAGATCTCAGATCTAGTTAAAAATCTTCTACCAGTACCATTATCTAGAGAAAACATTCCACCCATACCTTTGACACAATCAATTATCAAATCTGTATTTTTCCAAGCTTCATGTTGTGTTTCACTTATATAAAAAGGAATACCACCTATTTTACCTATCATTAAATCATCTTGTCCTACTTGATATTCTTTAGATGGATAACACATTGGAGCACTACCATCACAACATCCGCCTGATTGATGGAATAGCAATTCTTTACCGTGATCTTTTTTTAAATCTTCAATAAGCTTTAAAGCAGAAGGTGTCGCTGTAACTTTCATATTTATATGGCCCGTAATTTAATACGGGCCATTATAATATATCTGTTAAAAGAAGCCTAATTTTTTCTCACTGTAAGACACGTGTAAATTTTTCACCTGTCTGTAGTGATTAAGCATCATTTTGTGGGTTTCTCTACCAATACCAGATTGTTTGTAACCACCAAAAGCAGCATGAGCCGGATAAGCATGGTAACAATTAGTCCAAACTCTTCCTGCCTGGATTCCTCTTCCCATTCTATAGGCTATGTTACCATTTCTAGTCCATACACCAGCACCTAACCCATAAAGAGTATCGTTAGCAATTTCTAATGCTTCCGCTTCATCTTTAAATTTAGTAACTGAAACTACTGGTCCAAAAATTTCTTCTTGAAAAACTCTCATAGAGTTTTTTCCTTCAAAGATAGTTGGTTCAATGTAGTTACCTTTTTCAAGACCACTATTTACTTTCGCAACATTTCCACCACATAGAACTTTGGCACCTTCTTTCTTACCTAAATCTAAATAAGATTTTATTTTTTCCATTTGTTCTACCGATGCTTGTGCACCAATCATAGTTTCCATCTGCAAAGGATTTCCTTGTTTAACAGCTTTAGTTCTAGCTACAGCTTTTTCCATAAATTTATCATAGATAGACTCTTGAACTAGCACTCTACTAGGGCAAGTACAAACCTCACCTTGGTTAAGAGTAAACATTGCAAATCCTTCCATACATTTATCAAAGAAATCGTCATCATGATCCATGACATCTTCAAAGAAAACATTTGGAGATTTTCCACCTAATTCTAAAGTTATTGGAATTAAGTTTTGTGATGCATATTGCATAATTAAACGTCCAGTTGTCGTCTCACCAGTAAAAGCAATTTTTCTAATTCTTTTAGATGAAGCTAATGGCTTACCTGCCTCAAGACCAAAGCCACTTACAACGTTAACAACTCCTGGAGGTAATAAGTCTCCAATAAGTTCCATTAAAAGTAAGATAGACGCTGGTGTTTGTTCAGCTGGTTTTAGAACTACACAGTTACCTGCAGCAAGTGCTGGTGCAAGTTTCCACGTTGCCATTAACAATGGAAAGTTCCAAGGTATAATCTGACCAACTACACCAAGAGGTTCAGGTATATGATAAGAATATTCACTATTACTTATCTCAGCGACCGAACCTTCTTCTGCTCTTATTACTCCAGCAAAATATCTCCAGTGATCAACAACTAATGGTAAATCTGCTGCCATACATTCTCTAATTGGCTTTCCATTATCTAAACACTCAGCAGTAGCTAATAAATCTAGATTTTTTTCAATTACATCTGCTATTTTAAGCAGCATGTTTGATCTTTCAGTTATTGAAGTAACTCCCCATGTAGGAAATGCAGCATGTGCAGCATCTAATGCAGCATCAACATCTTTAGCATCTGACCTTGGAACAGAGCATATAACTTCATTGTTAATTGGGCTTACGTTATCAAAATATTTACCTGATTTTGGTTTAACGAATTTACCCCCTATAAAATTTCCATACTGTTCTTTAAATGGAAATTTAACTTTAAGGTGAGATGTATCCAGTAAAGGAGACTTCCCAGCTTTGATTGTTTCTGTACTCATCTTTTTTACCTTTCTTGTTTTTTTATTTTTTGGCTTATTATTTATTCTAGAATTTTTAGAACGCTTCTTAGTCGCAGACTTTTTGGTCGCAACTTTTTTATTTTTTTTTATTTTTCTAGATTTATTGACCAACTTAGATTTTTTCTTTTTGGCCTTAGTTTTTTTCTTTTTGGCTTTTTTTCTCTTTTTAGTTGCCATAGTTAATTTAACCAAAGAAACTGCGTAGGATCTACTTTTATAAAAATTTTATTTCTACCAATGATTGAATTAAACCTACATCTTGTGCTTAATTAAAATGTGTCTAATATTTTATTTATGACTGAAGATAAAAAACAAGAATTACAATCAGCTACTTTTGAGAGACTACTTAAACATTTAAATGAGAGAAAAGATGTTCAAAATATAGATATTATGAACCTTGCTGGTTTTTGTAGAAACTGTTTATCAAAATGGTATCGAGAAGAAGCTGAGAAAAGAGGTGTTGAAATTTCAGACCTAGATGCACGTGAGCATGTGTATGGTATGCCTTATTCTGAGTGGAAAGAAAAATATCAAAAATAATTATTTTTCTTTAAGTCTTGGAAACAACTCTACAAAATTACAAGGTTTATGATTTACATCTAACTGGTGTTTTAAAATTCCATCCCAGGCATCCGTGACCCCACCTGAAGATCCTGGTAAAGCAAACACATACTTACCATTAGCCAGTACAGCACAAGCTCTAGATTGAATAGCAGATGTACCAACTGTTTTTAAACTTATCGTTCTAAACACCTCTCCAAAACCTGGAATATGTTTGTCAGCAATCTCGTTTACTGCCTCTGGTGTAATATCTCGACCCGTAAGTCCAGTGCCACCTGTTGTAATTACAACATCTATTTCAGATTGATTAATCCAATCTTTAAGGATTTTAATAATGTCTTCTTTATTATCTTTACAAATTTTTCTATCTACTAATTTATGTTTAGCCTCCTCTATTTTTTTTACTAAGATCGCACCTGACTTATCATTCTCAAAAGTTCTGGTGTCCGTAACAGTTAAAAGTGCTATATTTACAATCATAAATTTAAAATAATTATTATGATTATATTATCATTTTTATTTCTTCTAACAGCAACTTTATACTCTAGTGTTGGATTTGGAGGTGGTTCTACGTATTTAGCTCTTCTGTTAATTTGGGATGTTCCTTACTTAATCTTTCCTGTAATTGCCCTCTTTTGTAATATTATTGTCGTATCAGGAAATTGTATTAATTATATTAAAGCTGGAAATATCAATCTTAAGATCCTTGCCCCATTTTTAATATCATCTGTCCCACTTGCATTCATAGGTGGCTCTTTATCAATAAATAAAGAAATTTTTGAAATTTTACTTTTTGTAGTCTTAACACTAGCAGGAGCTCTACTTCTTGTGAAATTTAAATCTTTTGATCAAAAGATTGAAGTTTATAAAAAAATACCAAAAATGTTATCATTATTAATAGGCGCATCTATTGGATTTGTGTCTGGTGTAGTTGGAATTGGTGGTGGAATTTTCTTAAGCCCCATATTGTTATTGATTAGAGCAGATAAAGTAAAAAATATTGCAACTGCCGCATCATTATTCATACTGATTAATTCTCTGTCAGGTCTTGCTGGTCAATTTACAAAGTCATCGACAATAAATGGGCTTTATGATTATTGGCCTTTATTTCTGCTTGTTTTAATAGGCGGTCAACTAGGAAACTATTTAAATCTTAAAATTTTTCCTGCAAGAATGTTGGCTCTAGTGACATCAGCACTTGTCATATTTGTCGCTATTCGAATAGGATTGAAGTTGTTTGCATAACGGAAGTATTAAATTATTATAGATAAAATATGAAAACATTTAGAGCTTTTGGACCAACTATTGGAAAAACAAAGTTATCCAAAAAAATTATTAACATATTAAATAATCACGTTGATAAGACCCAATCATCTATAAAAAATGATTATAGTTCTAAACTAGCAAGTCAAATTAAGAATGAAATCAAGATACCTAAAACAATAGTTAATAAAAGTTTGTCTAAAGAGATAATAAAAAATATCAAAGTTTATCTTGATAAGTCAGGAGTTAAAAAAATTAAAGAAATTAAGATAATCAACCTATGGGTAGTAAGACAATTAAAAAATGAGTATAACCCCATTCATTATCATGGAGGACAACTATCAGGGGTTGGGTATCTTAAAATCCCAAAAGATATGAATCAAAATAAACTTCTTAAGAATAAAAAGATTAAAACTAATGGAACTATTGATTTTATCAATGGTCAAAAAAATTTTTTAAGTAAAAGCATCTACAATTTAAACCCTAAATTAGGTGATTTATTAATTTTTCCAAATTATTTAATGCACACAGCTTACCCATTTAATGTTGATGGTGAGAGAAGATCCTTCTCATTTAATGCTAAAATATTATTTAAGAAGTGATTTACTAATCAGTCTATTAGATATATAAATACATTAACCGATTTGATCCATATTGCAGGTACTAACTGCTAAAAAGGAAATCATTATATAATTGGTAAAGGTAGTTGGACTATATTGTGCACCTGGCATAAAGCCAAAGCACTAAAAAAGTAAGGAGTAAGAATGGATATTAATTTTTTTAAAACAACACGAATTTTAGATGGTGGTATGGGGCAAGAATTATTAGCTCGTGGTATGAAACCTAATGGAACATTGTGGAGTGCTAACGCATTGCTTAAAGAAGAATATCATCAGCTATTATTAGATACTCATTTGGATTTTATTAAAGCTGGAGCTGAAGTTATTGTTACCACAACTTTTACAACTAGAAGAGTTAGGTTACGTGACAATAAAGTTGAGGATAAATTTGAATACCTAAATAAAAAAGCTGGGGAGATAGCTCAAAAAGCTAAAAAACAATTTCCACATATTTTAATAGCTGGGGGTCTTCCACCTCAATATTTAACTTACGAAGAAGACACGAGAGCAGATGAAGAAATTAAACAAAATTTTTATGATCAAGCAAAATTACTTGATCCATATGTTGACTTTTTTTATTTAGATGTTTTATCAAGTGTTAAAGAATTCAGACTAGCAATTGAAGCAATCCAGGATTTCAAAAAACCTTATCTTGATAGGTGCGCACATATCTGAGGGTGTTAATCTTCCAAGTGGTGAAAAAATATCTGATATTGTAAATAATATTGACCACAAAAATTTACTTGGATTAATCTTATCTTGTATTTCACCTGAAAATTTTTCTAAAAATTTGGAAGAGGTTAAAAATTTAGGTATTCCTTTTGGATTTAAGTTTAATGCATTTGAAACAACCAAGCCCAAAAATGGATATACTAATCACTATAATAAAAGCAAAACAGGGAATCCTAATGAGTTTTTAGGTCAAAGAAAAGATTTAACACCTGAATTTATGGCTAAATTTGTTAAAAAAATTTAAAGAAGATGGTGCAACTATTTTGGGTGGATGCTGTGAAACAAGACCAGCACATATTAAAGAAATGTCTAAAATTATATAGTTTTATTATTTCATATTTTTTTTAATATATTGCTAACAAATAGCACTAATTATTGAACTATTTAAAATGTCTTAAGTGTTAATAAAGTTAGCTAAAATTTTATATTGATAAGTATTATGTTTAATAATATTTAAAAAAACAAATTAATTATTTTTTTTTAAGGACTCTACAAATTTATTTATAAGAAAAATCTTTTTTAAAATAATATTGATAATCTTTTTTTTTTATCTTGTTTATTACCTCAAAAAAAATATTTTTCGAATGCATTGTCTTTCTTCATTTTATAAATTTTAGTATTATTTTTTTTCCTTAACTAATATATTTAATGATTTATCATGTGGTGGTGAATAAACCCGGTTTTAATTCTATTATTTTTTTGTCTGTATATATGCAAAGATTATTCTGGTATTCACCACCAAACTTAAACTGTCCAGTATATATTTGGGTTGAAAAGTCAAAAATAAAATTTACAGAACTAATCATATTTAAAATATTTTTTTTTAAGATTATTTTTCTTGAAAAAATTTTTTTATTACAAAAAATATTTATTATAGAAGAAGCATAACAACCCATATCCATTAAAACATCACCTTTAAATTTTTTTTGAACTTCTAAAGTTGGAAATTATGGGATTAGGTATTACAAAATTAGTATTTTATATACTTAATTTTTTCAACTCCTCCAGATAATTTTTAATGCTGTAGATATTTGTGCATGATAATCAAAAAAAATAGCTTCAGTTAACAATTTTTTATTTTTTTTTGCTATACTAATTAGATTTTTAACTTTATTGAAATTTTCACAGAGAGGCTTATCAACAATAACATGATAACCATTATTAAGTGCTTTTTTTTGCCCATTTATAATGAAGTGAATTTGGAAGAGAAATATATACAATATCTGCTTCAGATTTTTTAAGACCTTCTTCGTATGTTTTAAATTGAGCGTAAGCCTTTCCAATTTTATTTTCTTCAGATTTAGATGCAACACAAAAAGCAATATTATGTTTAATAAATGTTTTAATAATTATCTTTTTTGATAAATTAGAATGTCCTAATAGTAAAACTTTAAATTTTTTTCATTAATCAAAGTACTTTATTGATATTTATACATCCAAATAACAAACGGCCTTCAATATCAACTTTTTTATTTTTTATATAATTAATCATTTGATTTTGAGAGATCCAAATGTAATTATTTGGGAATTTGTTACCCTGATGTTCTTCTAGCATAATAGCAATATTTCTTACCTCGCAGTGATAAAATCTACCACCTTCATCAGATATGATATTATCATATATTGATTTATAGATATTTTTTTTCTTATTAAGAAAGTATTTGCTTATGATATTTTTTTGCTCATTTGGTATGTCTAAATTATTTTTATAAGTAGCAAAATCTGAAGTATTTACAGTACACGTAATTGTACTATTCTTTAAACCAGGCTTCAAAATATATCTACACAAGTAATGAATAGTATTATTCATTTTCTTTAATAAAAAACCAGCCATTGCAAGTTTATTACTTCTTAGTAATGGTTGGCTCCATTGTCCAACTTCTCTTTTGTTAGCAGAAATTTTTTGCACCAATAACTGAAAAATATTTTCCATTTTTATGTGAAATATTTTTTTCTGTATAAATCCAATTATTTATTTTTGATAAGGAGGTAATTTTAGATTTAATAAAAAATTTTTTATCTTTTTTGTAGAAAAAGTTTTTTATCGTTGCGTCTGAATTATAAGGTTTATCAAATTTAGATTTCTTAATAAAAGATGAAAAAATTGAAATAGCATTCATATTTAATAAGCTTTTTTTTTTGATCAAATATTCCAATTCACTTCTGGAAAACCAATAAAATCCAGGAAATAGATTTATTTTTTTTTTAATTTGAATAATAATGTTTGAATTAAATTTATTTAAATATCTAAAACCTTGTTCAGATTGATTTATAATATTTTTTTTATTTATACGTAAAAAATATTCTAAATAAGGTACTTTTTTACCTTTATGTACTTTGTTATAATTGCTTTTTGTTGCCTGAACAGTTGGAGATAATTGAATTTTATTCTTATTTCCAGGTTCAACTTTAGCTTGTAACAAGTATTTATTTTTACTTTTAATTATACCTAATATTCCGATTTCTTTTTGAATGATAATTGGTTGATCCCAATTTTTTTTAAAAAAATTTGAATAAACTTTTAAACCAACAATTTTAAAAAATTTACCACTCGTGTGTGTGATTTCTTTTTCATTAAAATTCCATTTATCTAAATTTGATAATTTAATTATATTGACTTTTAATTTATTATTTTTTTTTTGCTTTTTAAGCCAACTTGTGGTTTTTTAAATTTAACATTTATTTATTAATAATGCGCACAAAAGGTACGTGGGTTATAAACTTACCACCCTTTTTTATAAATTCTTTTTTCTTTTTTAATTATTTCATTTTTGAAATTCCATGCACCTAAAAATGCATAATCAACAGAATCCGTCATGCCTTTTTCAGGGGAAATAATAGGTAAATGTTGTCCTGGTGTAAAACTTTCCCTGTTTATTTTTAGTAGTATCAGTGACGTAATCCAGATATTGGCATCCAATCTTACAATAATTAAAAATAGTTGTTGACTTGTAAGTAGCCCCATAACTTATTATTTTTTTGTTTTTGATTTTTAATTTTTTAAATAGATCAATCAAATTTTTTTTTGATTTTTTTTACACGTTTAGAAAATTTTTGAAATGTTGAATATTTATTTAATCTAATTTTTTTTTCTGAACGTATAATTTGAATTAGTCCTTTTAGAAGATTTATATTTAGCATTTTCCTTTACAAATATAATATCGCAGTGATCCTCCATGCGTACTAATTCTTTCTGCATCAAATAGTCTTAAGTTTGAATCTTTAACAACATTAGAGATTGCTAAAGCTGAAAAGACATAAACATGTTCATCATAAAATTGATCATAAGAAGTATTTTTAATTACAGAAAATAATGAAGGATCTTCAATAATTAAAACTCCGTTATCAGATAGACTAAAGTTTATAGCATGAAAACTTTCTTTAATGTTAGGGATATGTGAAATTGTGTTGGCAGAGAAAAACTATGTCAGCTTTTTTAGAAAATTTAAATATCTTTTTAGCTAATTTTTGTGTCCAAAACTCTGAATATGTTTTGAAATTTTTTTTAGTTATAATAGCTAAATTTTTACAGGGCTCTACTGCTATGACATTCTTTTTGGAGAAATTCTTTATAAAAACACCATCATTACTTCCAATTTTCCATAATAATTTTTGGATTGAATCTTTTTTTTATTTTATTTGCTAATATCTTTAAATGCCTTTCTCATTGTCTTTGATTTCTGAAGCTCTATGAGCATATTCATCTGTATATTGTATTTTTTGGGTCTACAGGATTTGTAACTGATACTAAATAATTCTTACTATTGAATGAAACTGATAAATTATAAAAAAATTCTTTAGATAAATTTTTTTTTTGCATTTGATTTCAAAAATGAATTTGCTATCGGTTGTCTTCCTAAATTAAGAAATTTTTTTATCATTTGTTATTATTAAAGTTATTTGTATTAATACATGCAAAATAAATTAATTAAATAGATTATTTGTATATAAAAATGATATAATGAAACAAAAATATCTCTTATAGAAAATTTTGCTTAAATTAAACTTTTTTAATAATATTTAATATGACAAATAATTTTTACAATGATTTAACTATTGTAATTGTAGCTTATAATTCTAATGAACTACTAATAGAGTGTGTAGATAATGTTAAGGAATTTAAGGTTATCATTGTTGATAATGGTAAAAATGAAAAGATCTTTCCAAAGCTAAACTATCAAAATGATAATATTAAAATCATCACAAAAAAAAAAAAACTTAGGCTTTCCAAAAGCTATAAATTTTGCTGTTGATTACATTAAAACAAATTATTTTTTGATATTAAATGCAGATACATTTATCTCAAAAGAGTCAATTATTAGTCTTCTGAAAACCTGTAAGAAATATGACAAGTGTGGAGCAGCAGCTCCAATAACTGAGCTTTCTAGAGATGGTTATGACTTATTTCCAGAAAATGGAAAAGGTATCAAAAGAACTGATAGTGAAAAAAAAAAAGCTATGATGTTTCATAATTTCAAGCCTGATGCAGAAATTTGTGTAGAAGTGGCAAAACTTGGCTTAATGATAAACCTAAAAAATTTTCTTACTGTAAAAAAATTTAATGAAAATTATTTTATGTTTTGGGAAGAGATTGATCTTTGTAGAAAATTTAGAGAACATAATTTTAGTGTAATAGTAAATCCTCTAGCCACACTAACTCATAAGGAAAAAAAATCATCTAATAGAGATTTAATTACTTTTTTGATTAAAAATTTTCATTTAGAACTATCACCGTTAATTTATTTTAAAGTTAAAAAAACCTCTAGTATTTTATATTTTAGGTTGTTAAAATATACTTTTAGAACAATTTCTTATTTGTGTATTTTAAGTTTAAAGAAATCCTTAAATAATATTTTAAAATTAGGCGCAGTGATTTACTATATATTTTTTTATTAGTAATTTTTGCTAGCTTTTTTTACAAAGTAAATTCCTACTACTACAGCAAGTAATGATACCAGTACTTTGGATGTTATCATTTCTTTAAGAAAGATGTAGCTTAAAATAATTCCAAAAATAGGTATCAAATAAGAGACTTGGGATTGAAATATTAATCCATTATTTTTTAAAATTTTAAATCTTAACAACCAAGCAGCTCCTGTTGAAACCATTCCTAAATAAACTACTGATATTGTGGACTCTATACTGGGTACTGAGTTCCAAGGCTTTTCAAAAAAATAAACTAAAGGTAGTAAAATTAAAACAGCCCAAATTAATATAGATCCTGTTACGTTTTCATTTTTCTTTTTACTAATTTTAAGGGTTAGAACGCCACCAACAACATAACATGTTGATCCAAGTAAGATTAATAATGCAGAAATAAAATTGTTATCATTAATCAGTATGTCGTCAGAAAATAAATAAATAATTCCTGCAAAACCAATTAAAATTCCAAAAGTTTTAAGTGCATTAAATTTTTCATTTTTTGTGTAAAAATGACCTAATACAGTTGAGCTTAATGGTGTTGTAGACATTAATATTGCTGCCAAGTTACTTTGTACTGATTTAACACCGTAAGCTATTAGAAAAAAAGGTAAAACTAAATTTACAAAACCTATTATAGCAAACCAATACCAATCTTTAGAGAATGCCTCCACTCTTATTTTTTTGTAAAAACATAATAATAGTACTGGAATAGATCCAAAAAAAACTCTTAGAAAAGCAATTGTAACAGGGCCAAAAGACTCTGTTGCAATTTTAATATTAAAAAAAGCTGAAGCCCAAATTAAAGCTAGAATTACTAACAGTATATAATCAATTAATTTAGGTTGTCTCATTCAGTTATATTTTCAACTTTTCCATTAGTGATTTTTTGAATATTGGTAAAATTTATTTTAAATACACAATTTGGATGTCCTGCTGCTGCAAATAGCTCATTAAACCTTTCTAGGGAATTGTCTATAATAATTTCGATTTGCTTTAAATGACCAATAGGTGATACACCACCAATTGTATATCCTGTTTGAGATTTTACGTCCTCTGGATTTGCCATTGAAACATCTTTTTTGTTAATTATTTTTTTTATTTTATTCAAAGAGGCTCTCTTATCACCTGCAACCAAACAAAGTATAAAACTATCATTTGTTTTAAATAATAAACTTTTAACAATTGCTCCAACATTACAACCTAATGCTGTTGCCGCATCTTGAGCTGTTCTTGCTGATTTATCTAAAACAATAACCTCTAAGGATTGATCAAAATTCTTCAGAGATTTCTCGGCTCTTTTAACTGGCTCTTTGTCTAATAAACTCATAATTCAACTAACAATTGATTGATAATTTAACAAATAATGATGTAATTCATATGTAAAAAACGCATAGGTGTTATTAATTAATCAAGCAATATAATTAAGATATTTTTTGATAATTTAATTTAACAAAATTTAAAAAGGAGAGATCATGAGTGCTAAAAATGTACTAAAATTCATTAAAGAAAAAGAAGCAGAGTTTGTTGATTTAAGATTTACTGATCCAAGAGGAAAACTTCAACATTTAACTATGGATTCTACAATTGTAGATGAAGATATGTTAAATGATGGTGTGTTTTTTGATGGGTCATCTATCGCCGGATGGAAAGCTATCAATGAGTCAGACATGATTTTAAAACCTGATACTTCAAGAATGATCATGGATCCATTTACATCTCATAATACGTTAGTACTTTTTTGTGACATCCTCGATGCAGTAAAGAGATCTCCTTATGACAGAGATCCAAGAGGAACAGCTAAAAAAGCTGAAGAGTATTTAAAGAAATCTGGTATTGGTGATAAAGCTTTTTTTGGTCCTGAGCCTGAATTTTTTGTTTTTGATGATGTAAGAATTAACAATGATCCAAACAATACTGGTTTTAAAATAGACAGTAAAGAAGGCCCTTATAATTCAGGGACAGAATATGCAAATGGAAATATGGGACATAGACCTCCAGTAAAAGGTGGCTACTTTCCTGTTCCTCCAGTAGACAGTGAACAAGATATGAGAAGCGAATATCTAAAAAGTCTAAAAGAAGTTGGGATTAAAGTTGAAAAACATCACCACGAAGTAGCTCCAAGTCAACATGAACTTGGAATGTATTTTGGTACTCTGGTTGATCAAGCTGATAATGTTCAGTTATATAAATATGTAGTTCAAATGGTTACTCATTCTTTTGGAAAAACTGCAACATTCATGCCAAAACCAATTGCAGGTGATAACGGTTCTGGAATGCACATTCACCAATCAATATGGAAAAATGATAAACCAGTTTTCTCTGGAGATGCATACGCTGGATTATCAGAGACTGCACTTCATTACATTGGTGGAATTTTAAAACATGCTAAAGCAATAAATGCATTTTCTAATTCTACTACTAATAGCTATAAAAGATTGATACCTGGCTTTGAAGCTCCAGTGCTACTTGCTTATTCTGCAAGAAACAGATCTGCTTCTTGTCGTATACCAATTTCATTAAGCAAAAATGGAGCAAGATGTGAAATAAGATTTCCTGATGCCTCAGGTAATCCTTATCTTACTTTTGCTGCAATGCTTATGGCTGGACTTGATGGAATTAAAAATAAGATACATCCAGGAGAGTCGTTTGATCAAGATCTATATGATTTACCTCCTGAAGAAGTTAAAAATATTCCAACTGTTTGTGGTTCATTAAGAGAAGCAATGGAAAATCTAGATAAAGATAGAGAGTTTTTAACTGAAGGTGGAGTATTTACTGACGATCAAATTGATGCTTACATTGCATTAAAATTTGAAGAGATACATAAATTTGAACATGCACCTCATCCTGTTGAGTTTGAGATGTATTACAGTAGTTAAATATAATTACTGTCTAGTTGTTGCTATTGTATCTTTGTTAATTCCTTTTTTAACAACGTAATCCTGTGTGCCATTAGCACCAGTATTTACCTCTGTTCTAAGAGTTTTAAAAAAAGTTCTTTCTTTTAAAGACTTCTCCAGTGATTTAACAAGATTTTTAAATTCAAATTTATTCATATCCAATTAATACACTAGATATGTGTTATTTGCAATACAGATATGCGTATAATTAATATCAAATTTTAAAAGACTCTCCACAACCACAACGTTCAGACTCATTGGGGTTATTAAAGACAAAAGAGGATGAAAATTCTTCCTTTTTATAGTCCATTTCTGTGCCCAATAAATACATTACAGCTGCTGCATCAACAAAAACTTTAACACCCTTATCTTCTATAATTTCGTCTGTAGGATTAATTTCTTTTGCATACTCCATAACATAAGACATTCCAGCACAACCCCCA
Organism: uncultured Candidatus Pelagibacter sp.; assembly: GCA_943789075.1. Taxonomy (GTDB): domain Bacteria; phylum Pseudomonadota; class Alphaproteobacteria; order Pelagibacterales; family Pelagibacteraceae; genus Pelagibacter. The sequence continues at coordinate 85,346 of CALSSS010000003.1, read as the reverse complement.
GATTTAACTGCAACTCTTACACCAATAGAATTTGATTCTTTATCTGACATTATTTCTTTAATTCTATTAGCCGCATTATCGCTTAATCTGATTATAGGATTCATTATAAATTTAACTCCAGTTTAGCAGCTTCTGACATCATTGATTTATCCCATGGTGGCTCAAACACTAAATCAAGATCCACTTCTTCTATACCCTCTACTTGCATGGCGCTGTCTTTAACTTCTTTAGGTAAGCTTTCAGCAACTGGACAGTTTGGAGTGGTCAATGTCATTATAATTTTAGCCTTATCATCTTTTACTTTAACATCATAAATTAGACCTAATTCATAAATATTAACTGGTATTTCAGGATCATATATTTTTCTAATTTCAGCTATTACTTGTTCTCTTAAGTCCATAATTTAATCTAATCTTTCAGTATTAATTTCTTCTTGAGTATTGTCAATTGCAGAAACTAAAGTATGCCATGATAAAGTTGCACATTTAACTCTCATTGGATATTTTTTTACTCCAGATAAGCACATTAATTTGGTTTTTTCATCCTCTTTTAAATTTTCTGAATTTAATTCAGGGTTTTCTTTTATCATTCCTAAAAAATCTTCAACAATTTCTTTAGCTTCATGTTCATTCTTACCTTTAATTAAGTCTGTCATAATTGAGGCTGACGCCATTGAGATAGCGCAACCACTACCTTCAAAAGAAATATCTTCTACTATTTTTTGTCCATTAAGTTTTAAATAAACATGTACATTATCACCACATAAAGGATTATGTCCTTTAGCATCTTTATTAAAATTTTCAGTTTTTCTAAGATTGCGTGGATTTTTACCATGCTCTAGTATTATTTCTTGATATAATTCTTTTAAGTTCATTTTTGGTTAAATATTTTTTTACAATTATTTATTGCATCATTAAGTGTATCTAAATCTTCTCTTGTATTATAAATTCCAACAGATGCTCGCGAACTTGCAGGTATATTTAATTTATCATGTAGAATTTGACAGCAATGATGACCCGCTCGAATTGCAACTCCATCTCCATCTAAGATAGTTGCTACATCATGTGGGTGAATACCCTCAATAGTAAAAGATAAAACCCCACCTTTATTTTTAGGATTACCAATTAATCTAACTGAGTTATTTTTTTGTAATAGTTCCTGCCCATATTCAACTAAGTCAGCTTCATGTTTCACCACATTATCTATACCAATTCTTTCTAAAAATTTAATAGACTGATCAAATGCAATCACTTGAGCTGTAGCCATAGTTCCTGCCTCAAATTTATTAGGAAGATCGCCATAAGAAATTCTATCTTTTTTAACCTCATTGATCATTCCACCACCACCTTGATATGGAGGCAATTCTTCTAACCATTTTTTTTTACCATACAAAACACCTAAACCAGTAGGGCCATACATTTTATGACAAGAAATAGCATAAAAATCACAATCAAGATCTTGCATATCTAATCTTAAATGAGGAGCACCCTGACAACCATCAACTACAACAATTATACCTTTTGAATGAGCAAGCTCTGTTATTTCTTTAATTGGTAAAATAGCACCTGTAACATTTGATAAATGTGTAATTGAAATTACTTTTGTTCTAGAAGTAATTCTTTTTTCAATTTCTTCTAATGTTACTTCACCATCATCATTAATTTCAGCAAAATTAATTTTTATATTTTTGGATTTTCTTAGAAAATGCCAAGGCACATAATTAGAATGGTGCTCCAATTCAGTGATAAGCACTTCATCACCATCTTGTAAATAATTTTGACCCAATATATTTGCAACTAGATTAAGTGCTTCTGTTGCACCTTTGGTAAAAACAATTTCATTTTTATCCTTAGCATTAATAAACTTTTGAACTGAAGTTCTTGTGTTCTCATATAAATTGGTAGCAGCAACTGCAAGATAATGAACACTTCTGCCTACATTAGAAAATTCTTTACTATAAAATTCATTAATTCTATCTATTACAACTTTTGGTTTTTGAGAAGAATTTGCACTATCTAGATATACTAAATCATTATTTTGAATTTTTTCATCAAAAATAGGAAACTCTTTTTTTATCTTGTCTATATTCATTCTTTAAGTCCAATCATGTTTTTTATTAAATTTTTTATTTCAGAGTCAGTTATTTTTTCTATTACATCTAGTAAAAACCCATTAATTAAAAGTTCTCTTGATTGTTGATAATCTAACCCCCTAGACATTATATAAAATATAGAGTCCTCATCTAAACTACCTGATGCTGAACCATGTGAACATTTAACATCATCTGCATAAATTTCTAATTCTGGTTTTGCATTAAATTCAGATGCTTCATTTAATAAAATTGCTTTACTTAGTTGATATCCATCTGTTTTTTGTGCTTCTGAATTAACAAATATTTTTCCCTGATATACAGCTTTAGAACTATCGTTTAAGACACTTTTAATTAATTGATAGCTTTTAGTATTTTCTGTTAGGTGATTTATGGTAGTTCTAACTTCATGGTGTCTATCATTAGAAAGTGAAAAAATACCATTTATAAATGCTGATGAATATTTTCCATTTAAATTACAATTAATCTCATTCTTAAAGAAATGTGATCCAGATGATAAAATAAACGTTTCTGATAAACTGTTAGCAGCTTGTTCAATATTATTAAAAGAATATTTTACATTCGTATTTTCTATTTTATCAATTTTATAATTTTTTAAAATTGCATTTTGTTTTAAATCAAAATTATAAAAAATATTTAAAAAATTTTTTTCTGAATTATCATTAAATAAGTCTATTAATCTCAAGGAGCTATTTTCTTCTAGTTGAAAATCTAAGCTTAAATTTATGTTTTTGGACTTAATCTTATCATTCGTTACATGATAAATTATTAAAGGTTTTTCTAGTTGATAATCTTTTTTAATTAAGATTTTATAAGATTTATTGGTAAAAGCCTTATTTAAATCAATTAAAGAGTTAAAGTTATTTGACCTGTTGTCAATTTCTGGCTCATCAATTATTTTTATCTTATCTTTTTTTTCATAATCAAAATCAATTTTTTCAATTCTGCCATTTACAAAAACGATCTTGTTATGTTCTAGCCCATCAATAAATACTGATGTATCAATCTTATTTGATAATGAATAATCATTATAAAAGCTTAGATCACCAATATTTTTTTTAATTATTTGATTTAAATCAGAAAATTTCCAATTTTCATCTCTTCTATTTGGAAAACCTGTTTTTATAAATTCATTCAAAGAGTTTTGTTTAAGTTCAATATCTCTTTTGGTAAAACTTGAAGTTTTTATAATATTATCAAAATCTATTTGAAGTTGTTCTTTCATTAAATTAAAAACTTTCATATCCTTTTTTTTCTAGTTCTAAAGCTAATTCTGCTCCACCAGATTTAATAATCTTTCCATCTTTCAATACATGCACAAAATCAGGTTTAATATAATCTAGTAGCCTCTGGTAATGGGTAATTATTAGAAAAGAATTTTTCTTATCCCTTAAAGTATTCACCCCATCAGCAACAATTTTTAAAGCATCAATATCTAATCCAGAGTCGGTTTCATCTAAGATTGATAACTTTGGTGCTAACAATGACATTTGCAAAATTTCATTTTTCTTTTTTTCTCCACCAGAAAAACCAACATTTAATTGTCTATTTAGTTTTTCTTCATCAAACTTAAGTTCTTTTGCTTTTTCTTTTACTAATTTTAAAAACTCGATAGCATCAAGCTCCTTTTCACCTCTTGCTTTTTTTACTGCATTTAATGAAGTTTTTAAAAATATATTTGTATTAACTCCAGGAATTTCTAAAGGATACTGAAATGCTAAAAAGATACCTTTGTGTGCTCTTTCCTCTGTTTCTAAATCAAATAAATTTTTATTTTCAAAAAGAACCTCTCCTGAAACTTCATATCCTTTTTTACCTGATAAAATATTTGATAATGTACTTTTTCCAGATCCATTTGGACCCATTATAGCATGAACTTCTCCTGGGTTTATTTCAAGAGAAAGTCCTTTTAAAATTTCTTTACTATCTATCTTTGCATTTAATTTATTTATCTTTAACATTACCCAACACTTCCTTCCAAACTAATGCCAACTAACTTTTGGGCTTCAACAGCAAATTCCATCGGTAACTGTTGCAATACCTCTTTACAAAATCCATTCACTATTAATCCAACTGCTTCTTCTTGACTCAAACCTCTTTGCTGACAATAATGAAGTTGTTCTTCACTTATTTTTGAAGTTGTTGCCTCATGAGCAATATTTGATTCTGAGTTTTTGTTTTTAATATACGGAACTGTATGTGCTCCACACTTATTACCCATTAACAATGAGTCACATTGAGTATAATTACTAGAATTTGATGCTTTAGAGGAAATATCAACTAGACCTCTGTAAGTCATATCTGAAAATCCTGCGCTTATTCCTTTTGAAATAATTTTACTCTTTGTATTTTTACCTAAATGGATCATTTTTGTACCCGTGTCAGCTTTTTGATGGTTATTTGTAATCGCAATTGAATAAAACTCTCCAATTGAATTGTCCCCTTTTAAAATACAACTTGGATATTTCCAGGTAATAGCAGATCCTGTTTCTACTTGTGTCCATGAAATTTTAGAATTTTTACCTTTGCACAATCCTCGTTTAGTAACAAAATTATATATTCCACCTTTTCCATCTTTATCACCAGGATACCAATTTTGAACTGTAGAATATTTTATTTCAGCATCATCTAGTGCTATCAACTCTACATTAGCAGCGTGCAATTGATTTTCATCTCTCATAGGAGCTGTACAACCTTCTAAATAACTTACATAACTTCCTTTATCTGCAACAATTAAGGTTCTTTCAAACTGACCTGTATTTGAGGCATTAATTCTAAAGTAAGTAGATAGTTCCATCGGACATCTTACGCCTTCAGGTATATATGCAAATGAACCATCAGTAAAAACAGCAGAATTAAGAGTTGCAAAAAAGTGATCAGTTGTAGGAATTACAGATCCTAGATATTTCTTAACTAGTTCAGGATGATTTTGAATAGCCTCCGATATAGGACAAAATATAATTCCTAGCTTAGACAGTTCTTCTCTAAAAGTTGTGGCAACTGAGACCGAGTCAAATACTGCATCAACTGCAATACCATTTAATCTTGCCTGTTCTTGAAGTGGGATCCCAAGTTTTTTATATGTTTCTAAAAGTTTTGGATCTAATTCGTCTAAACTTTTAGGTTTATCATCCATACTTTTTGGTGCTGAATAATAATATAAATCTTGATAATCAATTTTTGGATACTTAGGTTTTTGCCAATCTGGTTCTTTTAATTGTTTAAATCTTTCAAATGCTTTTAATCTAAAATCAAGCATCCATTTAGGTTCTTTTTTAATATTTGAAATAAATTTAATTACTTCTTCATTTAAGCCTTTGGGCGCTGTTATACTTTCAATGTCAGTTGAAAATCCATATTTATAATCTTTTAATTTTTCTATTTCTTTTTCTCTAGCGTCCATTTTAATTTCTACTTTCTGATGAGTTGCTTATAAGGTCTTTTAAATTTTTTTGTTCAAAAAAATGATTGATATGGATTTCAAGTTCGTCCCATAAATTATGAGTGATGCATTTTGTGGTCTTACTATTGCATCCCTTTTTAGACTCCTTCTTGCATTGAACAGTTTTAACTTCTTCATCTACAGCACTAAGTATGTTTGCTAATTTAATTTCTTCTGGTTCTTTGTTTAAGATATAACCTCCATTAGTTCCTCTAATGCTTTTTACGATATTATATTTTTTTAACTTAGAAAAAATTTGCTCTAAAAAATCCAAAGAAATTCCTTGTCTTAACGATATATCTCTCAAAGGTACTGGATTAACGCTATTGAACTTAGCAAGGTCAGCTAAAGCCATTACCGCATATCTACCTTTTGATGTTAATTTCATATTTACCCTTATTTAAGAAGGCTTTTTATATAAACTTGACCAAATTAGTCAAGTATCCAATATGAAAAAAAGATAACATATTGTCGCTTAGTTATGATAAGTGTATTTTTTTTTGAGAATAATAATCAATATCATTTATGGATAACAAAATAGTAGAAGTTTTCATACCTGGGCCTGCTGGAAGATTAGAAGCAAAATATTATAAAAGTAATAAAAGCACTTCACCAATAGCGTTGGTGCTTCAGCCACATCCTCAATATGGTGGAACAATGAACAATAAAGTTGTTGTTGATACATTTCATACATTTATGGAAAATGAATTTTCAGTTTGTAGAGTTAACTTTAGAGGTGTTGGTAAAAGTGATGGTGAATTTGATAATGGCCAAGGAGAATTAGCTGACGCAGCAGCCGCACTAGATTGGCTTGAGAGAGAAAACTTTGATAATTCTCAATGTTGGGTTTCTGGATTTTCTTTTGGCTCATTAATTGCAATGCAATTATTAATGAGGAGACCTGAAATAAATAGATTTATTGCAATATCTCCTCAGCCAAATGTGTATGATTTTTCATTTTTATCTCCTTGTCCAACTTCTGGATTAATGATCTATGGAAAAAAAGATGAACTAGTTCCAGTTGAACATATTACTGAACTTGATAAAAGATTAAGTGCTCAAAAAGGAATTAAAGTTGACTTTCAAGTTATAAGTGATGCTAATCATTTTTTTTCAAAGACTGAAGATGTTTTAATGAAACATTTAGATAAATATATTAAAAAAGAGTCTGCTTTATTTTAAAGTTAATAATTTTTAACTAAAATTCCACCAGTGCAAGATTTTTTAACGTTTGTTGTTTTAACAAATGAAATTTCCTTTTTAAGTAATGATCTTATTGCAAGATATGCAAAAGCCTGTGATTCAATAAAATCGCCATTAATATTATAATCGTCAATTAAATCTAAATTAATATTATTTGGTAGTTTATTTCTAATATTTTCAATTAGTGTTAAGTTTTTTCTTCCACCACCACAAACTAATAAATTAATCTTATTAGTTTTATCTTTTTTTGTGTTTTTAATTATTGAGTCACAAATAATTTCACTAGTAAATTTTGTCAAGGTTGAGAGTCCATCTTCATAGGATAAGCCTCTAACAAAACTTAAATCAAAATCTTTTATATCAAATGAGAGATTTTTATTTTTGTTTATATTTTCAAAATTTTCAGTAGCTTGGTTCAAGATGATTTCATCTATTTTTCCAATACTTGCAGCTTTGCCATTTAAATCATATCTATAACTAGTATGCTTTCTAACCCATTCATCTAATAAACAATTACCAGGCCCTATATCATAACTTATCAGATCATCATTTTTATTTGATGTTATGATAGTAATATTTGCTATGCCTCCAATATTTAGAATAAAAACTGGTAGCTCAATTTTATTTTTATTTATTATTAAATTATGAAAAATTGGTGCAAGTGGGGCGCCTTGACCACCATTCGCTATATCATTAGCCCTAAAATTATAAATTACATCTTTTTTTAAAAGACTAGATAATAAGGATCCATCACCTAATTGTTTTGAAATTTTTTGGCTTGCATCATGAAATATGGTTTGACCATGAAAACCAATTAAATCCACCTCATAATCACTTTTATTAATAATCTTATTGCAAATTTCTGCATGATATAAAGTGATTTTTCTCTCAATTTCACTTACTAATTCAGAATTAACAATTATATCATTAGCAGAATTAATCTTGTTTCTTAGATTTACTAAATCTTTATATAAAGCCTGATCATATTCAAAGAATTCATCAAAAGTTGACTCATATTCATTTTCCCCATCCGATCTAATAATTGAAGCATCAATACCATCCATTGAAGTTCCACTCATTAAACCTAAAGAGGTGTAAAATTTTTCCATTCTTAATTTTTAAATAAATATTGTATATTCTTGATAGCATATTTATGAATATTTTTTTAAAAGAATTTAAAGAAAGAGGTTTTTTTTACCAATGTACTGGAGAAGAAAATCTATCTCAATTACTTGATAAAGAAAAAATTAATGCTTACATTGGTTTTGATTGTACAGCTGAAAGTCTTCATGTTGGAAGCTTGCTTCAAATTATGTGTCTTAGATTGCTGCAAAAACATGGCCATCGTCCTATAGTGTTACTGGGTGGAGGGACAACTAGAATTGGAGATCCATCAGGAAAAGATAAAACTAGAACTATTTTATCAGAAGAAGAAATTGAAAAAAATATTAAGAATATTGAAAAAATATTAAAAAATTTTTTAACTGATACTAACCCAAAAACAAAACCTATATTTGTAAATAATTATTCTTGGCTAAAAAACTTAAATTACATTTCTTTTTTAAGAGATATTGGAAAACATTTTACAATAAATAAGATGTTAAGTTTTGATAGTGTTAAAACTAGATTGGAAAGAGAGCAATCTTTGAGTTACATGGAATTTAATTATATGATTTTACAAGCATATGATTTTCTTGAACTAAATAAAAAAGAAAATTGTATGTTGCAAATTGGTGGTTCTGATCAATGGGGAAATATTGTAAATGGTGTTGAATTAATTAAACGATATTCAAATAAACATGTTTATGGTCTCACTACACCTTTAATAACTCTAGCCTCTGGAGCAAAGATGGGAAAAACAGAATCTGGTGCTGTTTGGCTAGATAAAAGATTTCTTTCTGTTATGATTATTGGCAATTTTGGAGAAATATTGATGATCGTGATGTTTTAAAGTTTTTAAAAATTTTTACAGATATTACATTGGAAGAAATTGAAACTGTTAAAGATAAAAATATAAATGAATTAAAAATTTTATTAGCAAATAAAACTACTGCTATGCTACATGGTGATGAAGAAGCAAAAAAATCTGAAGAAACAGCAAAACAAACGTTCGAGGGTAGAGTGCTGGGAGACAATTTACCAACTATTCAAATTATGAAAAAAAAATTAGACAATCAACTTAACATCATAGATCTAATAGTTATGTCGAAGTTAGAGAATTCCAAAAGTGAAATTAGAAGATTAATTAAAGGAAATGGTGTTAAGATTAATAATCAAACTATCTCTGATGAAAAAATGCTTATCTCTAAAACTTTGTTTAAGGATAATTTAATAAAACTTTCTTTAGGTAAAAAAAAACATATAAAAGTAGAATTAATTTAGTTCTTTTTTAATTTTTCTAGAGTTCTTGTAATAAATCTTGGTGTTAAAGTTTTAACAGGATTAACAGTAGTTGATAAGTCTTCTGGTGGTCCTTTAATTTTAAAGCTAACACCAAATACTCCCTCTCCAACCTTATCTCCAATTAATAGATCGCCTACAAATGGTATCGAAGCAATAGATCTATTTATTGTTGTTGCTGGCACTAACGTTCCTCTTAGACTAACTAATTTTTTACTTTCTATATAACCATCCATTAATATCGATACAGCTGGCCCTATGGCATACATTTCATCAATATTAGTAAGGCCTTTTTTATTAGAAAATCTCATTTCGAGGTCAGTAAATCTTATTCCTTCACCAGTAAGAATATCTGCTATTCCCTGAAGTGAAGCTAAGCTTAAAAGTTTAGCAAAAATAGGGACTTCTTGAACTTTAAAGTCATCAATAATTAATACTGAGTTCGATACACCATCTTTTTTAATGGATTTAAAATTTAAATTTCCTTCTTCAAATCCTTTTATAAATTTATATCTCTTAATTAATGGTTTTGGGTAATCTGTAATTAGACTTGTGGTGGTTTCCTTTGCATCATTAGTTAATACTGTAAGTGAAATGTTTTTATCATTTGGAAAGTCTGCATCAAGTATTAGATTGTTAATCTTATTATTTTTTAAAATTATATATCCTGATAAATTATTGAGATGATTAATTTCATCAATATAAGTTTTTTTAATATTTATATCGACTCTACTGTTAAGATTTTCAAAAATAGAAGAATTTTCATCATCGTTATCCATGATATTATCAATTAGCTTTGAAAGATCTAGGTTATCTCCCTCAATAATAAAATTGGAATTATCTTTTCTTAAATTGATTTTATTAAGAATTTTATTTTTATTTTTATAATTGATATTAGCTTTTTCTATATCTAAAACTTTAAAATTATTATCTAGCTTTAAATTATTAATCAAAATTTTATTTTTGTTTTCTTCTAAAGAGATAGTTTTAAATTTAAGTAAGTTTCCTTTTTTGAAGTCCCCATTTATTATAATTATAGAGTTTACATCTTCTTTTTTTTCATAATTTAGAGGAACAATTTGGAAGGAATTATCTTTAATATTAAATTTAGTATCAAATGAAAATTGATCATTATTCTTAATAATCTCATAAGTTATTTGTTCAGATTTATCAGTAAAAAAAATACTACCAGTTCCTTTCACTTTCAGTTTGTCTTTTTTGTAATTAATTTGAATTTTATTTTTTTCAAATAATATTTCTTCTTTTGTGTTTTTTAAATATGCACTTAAATCAATAAATTTTTTAGAGAAAATTAATTTATCTAGGTCAAGTGTAGTTTCAATATCAAGTTTATTAATCTTAAATTTCTTATTAATTTCAAATGAAAGTTTGTTGTTGGAACTAAATTCAATTTCTTTTATATCTTTAAGATTAATTAAACCTTTGGATATAAAATTTAAATCATCACCATCTAATTTTTGATTTTTTGTTAAAAATATTCCATCTATTAAATATGAATCTTTTTTTTTTGTAATTTCAATCAGCGGTGAATTTAATTTAATTTCATTAAAAGAAGTTTTAATTTTACTTAATGAATATTGATTTTTATTTAAATTAAATAAAAAGTTTAAATCGTTAATGGTTGACTGATTTAATAAATCCAATCTTGCATTTTTAATAGATCCTTTAATCTGATAGTCATCTTTTACTTTGCCTTTAGTATCAAAGTTTATACTAACATCTGCTTCTATTGAGCCATCCTTAATTATTGTACTTATAATGAATAATTGAGGAGAATTGTGAACTTTTCTAGTAAAGAATAATAAGTCATTAATCTCTATTTCAGCAGTTGAGATTTGCAAATCATCAATTGAAAATTGATTGTCAATAAAAGATTTTATTGAAATATTTGTTTTAATATTCTTTATATCAATCAGTCTATCTTCAATTGATAATTTGGAATTATTTGTCGAAATATTTATACTTAAATTTTTTAGATTTAATAAATAGTTAACATCATTTAATTGAAAATTAATTTTATTATTAACTTCTGAAATACTTTTCTTAATCTGATTATTAAATTTTTCTGTTTTTAACCAAAAATACTAAGATATCCTATTCCTAGAATTAAGACTAAAAAAACAGTTAATAGAGTTTTAATTATTCCTTTAATCATTTTACTTTATATAGGGAACTTTCTAAAAAGTCGTCAATTTCTCCATCTAGCACTTTATCAGGATTAGAGCTTTCAAAATTGGTTCTATTATCTTTTACCATTCTGTAAGGGTGTAAGACATAAGATCTAATTTGGTGACCCCATCCTATTTCTGATTTTGAAGACTCTAAATTTTGACTGTCTTTTTCTTTTTTCTTCATTTCAAAATCATAAAGTCTCGCTTTAAGCATATTCATACAGGTTTCTTTATTTTTATGTTGAGATCTTTCATTTTGACACTGAACAACTATTTTAGTTGGTAGGTGCGTAATTCTAACAGCGCTGTCGGTTGTATTAACATGCTGTCCTCCTGCACCACTAGATCTGTAAGTATCTATTCTTAAATCTTTTTCAATAATTTCAATATCAATATTTTCGTCTACTATAGGATACATCCACACGCTAGCAAAGCTAGTATGTCTTCTTGCTCCTGAGTCAAATGGAGAAATTCTAACCAATCTATGAATACCCGACTCAGACTTAAGCCAACCAAAAACATAATCACCTTCAATTTTAATTGTTGAAGATTTTATTCCTGCTTCATCTCCTTTATGCTCACTAATTAATTCTGATTTAAAACCTTTTATGTCAGACCATTTTAAATACATTCTTCTTAGCATTTCTGCCCAATCTTGGCTTTCTGTACCTCCTGCACCCGCATGTATTTCTACATAGCAATCTAAACTATCGGTTTCATTAGACAGGAAACATTTTGTTTCATTCTGTTTAGCTATCTTTTTTAATTTTATAATACTTTCTAAAACTTCTTTAATTATTGATTGATTTTTTTCTTCTATGGCTAAATTATTTAATTCATCTAAATCAGTAAGAGATACAGAAGTATTCTCATATGAATTTATTAAGTCTTCATATAGTTTTTTTTCTTTAATTATTTTTTGTGAGATAGATTTATTTGCCAGAAATTACTTTCTAACATCTTAGCATTATTTTTTTCTAATTTTTGACGAATATCATTTTTTTCAAAGATACTCCTTAACTCTGTGGTTAATTTTTTCGATTTCTAATTTATGATTTATGTATTCGTTATCCATTAATAAAACCTTAATATATTATTGTTTTTTAATCTATTGTTAATATCTTGATTTGCTAAATTATCATCAGGTAAATTTTTATATGCTTCAATTATGGTTGATTTAGTTGATGAGCTTGGTTTTTTTCCAGTAATTGGATCTATTACTTTCATGATAATATTATCTGCAACTTTGAATGGTCTAGCTTCTTCTTTTTTAACTGCATTTTTTACAAAATTTTTAAAAATTGGTAATGCTGTTTTTGCCCCTGTTTCATATTTTCCTAACGATTTGGGATTATCAAACCCAACATAGGCACCAATTACAAGTTTTGACGTAAAGCCTATGAACCATGTATCGGTATTGCTATTTGTGGTGCCAGTTTTTCCACCAATATCTAAGTTTAAATCTTTTAAATTTTTTCCTGTACCATTTTGAACAGTACCCTCTAATATTGATGTCATTTGATAAGCAGTTTCAGAAGAAAAAATTTGTAAAAATTCGTCTCTAATATTTGGATAATTTTCACTTAAATAAGAAATCTGATCACAATTAATACACTTTCGTTTTTCATTATTGAATATCGTATTTCCTTCACTATCTTGAATTCTGTCAATCATTATGGGCATTATAAGCTTTCCTCCGTTAACAAAAGATGAGTAAGCTGATGTTAATTTTAATAGTGTTGTTTCAGCTGAACCAAGTGAGATTGATAATAGTTCACTTGGATCTTCGTAAATTCTTAGTTGTTTTGAAAAATTAACTATCTTCTTAAGACCTAGATCTTGGGCTATTCTTACAGTCATCAAATTTCTAGATTTTTCTAATCCCATTCGTAAAGTTGAAGGACCATAAAATTTTTTTCCATAATTTTCAGGTTTCCACATCTTAAGATCTGACCCTTGCTCTAAAACTAAAGGAGCATCTAATATTAAAGTTGATGGCGTATATCCATTCTCAAGTGCCAACGCATATATGAATGGTTTAAATGCTGATCCAGGTTGTCTTAATGCTTGAGTTGCTCTATTAAACTCACTTTTTTTAAAACTAAAACCACCACTTAGTGCTAACACTCTTCCTGTAAATGGATCCATAACAACTATTCCCCCATTAACTTCGGGTAGCTGTCTTAATGCAAAAGTATTACCTTTTAATTTTTCAACATAAATTATATCACCAACTTTTAGTATTTGATCAAACTCTTTTTTTACCCAAGAAATATTTTCATATTTTATGATGCCATTTTCTTTATTTTCTGTTTCAACATCTACAAAAAACTTATCAATCTTTATTACTATAGCAATCTCCCAGTTAATTGATTTTTCTAATCTAAATTTATCTAAATTAATATCTATTGTTCCAATTATCTAATCTTTTACTATTAATTATTGGACCTCTCCACCCTCTTCTTTTATCGTAACTTATTAGTCCTTCTCTTAAAGATTTTATTGCAATTTTTTGTAAATCTAAATTAATTGGGGTGCTTATATTCAATCCTTGTTTATAGACCTTATCAAACCCTAATTTCTCAACAACATCTTTTCTAATATCTTCTACGTAATAACTGGTATCTTCTGTAAAAGTTTTTTTTCTTTTTTTTAAACTGATTTTATTATTAGTGAATTCTTTGTAATCACTTTCATTTATGTAGCCATTTTCTAAAAGATTTTTTAACACTAAGGTCTCTTCTAAACTTTGCTAATTTAATATTTTTATATGGATTATATCTGCTAGGAGCTTTAGGTAATGCCGCTAACATAGCTGCTTCTTCATAGCTTAATTCACTAATTGGCTTATCAAAATACTCAAGGCTTGCAGATGCAACACCATAAGTTCCTTCTCCAAGATAAATTTGATTTAAATAAAGTTCTAATATTCTTTCTTTTGAAAGTGCCCTTTCAATTCTAAATGCGAGAATTGCTTCTTTTATTTTTCTATTTAAACTAACTTCATTTGTTAATAAAAAATTTTTAGCTACTTGTTGCGTTATAGTTGATGCCCCTTCTAGTCTTCTTGATGCAATAATATTAGATATATTATTGACTACAGCTCTAAGTACTCCTTTTGCATCTACACCAGGATGATAAAAAAAATTTTTATCTTCAGCTGATAGAAAAGAATTTATAACTTTTTCAGATATTGCTTTATAGGGAACAAAAATTCTTTTTTCTGAAGAGAAATCATTTACTAACTCACCATCTCCTGAATAAACTTTGCTTGAAACAGCAGGTTTATAGTTCTTTAGAAATTTATAATCAGGCAAATTATTAGAAAAGGCCCATAAAACTGCTATTATTGATAATGCAGACAATAGACCAAAGCTTAAAATTAGTATAAAAATATTCTTAATTATTCGATGCATTAACTTTAATATATATATGAATTTGTTAAAGATAAGGCATCAAAGTTAAAACAAAATTTAAAATTATTTAAATATAATGAAACAATTAATCAAAAATATATGGAAAAAAATTTATACATTGATGCTTCGCATCCAAACGAAACTAGAGTTGTTCTTAAATCTGGCGATAATATCGAAGACTACGAATACGAAGGTTTAAAAAATAATCTAATTAAAAACAATATCTATCTTGGTAAAGTTAGTAGAGTTGAGCCCTCTCTGCAGGCTGCATTTATAGATTTTGGAAGAGAAAGACATGGATTTTTATCATTCAACGACATTCAATCTGACTACTATCAAATTCCTCAAAGTGATTTAATTAAGATCAAAGAAGAGGAAGAGAGAGAAAGAGAAGAGCTTTTAAAGGAAAGTGAAAAAGAAGAACAAAAAAATATTAATGAAGGCAATTTAGATATAAACGATCCAGTTGAGGCTCAACCTGTATTGGATTTAGAATTAAATACATCTGAAGAATTAGTTGTATCAGAAGAAGCTACTATAGATGGAGGTGTTAAAGAAATACCTGAAATCGAAAATGTTAAAAAACCACAATCAAGATTTAGAGCCAAGAGATATAAAATCCAAGAAGTTATCAAACCAAATCAAGTAATTTTGGTTCAAGTCTTAAAAGATGAAAGAGGACAAAAAGGTGCTGCCTTAAGCACTTTTATTTCAATTGCTGGTAAATATATTGTGTTAATGCCTAATACTCCAAAAGGAGGCGGGATATCTCGTAAAATATTTAATCCAGGGGAAAGAAAAAAAATCAGAACAATTTTAAATGAGATAGTTATACCAAAAGAAATGGGTCTTATAGTTAGAACAGCAGGATCTAATAAAACTAAAAATGATATAGATCATGATCTACAAACATTAATTAAAACATGGAATGAAATAAAAGAAACAGCTCTAAATTCAATTGCACCTTCTTTAATTCATCAAGAAAGTGATATTATAAAAAGAACTTTAAGAGATATATATGACGAAGATACTAACAGTATTGTTATAGAGGGAAATGAAGCATATAAAAAAGCGCAAGGGTTTATGAAATTAATGATGCCCTCACATGTAAAAAAAATAAAAAAATATCGAGAAAAAACCCCTCTTTTCTTTAAAGAAAATATTGAAGAAAAGTTAAATCAAATTTATGACACAGAAATAAAATTAAAATCTGGTGGTTATTTGGTTATCAATCCAACAGAAGCTTTAGTTTCTATTGATATAAACTCTGGAAGTTCGATAAAACAAAAAAATGTTGAAAGCACAGCTTTAGATACAAATTTAGAAGCAGCTGATGAAATATCAAGACAAATAAAGATTAGAGATTTATCTGGCTTAATAATTATAGATTTTATTGATATGTTAAGCTTTGGTAATAGAAGATTGGTCGAGAGAAGACTGAAAGAAAAATGTAGAACTGATAGAGCAAGAATACAAATAGGTAGAATTAGTACATTTGGTCTACTAGAAATGTCAAGGCAGAGATTGACGAGAAAGTGCTATAAAATGGAAAGTAACGCTAACTGATGAGTCATTTTCACTTAAAATACTTAAAATGGTAGAAGTAAAAGCTGTTTTAACTAAAGCTAAGTTTGTTGAATTAAAGATTTGTCAAAAAATTTCTGATTTTATGAAAGAAAATTTCATAGAAGATTTAAAATTTTTTGAAGAAAAAAACCTTATAAAGATAGATATTATTGCAGATAACACTTTAATAATTCCTGAATATATAATTAATTTACAAAATAAGAGTAAAAAAACTATTGAGATTGTAGAGCACTTTGAAAAATTAAAAAATCTAGAGGATCAAAAAAAAGAAGCTAAAACCTATGAAATTTCTAATAAAAAAAAACCGTTAAAGAAAAAGCCTTTTTTTAAAAAGAAATTTTATAAAAATCCAGCTGCTTAAATAATTCCTGTAGTTGGCGAAGAAGCACTGCCATAAATAGTTTTTTCTATTCTACCAGCTAAGTATGATTGTCTCCCTGCTATAACTGCATCTTTAAAAGCTAAAGACATTAAAAAAGGTTTTTTAGCTTTTGCAATAGCAGTGTTAGCCAAAACACCATCACAACCCAACTCCATAGCAATAGTTGCATCTGAAGCCTGTCCTAATCCTGCGTCAACTATTACTGGAAGTTTTGTCTGACTTCTTATTATCTTTATATTTGTTGGATTCAAAATACCAAGGCCTGAGCCAATAGGAGCTGCCAATGGCATTATTGCACTCGCTCCCACATTTTCTAATCTTTTAGCCATCAACGGGTCATCATTACAGTAAACCATAACCTTAAAACCTTCCTTGGTTAGAACTTCAGTTGATCTTAAAGTTTCTATCATATCAGGGAATAAATTTTTTTTATCACCTAGAACCTCTAACTTAACCAATTTCCATCCTCCAATTTCTCTTGCTAATCTTAAGGTTCTAAGAGCTTCCTCTGAAGTGAAACAGCCAGCTGTGTTGGGTAAATAGGTAATTTTTTTTGGGTCAATATAATCCATCAATAATGGTTTTTTCTTATCAGAAATATTTACTCTTCGTACCGCAACAGTAACAATATCTGCACCAGATAATTTAATTGCTTTTGCACATTCAGACATCGTTTTATACTTTCCAGTACCAACAATTAATCTGGAATTAAATTTTTTTTTTGCAATAATTAATTTATCGTTTATCAATTTTAACCACCTCCAATAAAGTGAACGATCTCTATCTTGTCGTCTTTTTTTAATTTGATATTATTTAGTTTTTTTTTATCTACTATTTCGTGATTTAATTCAATTGCAACTTTTTTTAAAGGAATTTTAAGCTGATTCAATAAGGTAAAAAGACTTAAATTTTCATTTATTGTTGAAAATTTACCATTAACTTTAATTTTTATTTTTTTTATTTTTTTCATACTATATAAGTCTCTGATGAGTAATAATATTATAGTTATTAATGGCCCCAATCTTAATCTATTGGGTAAAAGAGAACAATCACAATATGGTGCTATAACTTTTGAACAACTAAAAGAAAACTGCCAAGCTAAAGCTAAAGAATTAAATATTAATTTAGAATTTTATCAATCAAATATTGAAGGTGAAATTGTTACTCGTATACAAAAATCAAAAAATGAACATGACGGTATAATCATTAACGCTGCCGGTTTTACACATACTTCTGTTGCTATAAGAGATGCTTTAGATATCTTTAAAAAACCAATCATTGAACTTCATATTTCAAATATATATAAAAGAGAAGAATTTAGACAAAAATCTCTAATTAGCGATATTGCTACTGGTGGTATTTTTGGCCTTGGAGATTTTGGATATATTTTGGCCATAATCTCTATGCAAAACATGTTGAAAAATGAAAATAGATAAAAAAATTATCAAAGAATTAACTGATTATCTTAATGAGTTTAATTTAACTGAAATTGAGTACACAGAAAAAGATACAAAAATAAAAGTATCAAAATCAACCAATACTGTTTCTGCAAATTCGAGTGTTGCAACTCAGCTCACTCCTTCATTAAATAAAGAAACAGCCAAACCTGCTATTACTGGAACTGAAGTAAAATCTCCTATTATTGGAACTGCCTACCATGCTCCGGAACCTGGAGCTAAAAAGTTCATTGAAGTGGGAAAAAAAATTAAAAAAGGTGAAACAGTTATGATTGTTGAAGCAATGAAAACTATGAACCACATACCATCTACAGCTGAAGGAATAGTAAAAGAGATTTGTGTAGAAGATGGCCAACCTGTTGAGTATGGTCAAACGATTATCATCGTAGAGTAATGTTTAAAAAAATTTTAATTGCAAATAGAGGTGAAATTGCAGTTAGAGTTATAAGAGCCTGCAAAGAATGGGGAATTGCTACAGTTGCAGTGCACTCTGACGTTGACAGAGATAGTATGCATGTAAGATTAGCAGACGAAAGTGTTTGTATAGGCTCACATCAACCTGCAAATAGTTATTTAAATATTCCAGCATTAATGTCAGCTATTGAACTTACAAAAGCTGAAGCTGTTCACCCAGGCTACGGTTTTTTATCTGAAAATGCTAACTTTGCCAGAGTACTAGAAGAGAATAATATTAAGTTTATTGGTGCGTCATCCAAACTTATAGAAATGATGGGTGATAAAATTCAAGCAAAAAAAATTGCAAAAGAACATGGTTTGCCTGTTATTGAAGGATCCGAAGGTGGTGTAAAAGATATTAAACAAGCAAAAGAACTATGTAAAAAAATTGGCTTCCCTGTTTTAATTAAAGCCTCTGGTGGCGGTGGTGGTAAAGGAATGAAGATAGTTCATAAAGAAGAAGAATTTGAAAATTCTTTTTCAACAGCCAAGTCTGAAGCACAAAAATACTTTGGCAATGATGAAGTATATATAGAAAAATTTTTTCAAAATCCAAGACATATAGAAGTTCAAGTTTTATCTGGTAAAAATAGAACAGTTCATTTGCATGAAAGAGATTGTTCTGTACAAAGACGACATCAAAAATTAATCGAAGAAACTCCAAGCCCTGTTTTAACTGATCAAATAAGAAAAGATCTTTTTGAAAGAACAGTCAATATGGTAAGTAAAATTGGTTATGAAGGTGCTGGAACTGTAGAATTTATTTATGAAGATGGAAAATTTTATTTTCTTGAAATGAATACACGTGTTCAAGTTGAACACCCAGTTACTGAAATGGTAACTGGTATTGATATTATTAAAGAACAAATTTGGATTGCTTTCACTGGAGATACTGCTTTAAAACAAAGTGATATAAACCCTAGGGGGCATGCTATAGAATGCAGAATAAACGCTGAGGATGCTAGTAAAAATTTTCAGCCCTCTCCTGGTACAATTGGTATGTGCCACCAGCCTTCAGGTTTTAGAACTAGAGTGGATGGTGCTATATTCCAAGGTTACAAAGTTACTCCTTATTATGACAGTATGGTATGTAAAGTGATTACTCATGGAAGAAATAGAACTGAAGCTATTCAACGTATGAATAGATCTCTTGATGAATTTGTTATTGAAGGCATCACAACAACAATACCTCTTCATAAAATTCTTCTTAATCATAAAAAATTTATAGAGTCTGATTTTAATGTTAGTTGGTTAGATAACGAAAAAGTATTTTAATAACATTTTGTTAACCAAATATCATATACAGGGTGATCGAATGGATTGATTGCAGGACTAGAAGAGAACGTCCAACCATTAAATACAAAGACTTCATTATTATCTCGGTTAGTTAAATCTTGAACTTGAATGTATGCAGTAATTTCTGGATTATCATCAAACTCTGAATTTTTACATTTAAGGCTTTTTATTAAAAGATTTTGAAATTTAACTTCTTCACCAATATTTAATTTTAAAGAGTTGGTTTTAGAACTTACTTTGTCTAAAATTTTTAACTCAATAAAACTATTTGGAATACTTTCTAAAGCAGACAATGAAGATGAAAAAATTATAAAAAATATTAGTAATGAAAAAGATATAAAACTAACTTTTCCAGGTAGTATACTTTTTTTTAATATCTTCATTATTTTTATTTGGGTGATAAGCGTTTGATGTGCCGGTTTGATTAGATTGATGAGGTTTTTGCCAATCATATTTTTTTAAATCATGATTATTTTCTATTTTATTTTTTGTAAAATGAATCCACGAGTACCATTCGTTAGGTATTTTTGATGCATCAATTTCATCACTATAAATAACCCATCTTTTACCATCTTTACTTTCGTAATATTTGTTTCCTGTCGAATCAGTCCCAACAAGTTTTCCAAAAAATAAAGTCTTTAGTTTTGTTCCAAGTGTTTCCTGATTCCACCAAACAAAAATTTTTTTTAAAAGTGTCAACATATAATTTAATTCTTTCTTCAATCTAAAATTGTATAATTTAAATTAGACTAAAGTAAGGATTTGTATATAAATTAATTATCTTAAGATTCAAAATAAAAATTAATTAAAGGAAAAATGGCAAAATATTTAGTTGAAACATATTATACATGTAGCTTTAAAGTTAATCATTACTTAGATGACATCAATGAAAAAGAATTAGCTAATCTAGAAAAAAGAGACGATGGAAAATTCGAAGTTTTAGATGTAAAGCTTGATACTAGAAAAACAAAGAGTTTAGACTCGAACAATAAAGTAACTGAAACAAAAAAATTAGATATTATTTCGGAACAAAGTCAGCCAAAAACAATATCAAAAGAAAATAATACTACTTTTGTCAAAAAAATTAATGAAGGTGTAAGTAAACGTTTCAGTATGCCCGATAGAAGAAAAGGCTATATTCAAAAAGCAACTATTGGAGATCATAAAGTTTATCTTCACACTGGAGAATATGAAGATGGTAAAATTGGAGAAATCTTTATTGATACGAGTAAAGAAGGAGAGCTGGTGAAAGCTTTAATGAATAATTTTGCAATAGCTATTTCACTAGGCTTACAATACGGCGTTCCTTTAGATGAATTTATTAGTGCTTATGTTGATACAAAGTTTGAACCATCAGGAAAAGTTTATGGAAATGATAGAATTATGAGTGCTTCGTCTATACTTGATTATATATTTAGGGAGCTCGCTATCTCTTATCAAAATAGAGAGGATCTAGCTCATACTCCTGCAATTGGAGGATCTGATCGATCATCACCTGAAGAAGAAAATACTGAAGATCAAAATCAATTACTTAAAATTGTTAAAGACATTACCAGCAAAGGATTTGTAAGAAACAATTATAAGAAAAATTTGGTTGATTTATCTGATGTTAAGATCAGTTTAAAAGGTAAAAAGTAAATTACTTTTTCAACTTTATTGCTAAACCAAGTTCTTTAAGTTGATTTTCACTAACATCAGAAGGGGCATTCATCATTAGATCTTGAGCATTCTGATTCATTGGAAACATTGTAACTTCTCTAATATTTTTTTCATTAGCTAAAAGCATTACAATTCTATCAATACCAGGTGCAATTCCACCGTGTGGAGGAGCACCATAACTTAGAGCATTAATCATTCCACTAAATTTTTCATCAACCTGCTTTTTTTGATATCCTGCAATTGAAAATAGTTTATACATTAATTCAGGCACATGGTTTCTTATTGCACCAGAAGATAGTTCTATTCCATTACAAACAATATCATACTGATAAGCTTTAATCTTTAAGGATTATCAAAATCTATATCTTTAATATCTCCTTGAGGCATTGAAAATGGATTGTGGCTAAACTCAATTTTATTAGTTATCTCATTTTTTTCAAACATGGGGTAATCAACAATCCAACAGAAAGCAAAAATATTCTCATCTATTAAGTCTAAGTCCCTTGCAATCCTATCTCTTGCAAGAGCAGTAATCTTTTCAACTTCATTAATTTTACCACAAGCAAAAAATACACTGTCTCCTATGTCAGCACCAGTTATTTTCATTATTTCTTTAAGTGATTCTTCTGAGAAAAATTTACCCACAGGTCCTTTAGCAGAAACATTGTCATCTTTTTCAATTGTAAAATAAGCTAACCCAGATGCTCCCTGCTCTTTAGCCCATTTGTCAATGTTATCAAAAAAACTTCTAGGTTTATCCTTTGTATTTTTTGTGACAATACATCTTACTTTTGATCCAGATTTTACAAGTTTTTTAAATATTTCAAAAGTTACATCCTCTCTTGAAAATATTTCTGTTAAATCTGATATTACTAATGGATTTCTTAAATCAGGTTTATCAGAACCATATTTAAGCATAGATTCTTCATAAGAAATTCTTGGAAAGCTTTCATGCATTAATTTCTTGGATGAAAATTCTTTAAAAACATTTACTATTAATTGCTCAACTACTCTAAAGACATCTTCCTGTTCTACAAAAGACATTTCAAGGTCAAGCTGATAAAATTCTCCTGGACTTCTGTCTGCTCTAGCATCCTCATCTCTAAAGCAAGGTGCAATTTGAAAGTATTTATCAAATCCAGAGACCATTATTAATTGTTTAAATTGTTGAGGCGCTTGGGGTAAGGCATAAAATTTTCCAGGATTTAGTCTACTTGGAACCAAAAAGTCTCTAGCTCCCTCAGGACTCGAAGAAGTTAAAATTGGAGTTTGAAACTCTAAGAAACCCAATTTAAACATTTCGTTTCTTATAAAAGAAATAACTTTTGATCTTAAAATAATATTATCATGAATTTTTTTTCTTCTAAGATCTAAAAATCTATATTTAAGTCTTATTTCTTCAGCATATTCCTGATCACTAAAAACAGGCATTGGGAGTTCTTTGCATGAGCCCAGCACTTCAAAAGAGTTTATATTGACTTCAATTTCACCAGTCTGCAAATCTGAATTAATAGTTTCATTACTCCTTTTTATTACTTTGCCATTAACTTTTATTACACTTTCCAACTGTATTTTTTCAAGAGATTTAAAACTTTCATTACTTTTATCTATAATACATTGTGTAATTCCATAATTATCGCGCAAATCAATAAATAACAAATTACCATGATCTCTTTTTTTGTTGATCCATCCAGATAATATAATCTCTTCTCCATTGTTGGATATTGATAATTCGTTACAATTATGTGTTCTATACTTATTCACTTAATTTTCTAAAGCCTCATTAATAATTTTAAAATCGATTGATTTTTTCTTTTTTAAACTAATTTCATCAATTTTATATATGAATTCAAATATTTTGCTATACGATCTGTCTATTCTTTTAATAATATAATCAATCAACTTTTTATCTAATGTAATTTGTCTATCTGATAAATTTTTCAGTATTATAGCAAACATTAACTCATCATCTGGATTTTCAATTTTTGCTAAAAGACAATTTTTTGTTCTAGATCTTAGATCTTGTAACTTAAAATCAATTTCTACAATCGGTTTATTTGATGTAACAATTAAAAATTTATTATCCTGATCAATTATATTAAAAAGTGTGTAAATAAGGTTTTCATCAATTTCTAAGGTCAAATCCTCTAGTACGATACATTGAAAGGATTTAATGGTTTTAAGATCTCCATTATTTAATAAGTTTGACTCAATCTTAATTCCATTAAATTTTTTTAAAAAAATATTAACAAGATGAGTTTTGCCAGAGAACTTTTCACCACTTATATTTAAAATGTTTTTTTCCCATTTTGGCCATTTATTTATAATTTCAAAAGTGTAATAGTTACTTTTTCCAACATAAAAATCATCATCTTTAAAATTTTGCTCATAATTAAAATCTAGTAATAATTGGTTCAGACTTTTCATTTAACTACCCATACATTGTCAGTCATGACCAAATCAAAATTTTGTTTCCTCATATCGCTTAAGAATAGTTTTGGAGAGCCATTATAAATTATTCTAATTTGAAAATTTTGATTATCAAATTTTAATGTATAAAATTCTGATATAAGGTCCATATTTGCTAAAACATTTTTTATTTTAGAAATTCTTTTATAATCTTTTGAATCTAAAGAAATAGTAATTGGAAGTTTAATTGATGTATTAATTTCATTATTTTTTTTCCATTGATTTTCATAGTCGTCTTTTAAATCTATGATTAATTTTTCTATATTGATTTCATTTTGTAAATTAATTTCACTATATGTTTTATTTACAAGTTTAGTTGAATTGTCTAAATTTATTTTAGATAAAATTTTTACTTCATTTTTTGTTTTATAGACTATTAATATTATATGATCTTTGATGTCATATTTTTTTACCAATCTATTAAAGTCATATACTTCAATATTGTTAATTTCTTCTTGGATATTATTTAGATCATCTAAATCTTCACTTGGTAAAAAGTATTCTAATAATTGAAAGTTATTTTTTTCATTATTCCACTTATTATAAAACGGGTTATCATCATAAAGATCGACTCTTTCTTTTTCAGTGTCGAATAAAACAGGTATCAATAAAACTTTATTTTTTATAGGTGCAGATGGAAAAATATTTTTATTTTCAAGAAACTTTAAAACTTTTTTTTTATTAAAAGTTGTTTCAAGAATAGCAAAGTATTCATTGTCGACAAATTTCTCCTTGGAGATTGTAAAAGAATCTATCATTTCTTTAATTTTAATAATTGGAGTATTTTTAATCTTTTTTTTATCGGTAGTGGTTGTGATCATTGACAAAAGATTAATGAAAGATGTTTTAAAACCATCATCAATTACAGTATTTTTTTGGAAATTTAACTCAAATGATGAAGAAATTTCAATATTTGATACTTTAAATGCATTGGCATGCAAATAGCTTGTGGAAAAAATTATTAAAAATAGAACGATATAGCTAAAAATTATATATAGTTTTGAAAATCTTAAAAATTTATTAAAAATTTGCATATTTTATACTAATGAAAAAAGAAAAATTTACCTATGAAAAAAGTGGAGTGAACATAAATGCTGCAGATAACTTTGTTAAATTTATATCTTCAATTTCAACAAAGAATAAAGGCAAAAAAAAGTTTCAAAATATTGGTGGTTTTGGATCAATATCTAACATTCCAAAAGATATAAAAAAACCAAAAATTGTAGCCTGCACTGATGGTGTGGGTACGAAAGTTGAAATAGCTAATACACTCAATAAATTTGATACAATTGGTATTGATTTAGTTGCAATGAGCGTAAATGACTTAATCGTTCAAGGAGCAAAACCTTTATTATTTCTAGATTATATCTCTATTAACAAAATAGATTTAAAGAAATTGAAATCAATCCTTAAGGGCATTGTAAAAGGATGTAAAATTTCAAATTGTGAACTTGTTGGGGGAGAAACCGCTGAAATGCCAGGTACTTATGCAAAAGGTAAATTTGATATTGCTGGATTTGCAGTAGGCATAGTTGATGGCAATAAGATTTTGGATAAAAAAAATATTAAAAAGAATGATTTAATTTTAGCAGTCCCATCAAATGGTATTCATTCAAATGGATATTCATTAGTACGATATGTCTTAAAAAAAAATAATATAAATTTTAAAAATAATAAATTTTTAAAAAAAGAACTTATCAAACCAACTAAAATTTATGTTAATGAGATTTTAAATTTGATTAAAAATAAACTGTTAAATTCATGTGCCAATATTACTGGCGGTGGCCTTGAGGATAACATTAAAAGAGTGATACCAGACGGTCTTTCTGCTGATATTGATTTGGATAAAATAAAAACTAAAAAAATTTTTAAATGGCTAAAACAAAATAATATTAATGATAAAGAGATGTTAAAGACATTTAATTGTGGTGTTGGTTTTTGTTTAATAATAAAACCACAAAACTTAAAAAAGATTAATAAGTTTTTTAGCAAAGAATTTGAACCTTATGTTATTGGCAAAATAACTTCAGGGAAAAAAAAAGTTAAACTTAATGGCAAAATTGATTGGTCTTAATAAAATAAAAACTGCAGTTTTTATTTCAGGAACTGGTAGCAATCTTAAAAACTTAATTAATTTTTCAAAAACCAAAAAAAGTCCAATTTCTATAGATTTAATAATTTCAAATACAATTAAAGCAAAAGGTTTGAAATTTGCTAATCAATATCAAATCAAAAAAAAAATATTTAATTTTAAAAATATTAAAACTACTGAAAAAAAATTATTTATCTTATTAAAAAAAAATAAAATAAAATTTATTTGTTTAGCAGGATTTATGAAAATTCTATCCAGTAAATTTATTAAACAATTTAATGGTAAAATAATTAATATCCATCCTTCTCTACTTCCTAGATACAAAGGTTTGAACACTCATAGTAGAGCAATTCAAAATAAAGATAAATTTTCAGGCTGTACTGTTCATTATGTTACAGAAAAATTAGATTCTGGAAAAATTATTATGCAAAAAAAAATTAAAATTTTAAAGAAAGATACCCATCATCTCTTGCTAGAAAAAGTTCTTAAGCAAGAACACAAAATTTACCCTAAAGCTATTTTAAAAATATTTAATTAGTCTTTAAAAAAAAAATCAATTTCTATCTTTGCATTTTCAACACTGTCTGAACCATGTACAGAATTTTTATCAATTGAAATTCCATATTTCTTTCTAATAGTTCCCTCTTCAGCATCTTTTGGGTTGGTTGCTCCCATTAATTCTCTATTACCCAATACCGCATTTTCTTTTTCAAGAACCATAACAACTATTGGTCCAGATGAAAGATAGGCGCATAAATCATTATAAAACGGCTTTGTTTCATGAACTTTATAAAACTGTTCTGCTTCACTTTTTGTTATTTGAATCTTTTTGTCTTTTACAATCTTGAAACCTTTGTCTTGAAACATCTCCTTAATTTCTGCCTCTAAATTTCTTTCTACAGCATCTGGTTTAATTATTGATAATGTTTGCTCTAAATTACTCATAATGATCCTCTATTAGTTGGTTTAATAATCTTACTCCATAACCTGTTGCTCCACCTGAATTTAAAGCACCACCATATTTTGAAAAGGCCATACCTGCTATATCTAGATGAGCCCATGGTGTTTTGTTTAGAATAAATCTTTGTAAAAATTGTGCAGCTGTCGTTGATCCAGCACCACCAACATAGTTAATATTTTGCATATCAGCATTTTTTGAGTCAATTAATTTATCAAAATTTTTATGTAGAGGCATTCTCCATAACTTTTCATCAACTTTTTCACTAACTTCTAATAACTGTTTTGATAATTTATCATCATTTGAAAATAGTCCCTGCATACTCAGAGCCTAAAGAAACAATTATAGCGCCTGTCAAAGTTGCTAGATCAATCATAAATTTTGGTTTGAATTTTTTCTCTGTAAAACTTAGAGCGTCAGCTAAAACTAATCTTCCTTCAGCATCAGTATTTAATATTTCTATTGTTTTCCCACTATAAGATTTGACAATATCACCAGGTCTTTGAGCGTTTCCTCCTGGCATATTTTCAACAAGCCCTACAACACCAACAGCATTAACTTTTGCTTTTCTTAAAGCTAAATTTTTCATCAAACCTACTACTGTAGCTGAACCAGCCATATCATAAGTCATGTCCTCCATAAATTTTGCAGGTTTTAAAGAAATACCCCCAGTATCAAAACAAACTCCCTTACCAACAAAAGCTACAGGTTTAGAACTATTTTTTAAACCATTCCATTCCATTGTTACTAAATACGATCCTCTAATGCTGCCTTGCCCTACGCCAAGTAATGCATTCATACCTAATTTTTTTAATTTTTTTTCATCATAAATATTTATTTTTAAACCATTCTTTTTAAGCCCTCTTATTCTTTTTGCATACTCATCAGGATGTAAAATATTTCCAGGTTCTGAGACAAGATCTCTTGCAAAAAAAATTCCTTCTTCTAAAGCTTTAAATCTTATTATGCTTTCAACAGTTATTTTATTCTTACTTCCAATTACATTAATAAAAATTAATTTTTCATTATTTTTAGATTTATAAAGGTTGAATTCATATGATTTTAATTTTAATCCATGCAAAAAGTATGCTGCAAGGTTTTCTATTCTGCTATTTATTGTGTCTAAGTTTATAAAATAATCTTTATCTTTTTTGTAATCAATATACTTATGAAATTTAGCACCTAAACTTTCTATATCCGATGTTTTTAAATTTTTTTTAATTGACACAAGATATATAGTTTTTTTTGAATTAATCTTGAAAACTAGAAAATTTTTTTTTAAATCACTGTTTTTTAATAAATCTGATATGTAAGAGAATTCAGAGCTAGAAATAATCTTTTCTAATCTTTTCAGGCTAAAATCTTCATCAACAAAATAGATTAGATTAGCAGGTACCTTGTTTCCAGATTTAAAAGAATAATTAATTTTAATGGACATAATTTAAATACACTCTAGAAGCGATTAATGCTATATATGACTAAAAATTAACATTTTCAATGAAAAAAATCATTTTTAATAAACTTCAAAAAGAAATATTTCTTTTTTTTTTGGTTTCTAGTATTGCATTAACTCTAATCATATGGGTCATACAAGCTGTAAACTACCTTGATATAGTAACCGAAGATGGGCATAGTTTTAAAGTTTACTTTTTATTTACCCTACTATCTTTGCCAAAGATATTTTCACAAAGCTTACCTTTTGTATTTTTTTTATCTGTTTTTTACATTGTTTCCGACTATGAGGATAAAAACCAGTTATTAATTTATTGGTCGTATGGTGTAAATAAATTACAAGTTATTAACCAAATAATTCAACTTTCTCTCATTTTTGTTATTTTTCAAATTATTTTTTCTACAATTGCAGTTCCCTACACTCAAGATAAGTCAAGATCCTATATAAGAAGTTCAAATTTAGATTTTTTTCCAAACTTAATTAAACCTAAAAAATTTATAGACACAGTAAAAGGATTAACAATTTTTATAGACGAAAAAAATGAGGATGGTTCATTTAGTAAAATTCTTTTAAAAGATGAGACAAACACAAATAATGTTCAGATTATTATTGCAGAAAAAGGTAATATAATTCTCAAAGATAATAAAAAGACACTTCTACTAAATAATGGGGAAATACTAAAAGTTAACAAAAATAATAAGACAACCTCCTTTAATTTTCGTACTACCCAATTTAATTTAGAAAATTACTCATCCAAGACTACTAAAACACCAAAAGTACAAGAGATTGCTACTATCGATTTAATTAAGTGCTTTGATTTTTTAAAAAAAAACCTCAATACAAGTGTTGTTATCAGAAGTTTAAATTGTAATTCAAATTTTTTAAAAAATATTTATCAAGAACTTTTTAAAAGAATGTATTTACCAGTTTATATTGCGTTAATTGGATTAATTGCTTCCTTAATATTATTAAAATCAAAAAATACACAAGGATATTTTTCTTTTAAAATTAAAATATTTTTAACTGGTATTTTTTTTATTATATTATCTGATATACTGTTAAATTATACAGGTAATAAAATAATTAATAATTTAATATACATAGTAATTCCAGTTTTTTCTTTTTTAATAATTTATCAAATCTTATTTTTAAAATTGAGAAAAAAAAAATAACATGATTTTAAAGGTATATCAAAATCACATAATTAAAAAATTTCTATCAACTACTTTAATGGTCACATTTGTATTTTTTGGATTGGTAATCATTATGAGTACATTTGAAGAGGTGACTTTTTTTTCTGAGACTGATGTTAATATTTATTTTCCAATACTACTTGTATTCTTGAATTCCTTTTCAATTTTATTTCAATTATTTCCCTTTATTTTTTTAATTGGAATTCAATTTTTCTTTATTAATTTTATTAATTCAAATGAATTTAATGCATTTAAGAGTTATGGTCTTAGTAATATAAAGATATTAAAAATAATCACACTAAGTGCTTTTGTGTCTGGAGTTCTTATTCTCACTTTATTCTATAACTTTGCAGCTATTCTAAAATTTAAGTACATTGAACTTAAGAATGCTGAAAGTAATGATAGTAAATATCTTGCTAGTGTTACAGAAAATGGCTTATGGATCAAAGATGAGTATAATGAAGATATATTATTTGTTAACGCAGAAAAAATATCAAAAAATAAATTGTATAATATTGAAATCATAGTCGTTAATAACAACTTTTCTATTATTAAAAAAATTTTTTCTGATGAGGTAAATATTTCAAAAAATGATTGGGTCATGAATCAAGCACTGATTACAGATAAATATGGAAAAACCTCTAAGGAAGAAAATTATATTTTTAATACAAATTTTAATTATCAAAAGATTAATAACTTATACTCTGATTTATCTTCTTTGACATTTATGGGGCTACTAAAGCATCGTAAGGATTATCAATTAATCAATTATTCAGTAATAGATTTGGATATGCACATTGCTAATCTTTTTGCATACCCCTTTTATTTGACTGTTATAACAATTTTATCTAGTATTATTATGATAAATATACCCCATCAAAAACCTAAAATATTTTATATATCTGGAGGAATAATCTTTTCTGTAATAATTTACTATATCACATTTTTTTTTGATGCACTGGGAAGAAATGAACAAATCCCTATTTTACTTTCAGTTTGGTTACCTATCTTTCTATTATTAATTTTATCATCTATAGGAGTTGTAAAATTGAATGAAAAATAATTTTTTTAAAATTTTGCTACTTTTATTATTAAGTTTTGTTTTTTACAATTCTGCAAATTCTAATGAACTCACTTTTGAAAGTAATACTATAGAAATAACTAATAACGGAGATGTGATACAGGCGAGTAATGGAGTTGAGGTCCAAGGCATTAACAATATTAAGATAACTGCGAAGAATTCTATTTTTAATAATTTAACTTCCGAATTGTTAATCAAAGATGATGTCATATTTTATGACAGCTTAAAAGACATTCAAATAAAAAGTAACGAAATTTTATATAACAGAAAAATTGAAAAAATTATTTCAAATGGAAAAACTTATATTCAATTAGCAAATGATTATAAAATTATTACAGATAACATTGAATATTTAAAAAATGAAAATACTATTCAATCAAAATTTAAGACAATATTGATAGATAAATTTAATAATCAAATATCTGTAAAGGACTTTGTATATCTGACTGATAAAAAACTATTTCATGGAAATGATATAATTATGCTTGATGCAGATAAAAATAATTATTTATTTGAAAATACAATAATTGATCTAAATAATCGTACACTTCTTGCAAAAGATGTGGAGATTAATTTTAATAAAAATATTTTTGGAAACTCGAACAATGATCCTAGACTTAGAGGGTGCCTCTCTTTCTTTAAATAAAAACGAGACTATTGTTAAAAAAGGTATTTTCACATCATGTAAAAAAAATGATGATTGCCCCCCGTGGAGCTTACAATCTTCAGAAATAAAACATGACAAAGTAAAAAAAACTATTAACTATAAAAATGCCTGGTTAAAAATATACGATAAACCTATTATTTATTTTCCAAAGTTTTTTCACCCTGATCCTACTGTAGAAAGACAGTCTGGTTTTTTAATGCCAAGTTTAGTCAATTCTTCGACTATTGGAAACTCTTTGAGAATTCCTTATTTTGCAGCAATATCTGAAAATAAAGATTTAACAATAACTCCTCGATTTTACACAAAAGGTGATTTCATGATTCAAAATGAATTTAGACAAGTGGAAAAAAACTATCAAAATATCCTTGATTTTAGTTTTAAAAATATGAAAGGTGGAAATAAGTCACATTTTTTCTCTAATTCCTTAATTAATTTTGAAGACTCAAATTTAGAAATTAATTTTGAAACCACCTCACATGATACCTACTTAAAAACAGATAATATTAAAACTCAAAGAAATTTTAGTCCTGCCATGATGAATAATTACTTTAATTTTGATATGTCTAAAGAAAATTTGGATATAGAAATTGAATTTAAAGCTTACGAGGACTTATCTTTAACAAATTCAAGTGATAAATTTGAATATGTTTATCCAAATTTTTCAATTAACAAAACTTTATCAACTCAATTTGATTATCTTGGTAATTTTGATTACCAGGTGAGTGGCTTTCAAAGAAAATATGAAACTAATAAAACTGAGCAGTTAATTGTTAATGATTTTATTTTTTCTTCTAATCCTGTTTTTTCAAAATTTGGTTTTAAAAGTAATTATGCTGTAAATCTAAAAAATTCAAATAAACATGGTAAAAATTCTTCCACTTACAAAGACAAAGAAACCTCTAATTTATTTTCATTGATAGATTTAAATACTTCCATTCCACTAGTAAAAGAAACTGATAATTATATTAAAGAATTTACACCTAAATTGTCTCTTTTTTTAAGTCCTAATAAATCTGATAATATTACAACACTAGATAGAAAAATTAATAACACTAATATATTTTCAACTAACAGACTTGGTTTAAGAGAATCCTTAGAAGGTGGTCAATCATTAACACTTGGTACAGAGTATAATTTAAATAAAAGTGATGGATCTAATATATTTCAAATTGATCTAGCGCAAATTTATAGAGCTAATGATGAAAATAATCTTCCAACCAAAACATCTATGAATAACAAAGTATCTAACTTATTTGGAGATGTTAAACTTAATGCCAATCAGTACTTAGACTTTGAGTATAATTTTGCTTTAGATGATAATTTTAAAACTTTAAATTACAACATGATTAAATCAACTTTTTCTATCAA
Organism: uncultured Candidatus Pelagibacter sp.; assembly: GCA_943789075.1. Taxonomy (GTDB): domain Bacteria; phylum Pseudomonadota; class Alphaproteobacteria; order Pelagibacterales; family Pelagibacteraceae; genus Pelagibacter. The sequence goes on along the minus strand of CALSSS010000003.1, from coordinate 52,465 downwards.
CAATTTTGTAACTTCTTTTGAGTTTTTGGAAGAAAATAATACAATGGGTAGTACCAGCTATCTTTCGAATGAAACTAGTTTAGCTCTAGACAATAACAGTAAAATATTATTTCGTGAAAGAAGAAATAAAGAAACAGATCTTAAAGAGTTTTATAATATAATATATCAATATGAAAATGACTGTTTAGTAGCTTCTCTAGAATATAATAAAGATTATTATACTGATAGAGATTTAAAACCAAATGAAGAGCTGTTTTTTTCTTTAACAATAATTCCTTTTGGCTCATTAAATACACCTAGCTTTTCAAAATAATGATTAAAAAAATTTTTATATTCGTGGCAATAATTAACCTTCTATCTTCTACTTTAATTGCTGAAGACAGATATGAAATTGTTGTTAGTATTGATAATAAAGTTATTACTAATTTTGATATACAAAAAGAGATTAATTATTTATTGGCTTTAAATCCATCATTGAATAATTTGCCAAAAAAACAAATTTATGAAATAGCAAAAGAGTCATTGGTTAGAGAAGAAATTAAAGAAAAAGAAATATTAAAGTATTATAATATAAATTATAAAGATCCTGAGTTAAGTTTATTGATTGAAAATATTTACAATAGATTAAACATTGCTAATGAAAATGAATTTAATAAGTATTTATCAAATTTTGATCTAAGTATTGAAATAATTTCTGCAAAACTTGCAATAGAAAAGGCTTGGAATAGATTAATTTTTGAAAAGTTTAATCAATTTATTAATTTGGATGAGCTAAGATTGAAAAAAGAACTAGAAAAAAATTTAAGTCAACCACAAACACAGAATAGATATTTAATATCAGAAATTCTATTTCAATCTAAAGATGATAAAGAGTATCAAGAAATATTAAGAAATATAAAGAAAACTATAGAGGAAAATTCTTTTGAAACTGCGGCATCAATTTATAGTATCTCAGATTCATCTAAAAATGGTGGAGAAATAGGTTGGGTGAATAAAAATGAAATTTCAGATACAATTTACAATGTGTTGAATAAGCTATCTATTGGACAATTTACACAACCAATAAAAATAGCATCTGGTTTTTTAATTATCTATTTAAATGATATTAAAAAAGAAGAGCAAGAATTCAATGTTGATGAAGAACTTAAGAAAATGATAATTAGTGAAAAAAATAGACAATTTAATGAATTTTCAATAATTCATTTTAAGAAAATTGAACAACAGATTTTATAAATGAAAAATAAAGCTATTCTAATAGTAGCTGGAGAACCCAACAGTATATTTTTAGAAATTTTTTTTAAATCTTTAAAAAAAAATAATTTTAAAAGACCTATTATATTGATAGCTTCAAAAAATTTAGTTGCACAGCAAATGAAAAAGTTAAGATTTAATTTTAAGATTAATTTAATTGATACAAAAAAAATTGTATTAAATTTATTAACTAATAAAGAATTAAATATTATAAACGTAGATTATAAATTTAAAAGAAGTATTTGATAAAATCTCTGAAAGCTCTAACTTTATATTAAAAATTGTTTTGATATTGCTTTAGACTCTTTTGAAAACAAATAAATTTATAGGATTAATAAATGGACCAATATCAAAAAAAACTTTTTTAAAAGATAAATTTTTTGGTATGACTGAATTCTTCGCAAATAAAACTGAAGTTAAAAAAAATAAATTTGCCATGTTAATTTATAACAAGAGGCTATCTGTCAGTCCTCTAACTACTCACATAGCTCTTAAAGAAGTACACAAATCAGATTACAAAGAATAAAATAATTGATCTTGTACTTCTAATTAATGAATTTTATAAAAAAAAATTAAAGAAGAAACCAAAAATTGCAATTACTGGACTGAACCCTCATTGTGAAAGTAATTATAAAACTCAGTGAAGAAGAAAGAATAATTAAGCCTGCTATTAAATACTTAAGAAGAAAGAAAAATTAACTGATTGATGGACCTTTTCCAGCTGACACTATATTTATTAAAGACGTTTCAAAAAAAGTATGATGTATGTGATTGGTATGTACCATGATCAAGTACTTAACTCCCCTGAAGACTTTATTTGGATTTGACGCAATTAATATTACTCTTAGGGTTGCCTTTTATTCGAATTGTCACCTGATCATGGACCTAACGACAAAAATGATAGGTAAAAATAGATCTAACCCTCAAAGTTTAGTCCAAGCAATTAAATTTTTAGACAATTAAGTGTATATCAAAGCTAAAAAAAGCCTTGGACAGAATTTTCTTATAGATAGAGAGGTTCTTGAGAAAATTGTGTCTATAGTAAAAATTGCTGATAAAGAAATTTTAGAAATAGGTCCTGGAAGTGGGAATTTAACAAGTTACATTTTAAAAAAAAATCCAAAAAAAGTTTTTGTTATAGAAAAAGATGACGAGCTCTCTTTAATTTTAAAAGAAAAGTTTGCTAATCAGATAGAAATTATAAATGATGATGTTTTAAAGAGTTTCAGAAAATGAAATTACTGAACAAAAATTAGTAGTATTTGGTAACCTGCCTTATAATATCTCAACAGAGATACTTTCTAAGTGGATCATAAACATTAATAAAAAATTTTGGTTTGAAAGCTTACTACTAATGTTTCAAAAGGAAGTAGCTGATAGAATTATTGCTGAGTCTAATAATTCAAAATATGGACGTCTTTCCATTCTAACTAATTGGAAGCTAAATGTTAAAAAAATAATAGATATAAAACCTCAAAGTTTTTCTCCTCGTCCAAAAATAGATAGTTCTCTTTTATTGTTTACTCCTAAAGAAAATTCTTTTGAATTAAAAGATGCTAAAAATCTTGAAATGATTACTAGAGTTTTTTTTAGTCAAAGAAGAAAAATGTTAAAAAAACCTTTTAACCAAATATTTAATAATGCTAAAGAAGTTGCTAGTAAATTCAATATTGATCTTAATCTAAGACCACAAAACCTTGAACCTGAAATTTACTTTAAGCTGACAAAAGAATATGAGGATCTAAAACGTTAATTTTTCTACGTGTTTTCTTATGTACTCTTTATCGTAATCTTTTGAGCCATTGTTAACTTCAGCATCAATTAAATTACTGATTTTTGAATAACATTCTTCAAGATTATCATTGATGATCACATAATCATAATTAATCCAATGTAAAACATCTCTAGTAAACTCTTTCATTCTCTCTTCTACAATTAATTTATCTTGGGTATGCCTATTAGACAGTCTTTCAAATAAAACCTCCTTACTAGGAGGTAAAATAAAGAAGGTAATTAATTTATAGTTTAGCTTTTTATTCTTAATTTGATCAGCACCCTGCCAATCAATATCAAATATTACATTTTCACTTTTTTCTAACTTTTCAATTACAGGTGTTCTTGTAGTTCCGTAAAGGTGATTAAATACTTTTGCGTATTCTAAAAATTCTTCGTTTTTAATTAAGGTTTCAAACTTTTCATGATTAACAAAATAATAATCTTTATCTGCAATTTCATTAGTTCTTGGTTTTCTGGTGGTATGAGATACCGATATATGAAAGTTTTTATTTTGAGAGAGAAGTTTTACTAATGTAGTTTTACCTGCCCCAGATGGGGATGATAAAATCACCATTATCCCATCTTTTTTTTTGGACATTTAAATTTTTAGTTAGCTTTGCCTTCAATAAATTTAACAGCATCACCAACGGTTAGAATTTTTTCAGCTTCACTATCTGAAATTTCTGAACCAAATTCTTCTTCGAAAGCCATAACTAATTCAACTGTATCTAAGCTATCAGCTCCAAGGTCATCAATAAAGCTAGAGTCGTCTTGAACTTTTGCTTCATCTATTCCTAAATGGTCTGCTACAATTTTTTTAACTTTGCTTGAAATATCTTCTGACATATTGATCCTTTTTGTTATATTTCGTTAATAGTTTAAAAAGGGATTTTGTCAACCCAAATACATGCCTCCATTTACATGTATAGTTTCACCATTAATATAGTCAGATTGATCTGAACTTAAGAATATAACAGCATTAGCAATATCTTCGGGCTTACCTAGTTTATTAGATGGAATTTTAGCAATAATTGCCTCTTTATATTTTTCATCTATTTGATCTGTCATGGCAGTACTTATAAAGCCAGGAGAGATACAATTAATATTAATATTCTTTTTAGCATACTCAATTGCTAAGCTTTTAGACATTGCAACGATTCCTGCTTTAGATGCTGTGTAATTAGCCTGACCTACGTTTCCTGTGTGACCCACAACAGAAGTTATGTTAACAATTTTTCCAGACTTATTCTTAAGCATTTTTTTAATAGAATATTTGCACATTAAAAAAGTAGAAGTTAAATTTATATCTATTACTTTTGTCCACTCTTCCAAGCTCATTCTTATTGTTAAATTATCTTTTGTAATTCCAGCATTATTTATAATACCATCAAGTGAACCACCTAATTTTTCAGTAGCTTCATTAATGAATTCTTCAATTTTTTCGTGTTGAGAAATATCAAACTTGAGAGTTTTAATGCCATTAAATTTTTTTGCTAGTTCTTCTAATTTTTCAATTCTTGTTCCTGTTGCTAAAACATTTGCACCTTGCTCATGTAGTTTTTCAGCAATGGAATTTCCTATTCCACCTGAGGCACCTGTGACTATAAAATTTTTATCTTTTAAACTACTCATTTATATTTATTAACTTTATATCTTCTTCACTATTTATTGCACTAACTTTAACATTTTTATCAATTCTTTTTACTAAACCTGACAAAACTTTACCTGGGCCTATCTCTATAAATTGAGTAACTCCTTTTTCAATCATCAATAAAACGCTTTCACGCCATCTAACTCTACTTTCAATTTGTTTTACCAATAAATCTTTTAATTCATTAGAATCTGATATTTCTTTACCAGTTACATTTGAAATCAGTTTATTTTCTGGTTCTTTAAAATTCAATTTTGCTATTTCCTCATTCATTACCAAGAGTTGCTTTGCTCATTAATTTACAATGAAATGGTGCACTAACTGGAAGTTTTATATTTTTTATATTTGCAGCTTTTAAATCACCCATCATTTTTTCTAAATCATCTATCTTACCACTTAGCACTATCTGCCCCATAGAATTGTCATTTGCTATGTAACACTCATACTTATCTTTATTATCTGTAATAATTTTTTCTATTGTCTCAATTTCAGAACCTAAAACCGCAACCATTCCGCCCACACCTTTTGGTACAGAGCTTTGCATAGCATTTCCTCTGATCTTTAATATTCTTAATGTGTCTGAAAATGATAATGATCCAGCAGAAGTTAAGGCTGAATACTCTCCTAATGAGTGTCCTGCAAAAAAACTTGCTTTATTTAAGTCTATTTTAAATTCTTCCTTAATAAGTTTAAATATAGAATAGCTAACAAGAAATATTGCTGGTTGAGTATTCTCTGTTAGATCCAAATCTTCCTTTGGACCCTCTAAAACAAGTTTTGATATGGAAAATCCAAGGGTGTCATCTGCTTCTTTAAATAAATCTTGAACTAGACTATGCTTATCATGTAAGTCTTTGCCCATTCCTACTAATTGAGAGCCTTGGCCTGGAAATATAACAGAAAACATTTAAATATCTAAAGTTTATTATGGTTTTAAGTGTTGTAATTCAATAATTATAATAGTATATCCTCACTTTTTATTAAAGAACAAATATGAATTTATACGAACACACTATAGTAGCAAGACAAGACACTAGCCCTACTCAAGTTAAGTCATTAACTGAGAAATACTCTAAAATAATTGAAAAAAATGAGGGTGAGATTGTACAAACTGAAGATTGGGGATTGCTAAACCTAGCATATGAGATCAAAAAAAATAAAAAAGGTATCTACATGCACTTTAAAATTAAAGGTGCTGGTAAAATTATAGAAGAATTAGAGAAGAATGAAGCAATTGATAAAAACCTTTTAAGATATATGACGGTTAAAGTTAAAAAATTTGACTTAGAAGCTAAATATTTCTCAAAAAAAGATGAATACGAAAAAAAAGAATACAAAAAAGATTTTAATAAGAACTAATTATGCCATCAAAAAAAAGAGCTGGAAATAAAAAAAAAGGAAGTCAAAGTAACTTTGCAAAACTAAGTATTTTTCAGCCAAACAAATATAAATTTAAAAAATCTTGCCCACTATCGGTAAAAGGTGCTCCAGTGGTTGATTATAAGAACATAAGGTTATTAAAAAAATACATGTCTGAAAATGGCAAAATTTTACCATCAAGAATTACCAACGTTTCTCAAAAAAAACAGAGAGAGCTTTCACTGTCTATCAAGAGAGCTAGAAATTTAGCGTTAATTTAGATGAAAGTTATTCTTTTAGAAAATCTTAGAAGAATTGGATCTATTGGTGAAATCATAGATGTTAAAAGAGGTTTTGCTAGAAATTTTCTTATCTCAAATAAAAAAGCTTTATACGCTTCAAAAGAAAACATTGCTGAAGTTGAAAAAATTAAAACTGAGCTAGGTAAAAAAGATGCTGAGAAAAAGAAAGAAGCTCAAAAAATTTCAGAACAAATAAATGGTAAAGAGTATGAAATTAAGAAATTGAGTACAGAAAACAAAGAGCTTTATGGTTCAGTTAAACCAACTGAAATTTCTAAAATATTATTAGAGAGCGACAAATTAGATATTAAACCATCAATGATACAACCCGTAACTGAAATTAAATCACTTGGTAAATTTAAAGTAAAAATTATTTTACACTCACAAGTGGATTCTGAAATTACAATTAATGTAGTTACAGCAGAAAATATTCAGTAATTATACAATTTTTTCCCCAGCATATATTTGTTATTTTTTAAAATCGTTTTTCAGATAAGATTTATCCATGGAAAATAATCTAAGCATCGTCAAAGATACCTTCAAAGAGCTACCAAACAACATCGAAGCTGAGCAATCAGTTATCGGATCTATTTTGGTGTCGAATGAAATATTTGATGAAATTAATACAGTAGTTTCAAGTATTAATTTTTATGATCCAATGCATCAGAAAATATTTTCTGCAATCGAAAGTCTTATTTACAAAGGGATGCTCGCAAACCCTATCACCTTAAAGAATTATTTTGAAAATGAAAAAGATGAAATTAATGTACCTGAATACTTAGTTAAAGTTACAAAATTTTCAACATCTTCAAGACAAGCGATTGAGTATTCAAGAATTATTTATGACATGTTCGTCAGGCGTGAATTAATTAAAATTTCTGAAAATACAATTGATGCTGCAAAAATAAATGACCTTAATACTAATGGTCAAAACATAATTGAAAACTCAGAAAGATTATTATTTGATTTAGCTGAAAAAGGTTCGTTCAACTCATCTTTAATTAAATTTGATGAAGCAATGAAGCAAACCATTGAAATGGCCTCTGCTGCTTATAAAAATGATGAAGGAATTGTTGGAGTGCCAACAGGTCTTCGAGATTTAGATGATAGGTTAGGTGGATTACATAATTCTGATTTAATAATTATTGCTGGAAGACCTTCAATGGGTAAAACCGCACTTGCAACCAATATAGCTTTCAATGCTGCTCAAAAATTACAAGAAGCTGGAAAGAAATCATCAGTAGCATTTTTTTCTCTAGAGATGTCTTCAGAGCAGTTATCAACTAGAATTCTAGCAGAGCAATCAAGAATTAAATCAAATGATATAAGACGTGGAAGAATATCAGATGAACAGTTTGATAAATTTATTGAAACATCAAAAAACATAGCTGAGTTACCTCTTTATATAGATGAAACTCCAGCAATTAGTATTGCTGCAATGAGTAATAGAGCAAGAAGAATTAAAAGATTATTTGGTCTAGATTTAATTGTAGTTGATTACATTCAATTAATGAGAGGATCTTCTGGAAATAGAGACGGTAGAGTTCAGGAAATTTCTGAAATCACCCAAGGACTTAAGGCAATGGCAAAAGAACTTAAACTTCCAGTTATTGCTCTATCACAGCTTTCAAGAGCTGTTGAACAAAGAGATGACCACAAACCTCAATTATCAGATTTAAGAGAATCAGGATCAATTGAACAAGATGCGGATGTGGTAATGTTTGTCTATAGAGAAGCTTATTATCTGGAAAGAAAAGAGCCAAGACCAGCAACCGTTGAGCATGCAGAATGGCAAGCTAAAATGAATGAAGTATCAAATTTAGCCGAACTTATTATTGGAAAACAAAGACACGGGCCAACAGGTAATATCATGGTAGAATTTGAGGCAATGTTTACTAAATTTAAAGATACTCAAAGTAACTAATATCAAATATATTAGTCTTAAATGCTATCTCATTTATACCAAAACACTATATTAAAGAATCCAAAATCAATTTTTGTATTGCTTATAATAACGTTGCTAAGTTTTGGTTATTTTTCAAAAGATTTTAGATTAGATGCTTCATCTGAAACCCTTTTAATTGAAGGAGATCCTGATCTTAAATATTTACAAGAAATTACTGAACGATATGGCTCTAAAGAATTTTTAGTTCTAACCTACTCTCCTAATGAAGGAATGGTTACAGAGTCTTCAATTAATAATCTTTTAAGTCTTAAATATAAAATTCAAAGCCTAGACTGGGTACATAGTGTAGTAACCTTGCTAGATATTCCTTTATTAAATAATTCAGAAGCACCTCTACAAGAAAGATTGGAAAGTTTTACAACTCTAAAAGATGAGGGTGTTGATACTGAACGGGGATTTAAAGAAATACTAAACAGCCCTGTCTTTAGAAATTTTGTTATCAGTGAAGATGGTAATACTAGTGGAATAATTGTTTATATCAAAAAGAATGATTTAAAAGATTTAGAAAATAAAACTGATGAAGAAATAGAAATTTATAAAGACACTTTAAAGAAGAAAAATCATGAAAACATTACTGAAATAAGAGAGATTATCAAAAGCTATGAAGATATAGGTAAGATCTACTTAGGTGGTATCCCTATGATTGCCGATGATATGATGTCATTTATCAAAAGTGATATTATTGTATTTGGCCTAGGAGTTCTATTGTTTATCATCGCAACACTCTGGTTTGTTTTTAGAAAATTAATTTGGATCATTGTTCCAATTAGTAGCTGTTTCTTTTCTGTATTGATTATGACTGGATTGCTTGGTCTACTTGGTTGGAAAGTAACTGTTATATCATCAAACTTTATTGCACTGATGTTGATCTTAACTATGGCAATGAATATTCATATGAGTACTCGTTTTCTACAGCTAAAGAATGATTTTCCAAATTTAGATAATTTTAAGATTATCTCAATGACCACTGGCAAAATGTTTTGGCCAATTATCTATACCGTGTTAACTACAATATGTGCTTTCCTTTCATTAATATTTAGTGGCATAAAACCTATTATAGATTTTGGATGGATGATGACCTTTGGTTTGATCACTTCATTTATTATAACCTTTACGTTGCTGCCAACACTTCTTAACTTCATGTCTGATAATAATATTAGTATTAAAGAAGATGAAGGTTCAAAGATTACTGCCTTCCTTGGAAAAATATCTATTAATAATAAAAGTATTATTTTTGTAATTACTGGTTTTATTTTAATTGCAAGTGTCCTTGGTATAAGCCGTCTTGAGGTTGAAAATAGTTTTATAAATTATTTTAATAAGAACACTGAAATTTATAAGGGCATGAAACTAATTGATGAAAAATTAGGTGGCACCACACCTTTGGAGGTAATCTTAAAATTTCCTAAACCAATAGAAGAAAAATCAAGTGAGGATGATGAATTTGAAAGTTGGGATGATGAAGAAAGTCAAGATGATGAAAAATATTGGTTTACTAAAGATAAAATCGATAAAATTCAGTCTGTTCATAATTATTTAGATAGTTTACCCGCAATCGGTAAGGTTTTATCTTTTAGTTCCATTATCGAAGTTGCAACCCAGCTTAATAATAATAAGCCATTAGGAACTTTAGAGATGGGTGTTTTATATTCTAAGATCCCAGAAGGTATTAAAAAAGAGATTATAGATCCATATATTTCAATTAAAGATAATGAAGCAAGAATAAGCTTAAGAATTATCGACTCTCAAGAAGGATTAAGACGAAATGATTTAATAAATAAAATTAATTATGATTTAGAAAATGAATTAAAATTAAGTAAAGAGGAATTTAAACTAGGTGGTGTGCTAATTTTATTTAACAATTTATTACAAAGCTTATTTAAATCTCAAATACTAACTTTGGGATTAGTAATGACTGGAATTTTTATAATGTTTTTAATCTTGTTTAAAAATGTTAAATTATCTTTAATTGGAGTTGTGCCAAACTTTATTGCAGCTTTTTTTATCTTAGGAATTATAGGGCTACTTGGAATACCTCTTGATATGATGACTATCACTATCGCAGCCATTACCATTGGTATTGCTGTCGATAATAGCATTCATTATATCTACAGATTTAAGGAAGAGTTTACTAAAACTAACGATTACAATAAAACACTTAAAACTTGTCACTCAACTGTCGGAGTTGCAATACTCAATACTTCAATTACAATAGTATTTGGTTTTTCAATTTTAGTTTTCTCTAAATTTATACCCACAATTTATTTTGGTGTATTTACTGGCATAGCCATGTTGCTAGCAATGATTTCTGTTTTAACCCTACTTCCTTCTCTTCTACTAATTAGTAAACCTTTCGGAAAATAAAACAGTTATGGTGGATGTTTTAAAAGATTTTTATGAAACAATCTCTTTAATTGATCTCATCTATTTGATTATAACAATAATGTCTGTCATCAAATGTTACGGTAAGGGTTTTGTTTTAAGTTTGTTGTCAGCTTCAAAATGGTTATTGGCTTATGTGGTCACTTTAATCTTATTTCCAAGAATTAAACCCTATTTTAAAAACATAATTGATAGTGAGTATGTGCTTGATGTAACCCTTGGAGTTGTTATTTTTGTTTTGGTTATATTCATTATCTTAATTGCCAATAGAACAATCAGTAAAACTATTAAGTTTGTTGGACTAGGAAGACTCGATTCTATTTTTGGTTTATTTTTTGGTTTTATTAGAAGCTATATAATCTGTGTTTGCTTATTCACAGCCATAGATATTGTTTATAATTATAACAAATGGCCAATTAACATTGATAAATCATACACCTTTCCATACATTGAAAAAGGTAGTAATTATCTAGTAAAAGAATTTCCAAATGAAAAAAGTTACCAAAATTCTAAAGAAAAAATTGAAGATATATAATCCAAAATTAAAAGAAGAGTGTGGAGTTTTTGGTGTCAGCAATAGTGAAGATTCTGCTGCACTTACTGCCTTAGGCTTACATGCTCTACAGCACAGAGGTCAAGAAGGTTGTGGAATTGTCACTTTTGATGGCAAAAAATATCATTCTGAAAAAAGATTTGGTTTGGTGGGTGATAATTTCAATAAAGAAAAAGTATTAAATAGTCTACCTGGTAACTATGCTATTGGTCATAATCGATACAGTACAACTGGTGAAAACACTTTAAGAAATATTCAGCCTTTCTTTGCTGACACTAATGCAGGAGGCATAGGTGTTGCGCATAATGGAAATTTAACCAACTCCATTACCCTAAGAAATAAATTGGTTGAAGATGGTGCAATTTTTCATACGACATCTGATACTGAAACTATTGTTCAACTCATTGCAAAATCAAAGCGTAATAAAACTATTGATAAAATTATTGACGCAATTTTTCAAATTCAAGGTGGTTATGCTTTAGTTATGCTTACCCAAAATACTTTAATCGGTGTTAGGGATCCTCATGGAATAAGACCATTAGTGATTGGTAAAATTAAGAATAGTTTTGTATTTGCATCTGAAACTTGTGCGCTAGATATTATTGGCGCAAAATATATTAGAGATGTTGAAAATGGTGAAGTGGTTTATGTTGAAGAAAACGAATTAAAAAGTATTAAGCCTTTTCCTCCTAGAAAAGTTCGCCCTTGTGTTTTTGAATATATTTATTTTGCAAGGCCAGATAGTTTACTAAATGGTAAATCGGCTTATGAGTATAGAAAAAAGTTTGGTATTGAACTTGCAAAAGAAAATAAAATTGAAGCAGATATAGTAGTGCCTGTTCCAGATTCTGGAAATTCAGCAGCTCTTGGGTTTGCTCAACATTTAGGGATAAATTTTGAATTAGGCTTAATTAGAAATCATTATGTTGGTAGAACTTTTATTGAACCTAGTCAAAAAATTAGAAGTCTTGGGGTTAAATTAAAATTAAATGCTAATCAATCTACGATTAAAGACAAAAGAATTATTTTAATAGACGACTCGTTAGTAAGAGGAACGACCTCTCACAAAATTGTTAAGATGTTATATGATGCGGGAGCTAAAGAAGTTCATGTAAAAATTGCTTGCCCAGAAATTAAATATCCTGATTTTTATGGGGTCGATACTCCAACTAAAAAAGAATTATTAGCGGCTAATAAAACTAATGATGAAATTTGTGAATTCATTGGTGCTAAATCTTTAGACTTTTTATCAATTGAAGGTTTGTATAGAGCGATGGGATTTGAAAAAAGAGACGAAATTTATCCACAACTTACAGATCATTATTTTACAGGTGAATATCCTGTTAAACCAATCGATATCTTAGGTGATGATAAAATTACACAACTATCTCTTTTAAGCACAGCATCAAATAATTAAATTTCTATATATAAAATATGATCACTCATAAAGAAAATATCATTAATTATTTCAAGTCCGGTATTAAAGAGGTTAAGAACTTTAAAATCGGAATTGAACATGAAAAATTTTTATTTGATCAAAAAACAAATAAACGTATCGACTACCCCACTATACTTAAAATGTTTTCAGCTTTAACTGAATTTGGCTGGCAGCCTATTATGGAAAAGCAAAATATTATTGGACTTCAAAAACAAGGAAAAAGTATTACTCTTGAGCCTGGAAATCAAATTGAGCTATCAGGTGATAAACTTAATAACATTCATGAGGCTTGTGCAGAATCTCATGACTATTTATTTGAATTACAACAGGTTACTAAAAAATTTGATTTAAAAATTGTAAGCTCAGGTTTTGATCCAATATCAACACGAGCAGAAGTGCCAAACAATCCAAAACAAAGATATATAGTAATGACTAATGATATGCCAAATGGTGGGCCCTTAAGTTTAGATATGATGTATAGAACTTGTGGTACTCAGTTAAATCTAGATTACGATTCAGAAAAAGATTTTATTAAAAAATTTAAGGTTATAAATTCAATAGTTCCTATATCTATTGCCCTTTTTGCAAACTCATCCATTGTTGAAAAAAAAAATAGTGGTTACATGTCTTATAGATCAAAAGTTTGGCAAGAGACCTCTAGAGGTGGATTGCCTAAAGTTTTTTTTGATAACATGGACTTTGAAAAATATGCTGACTTTGCAATAAATTTTCCTCTTTTATTTATTCAAGAAAATAAAGAGTACTTATCTGGAAACAATTATTCCTTTCAAGATTTTATGGATGGCAAAATTAAAGAGATCAATAACAGAGTTCCTACTGAAGATGATCTAACAACACACTTGAGTACAATCTTTACTGAAAATAGATTAAAAAAATATATTGAATTAAGATCAATGGATACTTGTGGGTGGGACTGCTTATGTTCAGGTCCAGCTTTTAACACTGGAATTTTGTATGGTAATTTAGATGAAGCATATGATTTAATTTCTAAGTGGGATAAAAACAAAATTATTAATGCCTACCTTGAGGCTCCAAAAAAAGGTTTTAATACAGAATTAATGGGTAAAGATTTACTTTACTGGTCTTCAATTTTACTTGGGATTTCTAAAAAAGGTCTTAAAACAAGAGATGTTTTAAGTAAATCTGGAGAAAGTGAAGTGAAATTTTTAAATCACCTAGATAAATTAATTGATAATAAGACAACAAACGCAGATCATATGATAAATAAATTTTCTAAAAATGAAAATTTAAATGACTTATATGACAAGTAAAATAGTTGGTATTCAAGCTAACCATCCCTCAAAATTAAATCCAAAAAGTGATACAAGTGTATTTTTAGCGGTAGAGGCTCAAAGATTAAATTATAAGATATTCCATTATGACCCTAAGGATCTATCTATTATCAATGATAAGGTTTTAGCTAAAGGTTTTTTTATAGAATTTAATTATACAAATAAAAATTTTTTTAAGATTAAAAGTAAACAAACTTTAGATCTTTCAAAGTGTAAATATATCTTAATACGTCAAGACCCTCCTTTTAACTTAGAATACATCTCTACAACCTACATCTTGGATAAAATAAAAAATAAAGTTAAGGTTATTAATAATCCAACGTCAGTTAGAAATGTTTCTGAAAAATTATATTCAGCAAAATTTCAAAAATTTATGCCAGCAACTATTTTTACTAGAGACCTTCAGGAAGTTTATAAATTTTTTAAAAAATATAAAGAAATGATTATTAAACCCATACATAGTTTTAGTGGAAATGATATTCATCTTATCAAGGGTAAGCTTAATAAAAAATTGGTTGAAAATTTTATAAAAAAACACGGGCATATTATGTGTCAAAAATTTTTATCTAAAATTAAGTTTGGTGACAAAAGAGTTTTTATTATCAATGGTAAAATTTCTGGTGCCATTTCTAGAGTTCCTAAAAAAGGCTCGTTCTTAAGTAATATGAGCAAAGGTGCAGTTCCTATTTCAATTAAACTAACACAGATTGAAAAGAAAATTTCAACTATAATTGCAAAAGACCTTAAGAAAAATAATGTCTATTTTTCTGGTATTGATTTTATCGATCAAAAATTAAATGGAGATATTAATGTAACTTCTCCAACAGGTTTAAAAACTTATTATGACCTAACCAATATAAATCTTGCTAAAGTTTTTTGGAAAGGATTAAAAGCTTGAAAAATTTAACTGATCAACAAAAAGGTTCATTACTTGCATTTGTTGCAGTAATGTTTATCACCCCCGATAGCTTATTTATTCGGCTTTCTAATGTTGATACTTGGGGCTTAGTATTTTATCGAGGCTTAATTCCTTTTGTTACTGTTTTTTTAGGAATGTTAATAATCTATAGAATTAACTTTTTTAAAATGCTTTTTGCTAGTGGTTATTATGGTTTACTTTACATAGCGACATTCTCCGTTACCAATATTACCTTTGTGGTCTCTATACAAAATACTAATGTTGCTAATACTTTAGTCATGATTGCAATGGCACCCATGTTATCTGCAGTCTTAGGAGGTATTTTTTTAAAAGAAATGCCTGATCGTAAAACTTGGATTGCAATTTTTGTAACCTTTATGGCTGCAATTTATATATTTTACGACTCTATTCAGTTGGGTAATATTTTTGGCGATATTTTAGGTCTTATAACTGCTCTAGGATTGGCAGTTGGCGCAGTTACTATTAGAGCTGCAAAAGATAAAAATTTAATACCTGCGGCAGTAGTTGGTAAGTTAATTGTGGCTTTATTTGCTCTAATGTTTATCGAAACCTTTGCTCTAGTTGGCAATGATCAAATTATAGTACCTTTAATGTGTATTTTATGTGTGGCAATCCCTTTTGTGCTGGTTACGATTGCTCCAAGATTTATACCTGCGGCTGAGGTTAATTTATTTTTCTTACTTGAGACCATTATAGGCCCTATTTGGGTATGGCTGATTATTAAAGAGCAACCAAGCCTTGAGACGATCCAAGGTGGAGTTGTGATCATAACAGCCATAGCTATTCACTCATTTATCAAGCTAAAAAACTCATAATAAAATCACATTTAAGACTTGATTTAAAAGTACATGGGAAATATGTACGGTCAAATTTATGAATAAAGTATTAAAGAATTCTTGGGCACTTTTTACGGGCATGGGTTTTCTAATGATGGCCTATGGGTTTCAAGGCTCTCTGCTAGGCGTTAGAGCGGTTGCAGAAGAATTTAGTTTAATGGCAACTGGCTTTATGATGTCAGGCTATTTTGTTGGATATTTCATTGGTGCAAAAATTATACCCAATATTGTAGCAAGCGTAGGACACATTAGAGTATTTGCAGCATTTGCATCTATTGCATCACTTATTGTTTTAATGCATTCAATTTTTGTTAATCCCTATATCTGGTTTATTTTAAGAGTACTCACTGGAATAAGCATGGTCTCAATTTATACTGTAACTGAAAGTTGGTTAAACGATAGAGCGACTAATAAAAATAGAGGTAGTATTCTCTCTATCTATATGGTTATTTTATATGGTGCCATGGGAATTGGTATGTTTCTTTTAAATTTTAGTGATCCAATTAAATTTGAGCCATTTATTTTAATTTCTGTACTTACATCAGCTGCACTGGTACCAATTTTACTAACTAAAAAGAAGCCCCCCACCTTTAAAAAAGTTAAAGGAATGAGTTTAAAAGATGTTTATGCTGCATCTCCCTTTGGAATGGTTAGTTCATTTTTTTATGGAACCATTCAATCAGCTTTATTTACATTACTTGCAGTGTACGCAGCATCAATGAATTTTACAATTTTTCAAATTTCTGTTGTAACTTTTTTATTAGCTATTTCTGGTGCCGTATCTCAATGGCCCATAGGTAAAATTTCTGACATGTTTGATAGAAGAAAAGTAATCATCTATTCAACTTTTGGAGCAGCTTTTTTTGCGCTTTGTGCAATTCTAGCTTCAAGACAAATGTATTTACCTGGAGAATTAGCGACTAATAAAACTTGGTTTTATTTATCCTTAATTTTATTTTCATTTTGTAGTTTGCCAATGTTTTCTTTAATTCTCGCTCACACCAATGACTTTATCCCTAAAGAACAATTTGTTGCAGCGGGTGCTAGTTTACAATTTACGTTTGGTATGGGCGCTATGAGTGGTCCGTTTTTATGTTCAATTTTTATGAATATTGTTGGATTAAATGGATTTTTTGTTTTTATAATATTTTTTCATATACTTATTGGTTTATTTGGCTTGTATAGAAACACAATAAGAAAAGTTATTGAGAATCCTGACTCTCAGTTCGTTGCAATGCCATCAACTATTACACCAGTTGGAATAGAATTAAGTCCTAGTACAGAAGATATAGATGAACCTAAAAAAACTGAAGATACACAAGTTACTAATTTTTAAATAAGATTATTTAGGCGTATTGCCCAGCAACAAATCCAGATGACCAAGCCCATTGAAAATTATAACCTCCTAAATGACCAGTAACATCAACCACTTCTCCAATAAAGAATAAACCTGAATGTTTCTTAACCATCATTGTCTTTGAAGATAATTCATTAGTATTTACACCTCCCAAGGTAACTTCTGCTGTTCTGTATCCTTCTGAACCAGTGGGATTAATTGCCCATGAATTTATAGCATCACTTAATTGTTTAATTTTTTTTGAAGATAATTCACAAATATTACCACTAACTTCATTCTCTTTACATATTATTTGTGCAAGACGTTTTGGTAAAATTTCAGAAATGATTAAATTTATATCTTTTTTTGGTTCCAATTTTTTCTTGCTCTCTAATGATTGAAATAGATTTAATTTTGGGGCTAAATTTATATTAATATTATCTCCTAATTTCCAATATGAAGAGATTTGCAATACAGAGGGTCCACTTAAACCTCTGTGAGTAAATAACATGCCCTCTTCAAAAAATGTCTTTTTAAACGAAACCACAGCTTCAACTGATAAGCCTGCAAGCTCTTTACATTTAGCAAGAATTTTTTCACTAAACGTTAAAGGAACTAGCGCTGGTAATGTCTCAACAATATCTAGATCAAATTTCTTAGCCACTTCATAACCAAAGTTACTAGCACCAATCTTGGGGATAGATAAACCGCCCGTTGCTATGATCAAGGAATTTGCAATGTATTGATTGGAGTTTGTGGTTATAAAGTACCCTTCATCTTTTTTTCCAACATCGTCAACAATTACTTCTTTTTTAAGTACTACATTCGCTTTTTCACATTCTAACAACAGCATATCAATAATTTGCTGTGCACTTTCATCGCAAAACAATTGTCCTAATTTCTTTTCATGAAATTTTATATTGTGTTTTTTAATTAAATTGATGAAATCATTTTGTGTATATTGATTTAATGCCGATATGACAAACTTTGGATTTTGAGAAATAAATTTATTAGGCTTTGTATGAATGTTGGTAAAATTACATCGCCCTCCTCCTGATATTCTAATTTTTTCTCCTATTTTTTTTGAGTGATCCACTAAAAGAACTTTTCGACCTCTTTTGCCAGCCTCTATAGCGCTCATCATGCCAGCAGCGCCTGCACCAACTATAATTACGTCATAGGCTTCTGTATTCATTATTTTTTCAATTAGTAATGAGGAGGTTTTTTATTATCAGTGATAATATTTGCGTCTGATCCGTCATTAAGCTCATTAATTCTTTTATTTAAATTTAAGATTTCCTGTTTTAAAGTTTTAATTTCTTTTTGCTGGGAGTATAGCTCCTCACTCATTTGTGATATTTCGTGTTGGAGAAAGCTAATTTGTTCTTCTAATTTTTTAACTAAATTTTCCATATAATGTTAATTTATGTGACTTTTGAGATAAAACAAGAATTGGATCTTTTTTGATTGATATAATTTGTCTTTCATTAAAATAGAGCTAATTGAGATTGCCCTAATTAAAAAATACATTATTGTATAAGCAATTAAAAAGTTAT
This sequence comes from uncultured Candidatus Pelagibacter sp., assembly GCA_943789075.1. Lineage (GTDB taxonomy): Bacteria > Pseudomonadota > Alphaproteobacteria > Pelagibacterales > Pelagibacteraceae > Pelagibacter. Next base: position 33,806 of record CALSSS010000003.1, on the reverse strand, counting down.
GCCTTCATTTGATGTAATCAGTAAAATTAATCACCAGGAATTTGATAATGCTTTAGCAAATTGCTTAAGAGAAATTGGTAATCGGTTTGATTTTAAAGGACTTAATATCTCAATTGAGCGAAAGGACCAAGTAATCACAACTTTAGCTCCAGACGAATTGAAGTTAAAACAAGTTAACGAATTGCTGCAAGTTCATCTAATTAGAAGAAAAGTAGATCCAAGAGTAATTGTTGTAAAAAATTCAGAAAATGCAGCAGGTTCATCTATTAGACAGGTTAGTGAACTTAAAGAGGGTATTAACCAAGAAAATGCTAAGAAAATTATAGCTGATATAAAAAAACTAAAGCTTAAAATTCAAATCAAAATTCAAGGGGAAGAACTACGAGTTGAAGGAAAAAAAAGAGATGACCTTCAAGAAGCTATGTCGGCCATTAGAGGAATTGATATTGGTCTTCCTGTAGAATTTGTAAACTTTAGAGACTAAAAATCATAAAATAGCAATCATAGGTTGAACTCATTTTAGACAGTATTTAAAAAAATTAATATAAATCTAGTTGAATATTAATAATTTCTTTGATCAAATAATTTTTTAAAATATGCCTTTAAAAAATAAAAAAAAAAAGAAAATTAAATCTTCAAAAAATAAGTCTAGCTTAATAAAGCTAGCTTCTATTACCACCAATACTTTAAGTAATGCATATTCAAAATATAAACAAAACTTAGAAAAGAAAAAAATCAAAGAAATTAAGTTAAAAAAACTTCAAGAAAAAAATGAGATTTTAAAAGAACAAAAAGAATTAAAAATTTTGAAAGAAAAACTTGAAAAAGAAAATAATAAATTAAATTTAAAAGATAAAGAATTAAAAATTAAAGAAGAGTCTATTAAAATAGAAAATAAAAGACTAATTAAAAAAGATGAAGATTTGGGTCAAATTGACAAAGATCTCAGAGTAAAAGAAAAAGAGCTCAAGCTTAAAGAAGAAGAGCAAAATAGAAAAGAATTAGATTTAAGAGTTAGAGAAGAAGAACAAAAAAACAAAGAATTAAAGGAAAGAAGAAAAAAAGAAAAATTTTTAAAAGAATTAAGAGAGCAAGAGGAATTAAAGAAAAAAATTGAAAATATTAAATTGAAAGAATGGGAAGAAAAGTTTGACCAAGAACAAAAATTAAAATTACAAGAAGAATTAATAAAAGAACAAAAGTTTAAAGAAAGAGAATTTGCAAAAAAAGAGATAGATAACAATCAAGACTCAGAGGTAACTACTTCAGCTTTAGAAAATTTTAAAATTGACAAAACCTCTCAAAACTAAACTTGGATAAAGAAAACGCAAGTAAACTCTGGAAAATGATACAGGAAGCTGGCGATTATTTGGTAGGACAACTTCCCAGTCATCCAAATCATCCTAAAGGCAGAAACCCCTACGCACATGTTGCCTTGTGTGTAAAAAATAAATTTCAAGCAAGTTATAAAGATATTCCAGACACTAAGTATGATGAAGTTGTAGATTATATTAATTTTTTAAAAGACAATCCAAGTTAAGATAAAAAAACTTCATTTCCTTCAAAAATTTCTCCATCCTCCAAGGGCAGCAAATAAACCCCCATATCTATATGATTATAATTTCTTCTGAGTGTTAAAGGTAGATTGATATCTTGTTCATCTGAATTAATTCTCAAATTCGTTGCTGAACATCTCGGGATATGTCTTAAGACTTTAAATTGAGTACCATTAATTGTAATAGTTTTTCCAAGCCATTGTCTTTCTTTCCAAGCTTTTAAACCTTTGATATAAATATTTCCTCTAAAACGCTCAAACTCAATTTTTTGATTAATCTTTAACTCAAAATCTTTAATGCTATTTAAATTTATCAGTGAGATGGTGTTCGACACACTTTCACCACTTGTGGTATCATAAAAGGGATAAGCCTCATTTTTAAGCAAATAACTTGGCTGGGGTAAATCTTTTTCAAGCTCAATAATTTTATTAGCAAGCTCTTGTCTTTGCTCCTCACTATCAATTGATGAGCAGATAATCTCTTTTGTATCCTCTGATAAATAAATACAATTATCTTTGAGTTCAAAATTATATTTATTAAGTGCAGGTGTATTTTTTAAAGTCATAAAATTAATTAGTTCTCTTTGTGTTGGATCTTGCTCTATTTGTTTTGCCTTTGTCAGATCCACTCCTCTAGAAAATGCTAAAATTCTATCGTGTAAAATTCCAATTTGCTTTTTAATAGTTGCTTTTTTAATATTTTGAAAAGACAGTGATTTAATTGGGGAAAAATATAGAGATGAAATAGTTAAACTCATTCTCTAAGGTTTATTTAGATTGATTTATACTTTCAAGAAAACTCTCAACATCTGAATTTTGAGTATTCCATGCAGCAACTAAACGAACTGCTTGGCCATCTAGCTCATCTTCATTCATTTTATACCCAAGTGAATTTAAGTGTTCAATCATTTCTCTTGGAAATTTTGCAAATACTTCATTGGCTTGTGTTGGGTAAGCAAGTTTTATACTATTGTGTTTCACTAAACCGTCACTTAACTTTTTACCCATTTCATTTGCTTGTTTAGCATTTTTTAACCATACATCATTTGAAATGTATGCATCTAATTGAGCAGAGACAAAACGCATTTTAGATAATAGGTGCCCTGCTCGCTTCATTAAAAAAGAAATATTACCCACTAACTCTGGTTTGAAAAAAATAATTGCTTCTGCTGCGATACAACCATTTTTTGTGGCACCGAAAGATAGAACATCTATTCCTGACTTCCATGTCATTTCTGCAGGTGTACAATTAAGAGCAACTAACGCATTAGCAAATCTTGCACCGTCCATATGCATATTTAATTTATGTTTGTGTGCTACATCAGCTATTTTTTTAATTTCATCTAATTCATAAACCTCACCTGTTTCACATACTTGTGTAATACTTACTGATGAGGGTTGCGTATGATGAACAATACCTGTTCCACTAATATTTTTTTCTAATTCTTCAGGAGTAATTTTACCATTAATGCCAGTTAAAGGGATTAATTTAGCACCACCCGTATAAAACTCAGGAGCACCACATTCATCAGTATTAATATGAGCTAGTTTATGACAATAAATATTACCAAATACAGGTGTCATAGTTGATAATGCAAGAGCATTAGCGGCAGTGCCTGATGCTGTTGGATAAACAATTACTTCTTTTTCAAATATTTCAGAAAATTTTTCCTGTAAAACTTTAGAGTAATCATCATTGCCATAGGGTGCACTATCTCCTTCGTTAGCTTTCATTAAAGCATCTAAAACTTCAGGACAAGCTCCTGCGACATTGTCAGAGGCGAATTTAACTCGCTCTCTTTTTGTTTTAATTGTTGCCATAATTATTGTTTTGGAAAATAATCTTTAAGTTCACCTTCACGGTAAACATCTGCTGTACAACAATGGAGACCTCCACCAAATGCATATGCCTCTCTTAAATCAACAGGGATTACTTCCATTCCTAATTTATCTAATTGTTCTGCTTGATATACTTCACTTTTTTCAACACACACTGTTTTAGGATCAAGCACCAATACATTCATTGATAACCAAGTAGAAGAATAACATAATGGAGGTGGTTCATTGTGTGCCGGCTGAGCACTATCAATTATTTTCCATCCATTATTTTCAAATAATTTTCTTTGTTCTTTTGGCAATCTTCTTTGAGGATTATTAATGATTAATCCTTCTTTAATAGGAGTAAAGGTTGCATCAATATGAATTGGATAAGGATCACCTGGAAAATTTACAGCGTGTACTCTGTGATCTTTGAAATGCCTTTTAAGCCAATCTATGCCTTTAAGATTAGTAGTAAATCCATGCTGTACTACTAAATCTTTACCAAATCTTAAAACATCTGCTGCATCAAATAATGGCTCTTCTTCAGTTGTTACAAAAAACTTGTCTTCAGTCCATTCTAATCTTTTTTGAATACCAATTTTATCTGATAAATAATCTTTTCTGTAATCTGCATCCGTTAACCTTGGTTTAGGCGCAGACTCGTGTCTCATATTTGGATCGTCATTATAATATTTTTGTAATAATGGTCGGTAACATAGGTACTCAAACCATCTGCATCGATAACTCATTGTCGCCTCTAAAATTTCACTGCCTACAGTTAACAAAACATCTCGTGGAGGCATACAGCCAAACATTGTTTCTGCTTGCCAATCTGGTGTTGAAATTTTTTGATTAAAATCTATTGGGTCTGGTCTATCGACTTTAATTCCTCTTTTTTCAAGCATGCTCGAAAAATCATCTAATAATTGATTGGCTTTATCGACTGTATCTTTAGTTCTTGGTCCAAACTGACCTCGCATATCACTGTCTTCTGGAACCTTTGCATCTAATGCAGGTTCTGGTGCTGGAATACAAGTGCCATCAGCCTTACCAACAATTACATGTTTTAAAGGATCCCATTCGTTCCAACTGCTAACTATAGTCTTATCACTCATAATTTAGGATTTGATAATATTATGTTCTGGTCCAAAAGGAAACTTAGTAATATTTTCAGCACTATCTTTTCCTATAACTAAAATATCGTGTTCTCTGTATCCTCCTGCACCAGGATTACCTTCTGGTATCATGATCATGGGTTCCATTGAAACCACCATATTTTCTTCTAATACCGTATCAATATCTTCTCTAAGTTCTAGTCCTGCCTCTCTTCCATAGAAATGAGATAAAACTCCAAAAGAATGTCCGTAGCCAAATGTTCGGTATTGTAGATAACCTAATTCTGCAAATAATTCATTTAATTCATGACAGATGTCAGAACATTTAACTCCTGGTTTGATTAACTCTAAACCTCTTTTGTGTACTTTTATATTAGCCTCCCAGGCTTTCAATGATGCATCATCTATTTCATTTACAAATAAAGTTCTCTCAAGTGCTGTGTAATAACCTGAAATCATTGGGAAAGTATTTAAAGATAAAATATCACCTGATTTTAATTTTCGATTAGTTTTTGGATTGTGTGCTCCGTCAGTATTTAAGCCAGACTGAAACCAAACCCAAGTATCCATGTATTCAGCATCTGGATATGTTTTGGCAATTTCTCGCTCCATTCTATCTCGGCCTGCAATTGCTATTTCAAGTTCACTTTCTCCAACTTTAATATGTTTAACAATTTCTTCTCCTCCAAGATCAGCAATTCTTGCTCCATTTTTAATCACTTCAATTTCTTCTTTAGATTTAATCATTCTAAGCTTCATTAAGTCTTGTGAAACATCACTAAAAGTTGAAAAAGTAAAAATAGAGTTAAGTTTTTCTTTAATATCAATAGTTACATGATCATTTTCTATACCAATACTTTTTGGCGGTTCGTCTCTACCAATTATAGAAACTATTGCTTTTAGAAAATTATCTCTTTTCCAGTCAGTATAAATTACATTATCACAGTGAGACCTTCTCCAAGGTTGACTAGCATCAATATTGGCAGAAATAGTTGAGATTTTATTTTCTGTTACAATGCAGCCATAAGGTCTGCCAAATGAACAATAAATAAATCCAGTGTAATAAGCAATATTATGCATTGAGGTTAAAATAATCATATCAAGATTATTTTTACTCATTGCTTCTCTTAATCCATTAACTCTATTTTGATACTCCTTATCAGTGAATGGTAGTTTTGCTTTATCACCATTGTGTAATGTAAAAAAATCTGGTCTTTCCATCTAAAGTTTCTAATTTAAAGCTATAAATCTTCGGTTGGATTTAATTGTTAAACTATAATAGATGATAGACATAAAAAGAAAGAAGCCACCTATTATAGTATTGGTTGATGGTATCTCATTAATACCTAAAATTGGTATCCAAACCCAAAAAATTCCACCTATAACTTCAGTTAACGATAGCAAGGTAAGTTCTGCTGCTGGAATAGCTTTAGAGCCTATTGAATATAAAATTAATCCCATACAAACTAATGTTCCATGCAAAGAAAACAAAGCACCATTATAGCTTGAAGATAAAAATTGCATATCATTACTTAGGATTACAATTGTTGCAACGGCAAAACAGAAAAAACCTGAAAAAGCTACAGTTGTAAATTTTGGTGTTTCTTTTTTCCATCTAAGGCTTACTGAGAAAACTGAAAAGCCTATAGAAGAAGTCATACCAAAAATAAGCCCCAGTAAAGAACTTGGTTCAGTGTTTCCAAATGCAATAATTATAATGCCGATAGTTGCAATTATAATTGCTATCCAAACATTTAAAGAAATTTTCTCTTTTAAGAATAAAAAACCCAATAAAGCTGTAAAAAATGGCATTGCCGCTAAACAAAGTAAAGTTACTGCAGCACTTGTATTCGTGATTGAATAAATAAAGGTAATCATTGCAATACCAAGTCCTGTGCCACCTACAACTCCTGAAATACCAATTTTGAAATAATTTTTATAAAAATCTTTGCCCTCTTCAAAAAAAAGATAAAGATTTAAGACTAAAAAAATAGTTAATCCTCTTGTAAAGATATACTGCCATGGAACTAGATTGGGTTGATCCATGTATCTGACAACTAAAGGTCCAAAAGACCAAATAAGCCCAGCCAATAAGACAACAGGTATGGCTATCTTTTCATTTTTTAATTCATCCATGTTCAGATTATTTAATAGGTATTAATTAGGACTACAACAAAATAGCTTTCAACTAACTTATATTTTGATTAGGGGTGTTAATAAAAAAACAATCAATAATATCGCCTTTTTTAAATCTAGATTTACCTGCTGGCATTAAAGACCAGCTATTTGACTTAACAAATGATTTTATTCTAAAAGATTCTTGGCCCTGAAGTACCTCAACTTCAATTTTTCCATTTTTGGTTGTACTTAATTTACTTTTTACAAATCTGGTAAAATTCTTCTTTTTGTCAAAGCTATTTTTCAAAATTGCCTTTAATGGTTTTTCTGCATCGAGCTTTAAAATATATTCAATAAAGGGATAAACAAAAAATCTAAAACAAGCTGCAGATGAAATTGGATTTCCAGGTAACCCAAAAATTACTTTTTCTTTACCTTTAATTTTTGCAAACAATACCGGTTTACCTGGTCTAATGGCAACATTTTTAAAGTAGTTAGATAGTTTAAATGAATTTATAACACTTGGTATAAAATCAAATTTGCCTGCTGACACCGCTCCTGAAGTAATCATAATATCTGTATCTGATTTCAACATTTGATTTATTTTAGATTTAAAAATTTTTTGATGATTATCTCTTAAAATTCCACCATTTTTAAAATTAAATAGAAAGTTGTTATTTAAATTATTTAAATAAGGACCATTAGAATTTCTCACTTGCCAAAAAGGAACATTGTCTTTATTTGATATTTCATTTCCAGTTGAAAAAAATGCAATATTAATTTTCTTTTTTACAGTAATATTTTTAATACCTAGTGTCTTAAATGCTAGTAAATGATTAGGTTTAATGATGATATTTTTCTTTAACACTAATTCTTTTTTTTTATAATCTGATCCTTGAAATCTAACATGGTTATATTTTTTTATTTTTTGATTAACTAAAATATATTTTCTATTACTATTGCTTGGGTAAAAAATAATTTGTTCAATTGGAATGATTGTATCAAAACCTTTTGGGATAATTCCACCTGTCATAATTTCTACTGCTTCGTATTTATGAATCTTTTTCTTAAAAGGTTTGTTTCCTGCTGCAATAGAGCCAATAATTTTGAATTTTTGCTTAATACCTTTTTTTATATTATTTGTGTCTTTTGCATTAATTGCAAAACCATCAAATGCTGCATTGTTGCCTGCTGGATAATGAATGGGAGAATAAATATTTTCTGATAATATTCTATTTAATGAGTTTATACTTTTTATCTTTTCATCTTTTATTTTGATGACTCCTCTTTTTAAAATGTTTCTTGAGTTTTGATAACTAATCATTGCCTATCTTTGCTTTAGCTTTTTCTAAATCTTCTTTAGTATTAATATTAAAAAAAGGATCATCTTTTTCAAAGTCCATATTAATTACTTTAACACCAACGCTATTTGCCCAAACCTCTACTTTACGTTCTCCTTTATTTAAATCTTCCTCTAACTTATTCATCAATTCTAAAGACCATAACCCAAATATATTATGCCTGGTATTATTAGATTTGATAAAAAATAATTTACTTTCTCCGGGGTGAATTTCATTAAAAAAGTCTTTTAATATCTTATTTTTAAAGAATGGAGAATCTGTTGGGAAAGTTGAAACCCACTGATAATCTTTATTATTATCTTTAATCCACTTCATTGCAGTAAAAACTCCTCCTAAGGGTCCTAAATCTTTTTTAAAATCTTCAATAACCGAAATCTTATTAGATTTTTGAAAATCTATTGATTTGTTTGCAACAATTAGAATTTCTTTAAATTCTTCAATGATTTCAGATAGGATATAATCAATTAACAACTTATCAGCCAATTTTACTTGGGATTTATCCATGCCCAACCTTACCGATTTCCCTCCCGCTAGAACTGTGCCTAAAATCTTGCTATGATCCATTTACAAAATATAAAACATTAAAGTTTTAATTAAAGAAATATAATGGACCTTAGAATTTTAGAAATTGCTGCACATACTGAAAATAATAAAGCAGTTAGTAATTACACTCATAAATCTAAAAATAAGAACCCCTTATGTGGAGATGAAATGGAAATCAGTTTAATTGTCAAAAATGATATTGTGATAGATATGGGTTATCAATGTAAATCTTGTGTTTACTGCCAAGCATCCGTTAGCTTGCTCTCTAGACTAATTAAGAACAAGAAAATCGATGACATAAAATCTTTTATCTCATTAAGTGGCAATTTATTTGAGGGTACTAAAGCTTTATTAAGCAAAGAATGGAGAGATTTTAAAGAAATCCTAGATAAAAAAAATTTAGCAAGAAAAGAATGTTTGCTGTTACCCCTAAAAACAGTTTTAAAGGCTTTAAATTCTTAATGATAAAAATTACCAAACCTCTTTTACAAAAAGCAATAATTGCTGGTTTCTTTTCTACACTAACAATTGGGGTCTTAACGTTACTTACTTATAAAAGTACATTGGGATATTTTCTAGCTGGATCATTTGGCTCCTCAATGGTTTTATTATTTGGTTTTCCAGAAAGTCCTTTTGCTCAACCCAAAAATGTTTTTTTTGGTCATCTGTTAACTGCGGCTGTTGGGGTATTTTTTGTAAACTTTATTTCGTTACCTATTTATATCAATATTTCACTCGCAGTTGGTTTTGGAGTTTTTTTAATGATATTACTAAATGTTGTCCATCCTCCAGCAGGTGGTAATCCTATTATGGTTATAATTGGCAGCGCTTCTTATGAATATTTAATTAATCCAATAATCTTAGGCTGTATTATAATTTTATTATTAGCAATTATTATTAATAAATTTATTCTAAAAAAAAATTATCCTTTAAAATAATTTATGAGCTCTAAATATAAAGTTTTGAAATATAATCTTAACAAATTTGAAAATATTGATGATTTAGTTTCAGTAGAAGAACCTTTAGAAATTTCTATAAAATATAAAGATAAAAATAATTGGATTACTAAAATTTTATCAATCACTATGCGAACACCTGGAAATGATGAAGATCTAGTTCGAGGTTTTTTATTTAATGAACAAATAATTACCAATATTAAAGATGTTGATTCAATTGAGAGTTATGGTGAAAAAGTTGGGCAATATAATATTCAAAATAAAATTTTAGCAACTGTGAATAACTCAAAAAATATTGATATCACAAAAATAAAAAGAGATTTTATAACAAATTCATCATGTGGGGTTTGTGGAAAATCTTCTTTAGATGCATTAGAAATTATTAAGTCAAATAAAACAGATCTAAATTTGCCAAAGATAAATAAAGAGATAATTATTCAATCGCCCTCAATATTAAGAAAAAATCAGTCAGAATTTAGTAAAACTGGTGGAATACATGCGAGTGGATTATTTAATGCTAGCGGAGAATTAATCGACCTTAAGGAAGATGTGGGTCGTCATAATGCCTTGGACAAACTTATCGGCAGCACCCTTCTCGCTGGCCAAATAAGTCCCTTAGATCAATTCATCACTTGCTCTGGGAGACTTAATTTTGAGCTAGTTCAGAAAGTTTTAATGAATGATATTGGTATAATGATTGGGGTGGGTGCGCCAACAAGTCTTGCAATCGATTTAGCTAATAAATTTAACATAACTCTGATTGGTTTCGTAAAAAGTGATAGTTTTAATATTTACACCAATACCAAAAAAGTTATTGTGGGCTAACTTAAAAAAAGGAAATTGTGTCAAAGAATATTAGTAATTTGTCGGGTAGAATTGGCTTAAAAAATAATTTATTTAAGCAACTTTCTGAAAACCTTTTAAGCGACAATCCTAAAGATATAAAAGATATAGCAAAACAACACAATTTAGGTGTTTCAACTCTTCATGGTGCTGAGAGTTTTTATGAATTTTTAAGACCTTCCCACAGAGAAAAGAAGGCTTTTGTATGCAATGGTAGTGCTTGTATGTGTGCTGGCACTCAAGATCAATTAAAGAAAACACTTAAAGAAAAGTTGGGTGACGATAAAGTTGGCGAAATGTTTTGTTTAGGACATTGTTATGAAAATAAAGCTTTTCATTATGATGGTGAAAACTACGCTGGTAATGACATTGAAAAAATAGATCAAATCTTAAATGGTGAAGAGATTAAACAAGAAAAATTTTTTTCAAAAAGTTATGCAACGACAAGCTTCTTAATGGATGAAAAACTTTCTTCCTTTGATCAATTTAAAGATCAGTTAAATAACTTTTTAAAAACTGACAAAAAAGAAATAATTAAATCTCTTTTGGATTCTAATTTAACTGGCAGAGGTGGAGCGGGATTTCCAACGGGTATGAAATGGGATTTTTGCAGCAAAGCAAAGGGTGATAAAAAATATGTCATTTGTAATGCTGACGAAGGTGACTCAGGTGCATTCTCAGATAGATATTTATTAGAAGATCAACCTTTAAAAGTTATTTTTGGAATGGTCATTTGTGGAATGGTTATTGGTAGTGATGAAGGAGTTTTATATATAAGAGGTGAGTATCCAAAATCTATTGAGGCGATCAATGGATGTATTAACGAATTAAAAAAATTAAATTTATTAGGTGAAAATATATTGGGAACAGATTTTTCATTTGATCTTGGTATTTGTATTGGTCAAGGTGCTTATATTTGTGGTGAAGAAACTGCACTCATTGCTTCAATTGAAGGTAGAAGAGCAGAAGTAGATGTTCGACCTCCTTTTCCAGTAACAGAAGGTTTATATAAAAAACCAACAGTAGTTAACAATGTTGAAACATTAGCCGCTGCGGCTGGTATTTTAATAAATGGACCTGAAAAATTTTCTTCAATAGGTAATAAAAAATCTGCTGGAACAAAACTTGTTTGCCTTGATAGTTTTTTTAACAACCCTGGTGTTTATGAAATTGATATGGGAACACCAATGAGTAAAATATTTAATGAAATTGGAGGTGGTTATACAAAACCTGTTAAGGCCTTTCAAATTGGTGGACCTTTAGGTGGTGTGATCCCTTTAGGTGAGATTGATAATTTAAATTTAGATTTTCAAGAGTTTACAGCAAAAGGTTTTATGCTTGGACATGCTAGTGTTGTTAGTATTCCAAAGGATTTTCCAATGGTTGAGTATATTCATCATTTATTTGAATTTTCAGCAGAAGAATCTTGTGGAAAATGTTTCCCCGGCAGACTTGGTTCTTACCGAGGAAAAGAAATGTTTGACCAAGCTAAAAGTGGTACTGCTAAAATACCCCTTAAATTACTCAATGAATTACTAGTAACTATGCAAAAAGGTTGTTTGTGTGCACTTTGTGGAGCAATCCCTACCCCAATAATGAATATTCTTAAATACTTTGGTGATGAAATGAAAAATGATATAGTCAAGGATAATTAATGAGCTCTGAAAAAAGAAAAATAGCCTATATAGATGGAAAACCGCATGAAATAAGTGCAAATCACACTTCTATTTTAAAATTTGTTAAAAGCTACTTTGGTGAAAAAAAAGTTCCTACTTTATGTGATGATCCTAATTTAGCTCCATATGGTGCTTGTCGTGTTTGTTCGGTTGAAGTTGCGTTAGAAAAAGATGGTCCAACTAAAATTGTAGCCTCTTGTCATACGCCAGTAGTTGAAAATCAACATATCTTTACTTCTAATGAAGCGTTAACAAGCCTTAGAAAAAATATTGTCGAACTAGTTTTAACTGACCACCCAATGGAATGTGGAACTTGTGAAGTAAATAATAATTGCGAACTTCAAGATGTTGCAAATGACTTAGGTATATCAGATCATAGATATAACAGTCCAAAGCAACACAAGGGTATTACTAAAGATACATCTCACGATTATATGAGAATGAATTTAGACAATTGTATTAACTGTGGAAGATGTGTTCGTGCTTGTGACGAAATTCAAGGATCTTTTGTTTTAACAATGAGTGGCAGAGGATTTGAATCTAAAATTACAACTGATAACGATGCTTTGTTCGGAGATTCGTCTTGTGTATCTTGTGGTGCTTGTGCGCACACTTGTCCAACAGATGCTATCTCTGATGTTTTCCAATCAAAATCTGTTGCAGTAGATGAAAAAGTTAGAACTACTTGTTCTTACTGTGGCGTTGGATGTAATTTAGAAGCATCAATTAAAGATAATAAAGTTGTTGCAATTTCTACCCCTAAAGAATCTGAAGTTAACGCAGGTCACACTTGTATTAAAGGAAGATATGCATTTGGATTTTACGATCATCCAGATAGGTTAAAAACTCCTTTAATTAAAAGAAATGGAAAATTTGAAGAAGCTTCATGGGATGAAGCATATGACTTTATTAAAAAAGAATTAAATAGAATTACAAAAGAAAGTGGTCCTGATGCTGTAGCTGGAATTTCTTCTGCAAGATGTACTAATGAAGAAAATTATGTATTTCAAAAAATGATTAGAGCTGCAATTGGAACTAATAATATTGATTGTTGTGCAAGAATTTGTCATTCACCAACAGCTTGGGGAATGCAACAAACTTTTGGAACTGGTGCTGCAACTAATTCTACAGAAGATATTTATCACGCAGATTTATTTATGGTTATAGGAGCAAATCCTACAAATGCTCACCCAGTTACTGGAGCAAAAATTAAACAACAAGTAATGAAAGGAAAAAAACTAATAGTTTTAGATCCTATTACTACTGAATTAGCAAAACTTGCTGATTATCATATTAAACTTAGACCAGGAACAAATGTGGCTGTTTTAAATATGATGTTACATTTTATATTAAAAGCAAACCTTCATGATAAAGATTTTGTTAGAGATAGAACTGAAGGTTTTGCAAATTTCATTAAAGAAATTGAAAGACAAGATATGGATCATCTAGCGAAAGTTGCTGGTGTTGATAAACAGTTAGTTAAAGAAGCAGCAATTGCTTATGCGACAGCTAAAAACTCTATGGAATTCCACGGTTTAGGAGTTACTGAACAAGAACAAGGATCTAAGACAGTGATGTTAATTGCTGATCTTGCAATGATTACTGGAAATATTGGTAGAAAAGGTGTTGGAGTTAACCCATTAAGAGGACAAAATAATGTCCAAGGTGCAGCTGACATGGGTTGTCAACCTCATCAAGGAGCTGGTTACTTTGAAGTAGCTGATGAAAAAGTTCAAAATTTCTACACTGAAAAATATGGAGTAGTTCACCCAACCAAAGCAGGATTAAAAATTCCAGAAATGTTTGATGGGGCTATTAATAAAGAAGTTAAAGCGGTCTGGATTATTGGAGAAGATATTGTTCAAACAGATCCAAATAGTGCACATGTGGTTCAGGCAATGAACTCATTAGAATTATTAGTAGTTCAAGAAATTTTTATGAGTGAGACTGCAAAACTTGCAACAGTAGTATTACCTGGAACAACTTTCTTAGAAAAAAATGGAACCTTTACTAATACCGAAAGAAGAATTCAAAGAGTTAATCGAGCCGTTCCTCCATTACCTGGTACTAAAACTGATGGAACAATTGTAACAGACATGATGCAAAAATTAGGCTTTGACCAACCTGAATACGACGCTGATCAAGTTCTAGCAGAAATAGCTGATGTCGTTCCTTTCTTTAAAGGTGTAACAAGAGAAAGACTTGGCAAAATGGGATTACAGTGGCCAGTTCAAGAAGATGGAACAGACACTCAAATTTTACACCAAGAAACTTTCAAACTTGGAAAAGGACGTCTTAAAAATTTTGATTGGAAAGAGTCTACAGAAATTGAAACTAATAAAAAAGAATATCCATTAATTTTAACAACTAGTAGAGTTCTACAACATTACAATGCTGCGACGATGACAAGACGTACAAGTAACATCAATATAGTTTCTGAAGACTTATTATTAGTTCACCCAAATGATGCTAATAAAAGAGAGTTAAATACAGGTGACATAGCAAGACTTTATTCTGGACGAGGAGAAGTTGCTCTAAAAGTAGAGGTTACAGATAAAGTTAAAGAAGGCATAGTATTCACAACATTCCATTTTCCAGAACATATGGTCAATATGGTAACCGGTCATGGTAAAGATGAAGAAACAATGTGTGCAGAATACAAAGTTTCAGCAGTTGAAGTTCAAAAAATCTCAAACCAATTTAAAACTGAAATCAAACCAAAAGAAAATCAAGCAGAAGTTAACTAATCGATAAAATGACAATTGGTTGGCATTTCGACAATAGTTATTCAAGATTACCAAAAACATTCAAAGAAAATATCAACCCTGTTGCTGTAAACGCACCAGAAATATTAATATTAAATAAAGATCTAGCAAATAAATTAGATCTAGATTTTTCAAATGTTAATGATAGCGATTTATCAAAAATTTTTTCAGGAAATATGTTGCCTGAAGGATCTAACTCTATAGCACAAGCTTACGCTGGTCACCAATTTGGCCATTTTACAATGCTTGGTGATGGAAGAGCCGTTTTGATTGGCGAACACTTAACCAAAAATAATGAACGATTTGATATACAGTTTAAAGGTTCTGGTAGAACTCCATTCTCACGCAGTGGTGATGGTAGGGCTGTTTTAGGCCCTATGTTGAGAGAATATATAATAAGTGAAGCAATGCATTTTTTAAAAATACCTACTACTAGAAGTTTAGCGGTAGTTAAAACTGGTGAAGATGTGGTTAGGGAACAAATTTCACAAGGTGCAATTCTTACAAGGGTGGCCTTAGGCCATCTAAGAGTTGGAACATTTCAATACATTGCTGCAAAACAAAATATTAGAGATTTAGAAATCTTAATTAATTACACAATTGAAAAGTACTACCCCAATATAAAATCATCAAAGAATAAAGCATTAGACTTACTAAATGTTTTAATCGAAAAACAAACCCAACTTGTAATTGATTGGATGCGTGTTGGTTTTATTCATGGGGTTATGAATACTGACAATATGTCTATATCTGGTGAAACAATAGATTATGGTCCTTGTGCCTTTATGGATGTTTATGATCCTAAAACAGTTTTTAGTTCAATAGATCAACTAGGTAGGTATGCCTATGAAAATCAACCAAAAATTACCAAATGGAATTTAACAAGGTTTGCTGAATGTCTAATTCCTCTTATTAGTACCAATGAAGATGAAGCGATTAAATTAGCCACAGAAGCTTTAGATAAATTTGAACAAAATTATGAAACAAAATGGTTAAATATGATGAGAGATAAACTTGGGTTATATGGTGAAGATAAAGAAGATAAAAATTTAATTATGGAATTATTAAATTGGATGTATGAAAAAAAAGCAGATTATACAAATACTTTTATTTTTTTGATGAATAAGACAATTAAAAATTCTGAAGTTTATGATAATGCGGACTTTGATTTATGGAAAACTAAATGGATGAAAAGATTAGTAATGTTTGGTAACACTCATGATAAATCTTTGGTTTTAATGAGTTCTTCTAACCCAATGGTAATACCTCGTAATCACAAAATTGAAGAGGCTTTAATATTAGCTAATAATGGTGATTTAACCTTATTTAATAAATTAACTGAAATTTTAAAAAATCCATATCAGGTTAATGAAAATGATTTAGAGTTAATGTCACCTGCTCCACATAGATGATAAGAAATATCAAACTTTTTGTGGTACATAAATTAATAAAATGAAAACTAAATACAAAATACAAATAGCAAAGACTATTTCTTTTTTCTTAAAACTTTTTTATAAAAAGAATCAAATTCATAAAAGAGACGGAATAAAATGGAGTCTCGACTTAAATGAAGGTATAGATCTATCAATTTTTTTATTTGGTACATCTGAAAAAAAAATTAGAAATTTGAAATACCTATTTAAATCAGACTCAAAACTTACAATAATCGATATTGGCGCTAACATAGGTTCATTTCATTACCTCTTGCTAAGATTTTTAATAAAAGTAAGATATTTGCTATAGAGCCAACTAATTATGCTTTTAAAAAATTAAATAAAAATTTAAATTTAAATAAAAATTTAAAAAAAAATATTTTTTTAAATCAATTATTTTTATCTAAAGTTAAAAGACCAAAAGAGGTTTGGTCAAGTTGGAATTTTACTGATAATAAAGATAAACACAAACAACATCTTGGATCACTTCATTCCATAAAAAAAAATCTTATATATCTCTAACTAGGTTTGTTAATTTAAAAAAAATTAAAAAAATCGACTTTATCAAGTTAGATGTTGATGGACACGAACTTGATGTTTTAAAAAGTGGTGAAAAAATTTTAAAAACAAAAAGACCTATCATATTTATAGAAATTGCACCTTACTTATATCCAGAATTTGGCTACAAATGTTCAGAATTAATTAATTATATAAAAAAATTAAAATATTCTTTTTATAGTGAGGATTTAAAAAGAATTTCAAATATTAATAGCTATATAAAAAATATTACATATGGTGGGAGTGAAAATTTCTACCTAATGAAGATTATAAAACGTATGGTTCTGGTCTAGCATTATTACCAAGAACTCTTTCAACAGAAAAATCACTAATATCAATCGTTTGATAAGATCCTGTAGAAATTAATTCAGTTAATGCTCTTCCTATTCCGGGGGCTTGCATTAATCCTCTGCCTGTAAACCCTGAGGCCATATATACATTTTCATATTTAGGGTGTTTGCCTACCACGGCGTTGTTATCTAATTTATTACAATCATAATAACCAGCCCATCCACCAGTTAATTTTAATTCTTCAAAAGCAGGAATTCTTTGCGCTAATGCAGGCCATACTAATTCCTCAAAATCATTCCAAGCTGGTTCTAAATCAGTAGCATCAAATACTGAATTAGGTGAACCTGCTAAATACTCTCCACCCTCAGGTCTCCAGTAAACTCCTGTTGTTAAATCTCCTGTTAATGGCATTTCTTTAATATATTTAGGGCATTTAACTCTAAAAACTGTGTGTTTTTGTGGAACCACTGGAATATCTTTTAATAATTCTTTAGTCCAACATCCTGCTGCCGATATAATTGTTTTAGCTTTGATATCAGAAATATTTTTTACTTCACCTTTAATAAATTCAGCACCTAATTCAATTGCCTTACTTTTTAAAGCACTATGAAACATGAAAGGATCAATCCATCCCTCACTTTGGTTGTCAGTATAAGTTGCTGTTTCAATACCTTCACTATTTATATAAGGAAATATTTTTGATAGTTCAGAACCTTTGATATTTTTAGTTCCAGCATCACAAGCTTCATGATTTTTTAAGGCTTCATATTGTTCCTCGGCATGCTCTGGACCAAACATTAACAAGTAGCCATTTGTAACCATGCTTGCTGTAGGGTTTGGATTTTTTTCAGTTTTAAGTAATTCTGGTATTTGAAAGATAAATTCTCTAGCAAACTTTCCAAGTAATATGTTTTCTTTTTGAAAAAACTGTCTTCTAAATCCACCAAGTGATAATGGGAAAGAAGCTGTTTTATAAGTTGGGTCTCTTTCTATAACTTTTACTTTTCTACCTTCTTTAGATAAAAAATAAGCTGTAGCAGTCCCAATTATTCCACCACCTACTATTACAACATCATCCATAGTTTTATTTTAATTTAATATGATTAAACTTACATTAAGAATTAATGCAAAGAGACACCAAAGTAAATAAGGAATCATCAAATAATAACTGTACAAGTTGACACGCTTAAATCTAATTATGAGAATAATTATCAATAAGATTAAAATTACCAATACAATCATGGCTAAAACAATTTTATGAAAAACAAAAAAAACTATACTCCAAGTTGTATTAAAAATTAAATGAATGAAATAGATGTAAATAGTGTTCATGTCTCTATTTTTACTATGCCAAAATTTCCAGATAGCAATTGTCATAAAAAAATAAAGTGTTGTCCAAACTGGTGCAAAAATCCAATCTGGTGGATTAAATGAAGGTTTGATGATTAAAGAATACCAAGGCTCTTTAAAACCTACTGTAGCTAAACCTCCTATTGTGGATGCAGAAAAAGTTACAAGCGCAAATAATAAAAAAGATAAGAATTTGTTTTTTAACATATTTCTATTATACAATAGAATATGGAAGAAAAAAAAGTTATTTGGATAACCGGTGCAAGTAGTGGAATTGGTAAAGCTCTTGCAATCAAATTTGCAGAAAATGGGTGGGTAGTTGCTGCATCTGCAAGACGTGAAAATTTATTAAATGAACTTAAAAAAATTAATCAAAATATATTTCCTTTTCCTTTGGATGTTACTAAAGTCGATTCATGTAAATTAGTTGCAAAAGATATAATCAAACAATTAAATAGTATTGATATATGTGTGTTCGGTACTGGCATGCATGATCCAAAATCAGAGAAAAAATTTAATTTAGATAAGATAAGAGAAATAATGGAAGTTAATTATTTTGGAACAATGAATTCAATTAATTCAATCTATGATTATTTTTCTGAGAAAAAAAATGGCCAAATATCTATAATTTCTTCTGTTGCGGGCTACAGAGGATTACCTGCAGCTGGGGCATATTGTGCTTCAAAATCAGCACTTACCAGCTTTGCTGAAAGTTTAAACTTTGATATGAGAATGAAGAATGTACGAGTTTCATTAATCAGTCCTGGTTTCATAAAAACGCCTATGACTGATCAAAATGATTTTCCAATGCCCATGATTAAAACCCCAGAATTTGCTGCAGAGGAAATTTATAAAGGATTAGTAATCAAAAAAAGTTTTGAAATACATTTCCCAAAAGCCTTTACTTATTTTTTAAAATTTCTTCAAATGCTGCCCAGTAGTTTATATTTTAAGCTAGTTGCTAGAGGCATGAAGAAAATTGATTATTAATTTTTTTTAAAGAAAACAGTCAATTCACCAACTTTAAAGCCAAATTTTGTAAGTGTGGCTCGATTAATTGCAACATCTTCATCCTGTTTAAAAATCCAATCATCAAAAGAAACTTTAATATTCTTTCCTTTAAATGGGACCATTAAATCATATTCAAATTTAAAAGCTGATCCATATTGATAGCCTTTAGCTGTACCCACTACATCAGGTGCCGTACCTTCATAGTAATTTTGATCAATCTTTTTTATTTCCCATATTCGATTTTGTTTTTCTCCATCTGTCCAATAAAAATCTTCTTTAAGAGTTAAAATATCTCCTTCAAAACTGCCCGTCATATCTGCTTTAAATTGTCTAGTAACCTTACCACTACGGTCTTGTAATAGACCCCATGCTTTAACCGGACCATCAAAGTATTGCTCTATAGTCATAGTTGGTTTTGTATTTTTGAAATCTGTAGGCTTCATAGAGTTATTGTTTATACAACTTGCTGTAAAGAATAAAGCAATTATTAACACTGTTAATCTAGTTATCTTAAAGTTTATCATGTATCTCCTATTGTTATTTATTTTGTAGTGAAAATTGAATTAAGTCTATATTTTTTGATTTAAACCCAGCTTCACAATATGAAAGGTAAAATTCCCACATTTTTTTAAATTTTAAATCAAAACCTTGTTTTTTAATTAAGTCCCATTTTTTATTAAATATTTCTCTCCAAACAATCAAAGTCTCCGAGTAATGGTTGGCATATGAATTATACTCATTAAATTTTAATCCATTTTTATCAACATAATTTTGTAATTCACTTTTTGAAGGCAAAAAACCACCTGGGAAAATATATTTTTGAATAAAGTCTTCTTTATTTTTGTATCGGTCAAATAATTGGTCATCGATAGTTATTGCTTGAATACCAGCCGTGCCAGAAGGTAACAAATTATTTTTAATAGTATTAAAATAACTATTCAAGTAATCTTGACCTACCGCTTCTATCATTTCAATTGATGCAATATGGTCATACTTAGCTTTCAAATCTCTATAATCTTTTAATTCTATATTAACTTTTTCGTTTAACCCGTATTTGTGAATTCTTTCTTTAGCAAATTCAAATTGTCTTTGAGAAATGGTTATACAATCTAACTTAACATCGTAATTAGTACCTAAGTACTCAGCAAAACCTCCCCAACCACATCCAATCTCTAGCACTCTACTCCCACTTGATGGTTGTAAAAGGTCTATTAATTTTTGATATTTATTTTTTTGTGCTTCAAATAAATCTTGATCAGGTTCTTTAAATATTGCACTTGAATAAGTTAACGATTTATCTAGCCATAAAGAAAAGAAATCATTACCAAGGTCATAATGCCTTGCAATATTCTCTTTACTTCTAGTTTTAGTATTTTTAACAAACTTTCTCTTTATATAATTAATAATAGTTAAATCTAGAATCCCTGAAAACTTGTAAATGATACCTATGTTACGAGCAGTTAATTCAATTAAATCTGAAAGGTTATTTGTTGTAAAAAATCCTTTCATATAAGATTCGCCCAATCCAACGCTTCCACTCTTAATCAGGTTATAAATGAAACTTTCATCTTTAATTTCTAATGAAACTTTTAAAATTTCATTTGGATCACCAAACTTTAGGACTTCGCCATTCATTTTTATAACTTCAAGATGTCCGTGCTTAATATTTTTTAATAAGCTAAATACAATTAAATCTGACAGTTTATAAATGAGCATTAATTTTCTATTGTAATATTATTTTTAATTTTAATTTTTTTTTGAATAAACTTTATCTTTTTTATCCACAATTTAAATGCCTCAAAATGTATCGCCACAATAACTTTAAATGTCATTAATGGGTGTTTTAAGTAAGACTTGATTAAAGATGCATTATTTAATTCACTTTTAATCCCATCTTGAGATGCATAAAGAATTTTACCTTCTGGGTCTTGTACATCAATTATTACTGAAATTTTATTTCCAGGTTTCAATATTCTAAAAAAATAAACACAATTCATATTTATAAAAGGTGAAACATGAAATTTCTTTTTACAAATTTGCTGTACTAAATTTTCATTTTTATTAACTTTAAAGATATAAACGTGTTGTTCACCAAATGTATTTTTAACTTCATGCATGATTGATATAAGATTTGATTTATTATCATATATATAAAAGACACTTAGTGGATTAAAAACATAACCGAATATTCTTGGATAACATAAAAGTTTAATTTGTACGTCTTCATACTCTTGATTATTTTTTTTTAGATTATCTTTAACCCAATTTTCAACTGGGCTACCATCTCTTGGTCCATGGTCTACATCAAAAAAACTAACGATATTGAATTTATTATATGAAAATATTTTTAAATTTTTTTGTAATGTATCTAACTCAGCAAGATCAATTAGTAATGAAAATACTTTATATTTAAAACTATGAATGGTTGGCTTGAATCTTTTGTGTATTACAGATCCTGTATAAATATATGAGTTTTTAATCATTAAGTTTTTTTAGCATTTCAATAGAAGATTTTATTCCATCTTCATGAAAACCATAGCCAAAATAACTTCCACAAAACAATATATTTTCTTTATTTTGAATTTTATGCAGTTCACCTTGATTTAGTAATGCCTCTGCATCGTAATAGGGATGAGTAAACGATACCTTTTTAAAGATTTTTTCAACAGGTATTTCCTTAAATGGATTTAAGGTTAAAAAAATATTTCTATCAATCTCTAGGTTTTGCAACTGATTTAACCAATAGGTAACTGACGTCTTTTCAATATTATTTGGATCCATTGAAGAGTTCCATGAACACCAAGCTTTCTTATTTTTTGGCATAACACTCTCATCAAAATGAATAACAGCAATATTACTTTTATATTTAAAATTTTTTAAAATTAATTCCTCTTCTGGTGTTGGACTATCTATAATATTTAATACTTCATCTGCATGAGTTGCAATTACAACTTTGTCATAATCAAAGAATTCATTTTCTTCACCATAAAAAACTTTAACACCTGTACTTTGTCTAGTTATTTTATTAATGTTATAATTTTTGAAATGTTGACCACTAATTTGTGAAATTATTTTATCAACATATGTTTTGCTCCGATTTGCAACCGTATACCATTGTGGTCTATTTTTTATTTTAAACAATCCATGATTTTTAAAAAAACTTAAAAAGAACGTCAGAGGCATTTGTGAGGCTTCATAGGGAGGCATTGACCAAATTGCTGAAACCATAGGAATAATATGATAATTTATAAAATAATCTGAAATTTTTATTTCTTTAAGATAATTTCCTAGTGTTGTGGATTGTATTTTTGCAATATCCAATTTTTCACAGTTTTTATAAAAGCTAAGAATTTCAAAAAACATTTTGATAAATTTTAAATTAAATAAATTTTGTTTATTTGAAAAAATTCCTTTTAACCCTTTGCCACAGTATTCAATATTAGTGCCCTCAACAGTAACAGAAAATGACATATCACTTTTTTCTATTGCAATTTTATTTTCAGAAAAAAAATTGATTAGATTTGGGTAGGTATTTTTGTTAAATACCATAAATCCAATATCTACAGCTATTTCTTTGTTTTGTCCGTAATCAACTTTTATTGTATTTGCGTGACCACCAAACTGATTTTCTTTTTCAAATAAATCAACTTTATGTTTTTTAGATAAATAATATGCTGCACTTAAACCTGATATGCCAGCTCCAACTACAGCAATTTTCATTTTATGATATTTTTATTATGCTGCTGTCTCTTCGTATTCATCCATTGAAGGACATGTACAAAATAAGTTTTTATCTCCATAAACATTATCTACTCTAGCAACTGGAGGCCAAAACTTAAATGATCTTAAAAATTCAGAAGGATAAGCTGCCTCTTCTCTTTCATATTTATGATCCCATGTATTTGAAGCTAATTCAACGTGCGTATGTGGCGCATTCTTTAACGGATTATCCAATTTATCAAAAGCACCTGATTTTATCTTATCTATTTCTTGTTTAATCTTAATCAGAGTATCGCAAAACCTATCAATCTCCTCTAAGCTTTCACTTTCTGTGGGCTCAATCATCATCGTTCCTGCAACAGGCCAAGACATAGTAGGTGCATGAAAACCATAATCTATTAATCGTTTTGCAATGTCTTCCTCTGTTATTCCTGTTTCAGTTTTTATTTGCCTGATATCAATAATACATTCATGTGCAACGTTGCCATTTTTGCCTTTGTATAAAATAGGAAAAGAGCTGTTTAATTTATAGGCAATGTAATTAGCATTTAAAATTGCAACTTCTGATGCCTTTCTCAAACCTTCCGATCCCATCATCTTCATGTACATCCAAGATATGGAAAGAATACTTGAACTACCCCAGGGAGCTGCAGAAATTGCACCTACACCTGTTGCTGGTCCACAATCTTTTACAACTGAATGGTTGGGCAGAAATTTTTCTAAATGTTTTTTACAGGCGATTGGTCCCATTCCAGGTCCACCTCCACCATGAGGTATACAAAAAGTTTTATGTAAATTTATATGACAAACATCAGGCCCAAATTTCCCAGGCTTTGCTATTCCAACAAGTGCATTTAGATTAGCACCATCCATATAAACTTGTCCACCGTTACTATGTACAAGTTCACAAATATCTACTATCTTTTCTTCAAAGACACCATGTGTCGAAGGATAAGTAACCATCAATGCTGCTAGATTATCTTTATGTTTTTCAACTTTATTTTTTAAATCTTCAAAATCTACGTTTCCATGACTATCACAACTGACAACTACAACTTTCATGCCAACCATTTGTGCACTAGCAGGGTTTGTTCCATGTGCTGAACTTGGAATTAAGCATATGTTTCTATTATGATCTCCATTGTTTTCATGAAATTTTCTAATCACCATAAGTCCTGCAAACTCTCCTTGAGCTCCAGCATTAGGTTGTAAAGATACACCTGAAAACCCAGTTATTGAACGTAGCCAATTTTTTAAATCAGTAAATAATGTTCTATACCCTTCCATCTGCTCTAAAGGTGCAAATGGATGTGGTTCTGAAAATTCTCTCCAAGTAACTGGAATCATTTCAGCAACTGCATTTAATTTCATTGTACATGATCCAAGAGCAATCATTGATCTGTTCAATGCTATATCAGAATCTTCTAATCTTTTAAGATATCTCAACATATCTGTTTCAGAATGATAACTATTAAACACTTTGTGTTGTAAAAATTTAGAAGTTCTTAATAAGTTTTTAGGAATATTAGTTAAACTTTCATTCATCTCTTCTTTGATAGTTTCCGAACAATTAAAAACTTTAAGCAATTGATTAGCACGATAAACATTTTTCTTTTCATCAAATGAAACTGCTAACATTTGAGAGTTTACTTTTCTTATGTTGATATTTTCTCTTAATGCATTGTTATAAATACTGTCAGTTTTATCTAAAGTTTTGATAGTAACTGTATCAAAGAAATGTTCTGAGTATAATTCATAGCCTGTCTGCTTTAGCTTATCTGAAAAGTTTTTTGCTAATTGAGATGTGTTGTTAGCAATTTTAAGAATTCCCTCTGGCCCATGATAAACTGCATAGGCTGCAGACACTATTGCTAGTAAAGCTTGAGCTGTACAAATATTACTTGTTGCTTTGTCTCTTCTTATATGTTGTTCACGAGTTTGTAGTGCAAGTCTGTATGCTTTTTTGCCATGACGATCTACCGATACCCCTATAATTCTTCCTGGCATTGATCTTTTATACTCATCTTTTGTTGCAAAAAATGCTGCATGGGGTCCACCGTAACCCATTGGAATTCCAAAACGTTGTGAGCTTCCAACTGCTATATCCGCACCAAGTTCAGCAGGTGTTTTTAGTTTGGCTAACGAAAGTAAATCACAAATTAAAACTGCCTTACCTTTATTCTTATGAATTTGACTGATCGCTTCACTTGGATCTTTAATATCACCTAAAGTTCCAGGGTATTGAATAATACCACAAACAATTTCACCTTTGATATCTTTATATTCATCTCCAACAATAACCTCTAAACCCATAGGTTCAGCTCTTGTTTTAATAACATCGACCGTTTGAGGGTGACAATCTTTTGATACAAATACTTTATTACTTTCATTTTTACTAACTCTGTAACTTAGTCCGACAGCTTCAGCTGCCGCAGTACCTTCATCAAGTAAAGAGGCGTTAGCTATATCCATTCCTGTAAAATCAATAATCATTTGTTGGAAATTTAAAAGCATTTCCAATCTACCTTGGGCTACTTCAGGTTGATATGGAGTATAAGATGTATACCAGCCTGGATTTTCTAAAATATTTCTAAGAATTACATGTGGAGTAAAAGTTCCATAATACCCCATACCTATAAAGTTTGAATTAATTATATTTTTTTTTGAAATTTCTTTTAGTTTTCTTAAAGCTTCATATTCTGAATTAGGCTCACCAATTTCAAGACTTTCTTTAAGTAAGATTTTTTCTGGAACTGTTTTGTTTATTAGTTCGTCCAAATTTTTAAACCCTAATTCTTTGAGCATAAAATTTTGCTCAGTATCAGATGGTCCAATATGTCTTTTAATAAAATCTTTTTGTGAAGCTTTAAGCATTTTTAATTACCACTTTCTTTTGCAAATTTATCGTATTCCTCTTTATTCATTAGAGTATCCAACTCTGCCTTATCTTTAATTTTAAGCTTAAAAAACCAAGCTTCATTTTCTGGATCACTATTTATTTTACCTGGGTCATCAACAATTGCTTGATTGTTTTCAACTACTTCTCCAGAAACTGGGGTATAAACATCACTTGCAGCTTTTGTAGATTCAACCACTCCCGCATTACCATCTTTTTCAACATTTGATCCTAGTTCAGGAAGTTCAACAAAAACAATATCTCCCAACATTTCTGTTGCATGTTGTGTAATCCCTATTGTGGCTATATCACCATCCATTTTAATCCATTCATGTTCTTTTGAAAATTTTACATCACTCATTAGTTTGCTCCTTTCACATAGCTTTTTTTATAAAATGGTAATTTACATATTTTAGCTGGGTATTTTTTACCTCTAACTTCTAATAAAATCTTTGTATCTAATTTAGCATACTCACTTTGCACATAACCAAGTGTAATTGGTTTTTGTATGCTTGGTCCAAAAGTTCCACTTGTTATTTCTCCTATAACTTCATTATTCTCATTAAACACTTTTGTTTTTTCTCGAGCTATAATTCTTTCTTCAGGAGCAATGCCTACTCTTAATTTTTTAGTACCTGATTTTATCTGACTATCAATTTTATCAAACCCTCTGAAACCACCATTCTCTAACCTTTTTTTAGAGATTGCCCATTTAAGATTTGCCTCAATTGGTGTTGTCTCTAGATCAATATCATGGCCATATAAACAAAGACCTGCTTCCAATCTTAAGGTATCTCTTGCACCCAAACCTATTAATTTTGCCCCTTTTAGTATTAAATTTTTAACTAAATCCTCTACTTTGTTATTGCCTATTGAAATTTCAAAACCATCTTCACCTGTATATCCAGATCTTGTTATATAAACTTTATCATCTGAGTAATTAAACCAATCACCATTCATAAAATTAAGATTATCAGGACCTGCAATGACTTCTTTTAAGATATTAGCAGCTTTAGGGCCCTGAATAGCAATGAGTGATAAATCAGAATTTAAAACCATTTCATATTTATTATTTAATAATTTTGCTATGATTTGATAATCTTCATTTTTGCAAGCTGCGTTCAAAATAATATTGTATCCTCCTTCTACTTTTGTGATAATCAAATCATCGTGAATAAAGGCTTCTTCATTCATTAAGAAACTATACTTGCTTTGATTTAAGGAGATATTTTTTAAATCTAAGGGAAAAATTTTTTCTAAATCTGCAGTTAATTCCTCACCACCTTTAATAAAAAGTTGTCCCATGTGAGAAACATCAAATAATCCTGCATCTGATCTTGTGTATTTATGTTCTTCTACAATGCCTTCAGGATATTGTATCGGCATTTCATAGCCTGCAAATGGAACAAACTTTGCTCCATGCTTTTGATGTAAATTGTAAAGTTTAGTTTTTATATTTTCCATATTAACTTTTATACCCATCTGTATGTTTGCCTGAGAGTTTTGCTCCTTCGGCGAGAACTAAATCTCTTTCCAGAGTTAATATGGTACGGTCCTTTTTGCCTGAGAGATTCCTGGGTGGTTGCTCCTTCGGCGCTACGTAGTGTAGTCTCTCCCGTATGATGTGATAATCTATGAGTTGATGTTAAGAGTCAACTTCTAATTTTTTTTTACTTGGAAAAAGCAATGCATAAAATTGCAGTAATACTGCAAAAAGAATAATACTGCCTCCAATTAATGTAAATAATGATGATCTTTCACCTGCAAATAAAAATGCCCATATAGGTCCTAAAACAGATTCGGATAACATTATAATACCAACCATCGCAGAAGGAGTGCTTCGAGCACCCATAGTTATAAATATAAATCCAAATCCAACTTGAAAAAAACCTGCAGTAAATCCTAAAAAGATATCATTAGAGGAAATCATAAGTTTGTCTGATAACAAATATCCAATAATACATGAACTTACACCCGCAATAAATTGTGCGGGTACCATATCGACATTGGGAAATTTTCTCACAATCATTATCAGAACAGCAAATGTAATAGGCATACTAAAAGCTGCTAAATTGCCAGACATTTCTCCTGGTGATAAAGAATTTCCAACCATTAACAAAACTCCAGTGATCGCAAGGATAATTGATACTAATGTTAAAGATGTAATTGTTTCTTTTAAGAATAAGTATCCAAATATTGCTAGAAACAATATTTGTGTTGAAATGATAAAATTAGTGTTTGCAACAGTTGTATTATACATCGCAAAAACATATCCACAGAAACCCAAGGATAAAATAATTCCACCAAAAAACCCTGGCAATCCTGAGTCATAAAATGCCTTAAATAATTTTTGCTTATAAGTGATTACTAAAAACAACAAAATTGTTAATGAAAAAAATAATGACCGCCAAAATAATATTTGCCACAGAGTTGCACCCTCGAATGATTTTACAATCAAGCCTCCAAAGCTTAAGCAGCATGCACCCATAAAAACGAGTATCGGGCCAGGAATTTTGCTAATTATTTTCATTTAAATATTTATTTGTATCAATCGTATATGCTTTAAATATATTCTGAGCTTCTGCAAGGCTTACTTCTTTAAATCTTATTTTAGATCCAGGTGTAAATTGACCAACTTGATCTAAATCTGCTGAAATAACAACTCCGATCTTTGGGTATCCTCCAATAGTTCCGTGATCAGAAAGCATTATAATTGGATTTCCATCAGCTGGGACCTGGATTACTCCTCTTACAAGACCTTCTGATTTAATATTTGTGTTAACGATATTTTCTAACTTAGGTCCAGTCAATCTAATGCCCATTCGATCTGCATCTTTAGTTACTGAAAACTCATCATTAAAAAAACTATCTTGTGATTTTTTTGAAAAATAATTGAAATTAGTACCTTTAATTATTCTAATTAAATTATCAGAACTTTCATTATAATTTATTTTATTTTTTTTATTTAATACAAGATCTTGATTGTTAATTAGAATTTTATCTTGTAGTGAATATTTTTTACCATTGTTTGGACCAATATTTGCTTTTGTATTTATTGAATAACTATTCCAAATCTTTTGTAATTTAAAACCATTGCTAACTGATAAATATCCATAAGCAGTATTTTTGGTTGAGATTATATCTAATTGCTCTTCATCTTCTAAAGTATAACTTTCATAACAAGTGCCGTCTTCTATTGAACCATCTTTTTTAATAATCTTAAAAATTACATCACCAGTGATACAAAAATTAATTGAACCATTTTTTAATTTTAAGAGAGGGCCTTGATAAGCAAACTCTATAACTGCTTCATTTAACGAATTGTTTACAAGTTTATTACTTAAAACATAGTTTCTTTGATCAATTGCACCACTAATTGTAATGCCTAAGTGATACATATGATTTCTTCCAATATCTTGGATTGTTGTATTAACTCCTGCTCTTAAAACTTCAAAATATGTATTACTCATTCCAATTTAAATATTCTTCTTTAGATATTTGATAAAAACTAACTCTATCTCCAGGTTTAATTAAAGCAGGTTCTTTGCTGTTTAAATTATCAAAAATTTTTTCAGGGGTATTGCCTATAATGTTCCATCCTCCAGGGCTTTCAAAAGTATAAATGTTTACAAACTGCTCGGTTATTCCAACCGAACCTTTTGGAACTTTTAATCTTGGTGTCTCTAAACGATTACATCTAATGTCCTTATTTATATCTCCTAAAAAAGGCATACCCGCAATAAATCCTGTCATATAACAAAAGTATTCTTTATTTAGACTTAAGTTTAAAATTTCTTCTTTCGAGAGTTTAGTTATTTTTGAAATTCTATTAAAATCTAGGCCAAATTCATCATCACAACAAATAGCAATCTTAATTTTTTTAAAATTATCCTTGGTTTGATTTTTAACATCTAATGCTAAAATTTTTTCTTTAACTTCGTTAAATGTAGTTTGAGACAAATCAAAATTGATGATTAATTTATTATAGGAAGGGATAATATTATTTATTCCAGTAATTTCATTTGTCTCAACTAACTTTGAGATTTCATTAAAATAACAAATTACATTTGAATTTATTTGTTCATTTACGTCTGATCCGAAATCACAATATACTGATGCGTCACCAAGATTTGATATATTTTTGATCATAGCATGTTATACTCCAAGGTATAGGTTATGGAAATTAATATCAATTGCGACTTAGGCGAAAAATCAAAATTTCATTCAATAGAAAATGATCCTGCTTTATTAGATATTGTAAATTCAGCAAATGTTGCTTGTGGTTATCATGCTGGAGACAATGATACAATGAGAATGGTTGTCCAAATTTCAAAAAAAAATGGAGTAAGTATTGGAGCCCATCCTTCATTTAATGATCCAGAAAATTTTGGAAGAAAAAGAATGAATTTAAATTCATCTGAAATTTCAAAACTTATTATTGACCAATTTCAAACTCTAAATAAAATTGCTCAAGAGTATGGTGAAAAGGTTACTCATATAAAGCCACATGGTGCGTTAAATAATATGGCTTGTGAAGACTTAGAGCTTGCAACACTATTAGCAAAAACTATCTATCAAATTGATAAAGAAATAATCTATCTAGTGCCAACTGGATCTAAAATGGAAATAGCTGCAAAAAAACTCAATATGAAAATTGCATGTGAAATATTTGCAGATAGAAACTATGAAGATAATGGAAATTTAGTTTCTAGAAAAAAACCTCACGCTTTAATAATCAACCCAGAACAAGCAAAAAAACACGTATTAAGTATGGTAAAAAATCAGTCGCTTAATTGTCACAGTGGTAAGCAAATACCTTGTGAAATAGACTCTGTTTGCATACATGGGGATAATGAAAGTTCATTAGCTACTGCAAAATCAATTAAAAAAAATTTAATAGATAATGGACTTAAACTAAAACCACTTAATCTAATGAAAAAATTTATATAATTATGAAAAATATTTTTGTTACTCTTTCTGTTTTAATTTTATTATCAACAAATTCTTATGCCGCTGGGTCTAGTAGTGATAGTTCTAGCAAAGTAAAATCAAATTATGATAAGGCAGTTACGATTATTAAAGCTGCAAAAAAATATGAAAAACAAGGTAAAACCGAAAAAGCCAACAAAAAATATGAAAAAGCTTTAGAACTTTTGGTTATATCTAATAAAGAAAAACCAAATAAAGCTGATACTCTCAATTATCTTGGTTTTACAACAAGAAAGCTTGGAGATTATGCTGGAGGTGAAAAATATTATTTACAAGGACTTTCTATAGAACCCAACCATAATGGAATTAATGAATACTTGGGTGAGCTTTATGTTGTTACTAACAGAATTGATTTAGCAAAAGAAAGACTTGATGTGTTAAAATCATGTAATTGTGAAGAATATAAAGAACTTAAAGCAATAATTGCTGGGGAAAAAAAATCTAAATATTAGTTTTAGTTATTTCGTAATGATCTGTCCTAAAATCAATTTAAAAATTGTACGTCTTATTAAGCCTTTAATATATTGATTTATTATAGATTTTTACTATTATTCAATCATCTTGATTGAAGAAGGCATAATACTACTCCAAATTATCTTTATAGATATTATCCTAGCTGCAGATAACGCTATAATTATAGCTTTAATCGCAGCTAACTTCGTTCCAAAAAATAGAAAACAAATAATTCTCTGGGGTGTTGTGGGCGCATTAGTTTTTAAAGTTATTTTTGCATTATTTGCCACTTATTTATTTGAATTCTATTATATAAAAATTTTAGGTGGGTTGCTTCTAATTTGGATTGCTAACGATTTGAGAAAAGATTTAGTCGAGATGAAAAATAAGATAAAATCTCCAGTTAAAAAATCTACAGAACCATCTTATATACAAAGTGTTTACAAGGTATTATTTGCAGATATTACAATTAGTTTTGATAATGTCATTGGGGTAGTTGGGGCTTCTAAAGGATACTTTGGTTTTATGATTTTTGGTCTTGTTTTATCTGTGGTTCTAACTGGTGCATTAGCTACTTATTTAGCTAACTATATTCAAAAGCATATTTGGATAGCATATGTTGGTTTATTTTTTATATTGATCGTTGGACTACAATTAATCATTGGTGGATTGAATGATTATGGAGTGTTATCAATAAATCAAACTTTTCAAAAATACTTCTAGCTAATAAGAGTGTTTTTTGGCAGGAAACTTTTTTTTTGTTACGTCTTGTTTATATTTTAAGACAGCATTATTTATTTGTTTTTCAATATTTAGATACTTTTTTACAAATCTTACTTTAATATTACTCAGTCCTATAAGATCATCCGTAACAAGAACTTGTCCGTCACAATTAACTGATGCGCCTATCCCAATTGTTGGCACATTAATTGATTTCGTAATTTCTTTTGCTAAAGAGCTCTCGACACACTCTAAAACCATTGAGAATACACCTGCTTCTTCTAAAAGTTTAGAATCTCTTAAAATAATTTTTCTTTCTGATGTTTCTTTTCCTTTAAATCTAAAATTTGTTGCAGATTGAGGAAGAACACCAAGGTGGCCCATAACTGGAATTTTATTTTTAATCAAAATTTTAATTACTTTAATAATCTTTTTACCACCTTCAAGTTTGACAGCATCACAATTAGTTTTAGAAATTATTTTTTTCGCATTAGTTAACGCTTCTTTAGGGGTTACGGTAGGTGTTGTGTGGCATGTCTACTACCATTAAACTTTTTTTAACACCTTGTCTTACACTTTTAGAATGTTCAATGATCATATCTAATGTCACTTTTTTTGTAGAAGAAAAGTTGTAAAGGACTGATCCAAGGGAATCTCCAACCAAAATAAGATCGCAGTGTTTATCAATAATAGATGCAATATTTTTTGAATAAGCAGTAAGGCTTATAATTTTAGATTTATTTTTTTTTTTAATAAAATCTATAATTTTTTTATTCATCTTTTAATATCTTATAATTAACTATTACTCTAATTCAATAGTACTTGGTGGTTTAGATGTTACATCATAAACAACTCTATTTATTCCTCTAATATTATTGATGATTTGATTAGAAATAGATTGCATAAAGCCTTTTGGAAAATCAAAAAAATCTGCAGTCATTCCATCCTCTGAAGTAATTGCTCTTAATAAACAAATATGTTCGTAAGTTCGGTTATCACCCATTACACCAACTGTTTTAACTGGTAATAGAGCAGCATAAGCTTGCCAAATTTTATCGTATAAACCATTATCTCTTAAAGCCTTAATGAAATAATAATCTGCCTCTTTTAAAATATTAATCTTTTCTCTTGTTATATTACCAGGCATTCTTATTGCTAAACCAGGTCCAGGAAATGGATGTCTAGATATTATATCTTTTGATAAATTTAGTTCTAACCCAAGTTTTCTTACCTCATCTTTGAAAAGAAATTTCAATGGTTCAACTAATTTTAATTTCATTCTTTTTGGTAAACCACCCACATTATGATGGGATTTAATTTTTGATGTCTGGCTTCCTGTAACAGATCTACTTTCAATTAAATCAGGATAAAGGGTGCCTTGAGCTAGAAACTTAACATTCTTTATTTTTTTTGCATATCTTTCAAATATTTTAATAAATAAATTTCCAATAATTTTTCTTTTTTTTTCAGGATCAGAAATGTTAGTTAATTTATTAATAAATTCTTTTTCTGCATTAACATAAACTAAATTTATTTTTAATTTTTTTTTGAATGTATTGACTACTTGTGTTTCCTCATTTTTTCTTAAAAGACCATTATTAACAAATATACAAGTAAGGTTTTTTCTAATAG
>CALSSS010000002.1:0-246915 GCA_943789075.1 uncultured Candidatus Pelagibacter sp. | reverse complement strand
CTTTAGCACACTTAATTGGAACTAAAGAAGTAGCCAATGAAGTTGTCCTTTTTGATGTTGCCAGCGGTATAGCTAAAGGAAAAGCTTTAGATATTGCCCAATCATCATCTGTTGATGGTTTTAATGTAAAATTTTCAGGTACAGATAATTATGAAGACATTAAAGACTCAGATGTAATTATAATAACTGCAGGAGTTCCAAGAAAACCAGGAATGAGTAGAGATGATTTATTAGGGATTAATTTAAAGATTATTAAACAAGTAGCAGAAGGAATAAAAAAAAATGCACCTAATGCCTTTGTTATATGTATCACAAATCCACTTGATGTAATGGTAATGGCATTTCAAAAATTTTCTAGTATGCCAGCTAATAAAGTAGTTGGAATGGCAGGAATTTTAGATAGCTCAAGATTTAAATTATTTCTATCAGAAGAGCTTAATGTTCCTGTAAAAGAAATAGACGCAATGGTAATGGGAGGTCATGGAGACACAATGGTACCATTACCAAGATTTACAAAAGTTTCAGGAAAACCTTTATTAGACTTGGTTAAAGAAGGTAAAATAACTCAAGAAAGATTAGAAGAAATAAATCAAAGAACAAGGGATGGTGGTGCTGAGATTGTAAAATATTTAGAAAAGGGATCAGCATTTTACGCACCCGCAGCATCAGGAGTTCAGATGGCAGAAGCATACTTAAAAGATGAAAAGAAGTTATTACCGTGTGCCATTCAATTAAATGGAGAGTATGGGGTAAGCAATGTTTATGCTGGCGTACCTGTAATCATTGGAAAAAATGGTGTAGAAAAAATAGAACAGATCGATCTAGATGAAAAAGAAAAAAAGGAATTTATGCACTCTATTGATGCTGTTAAAGCACTTTGGGAAGCCGCATCTAAAATAGATCCAGATCTTTCTAAATAATGAATATTCACGAACACCAGGCCAAGCAAATTCTAAAAAAATATGGAGCGGTAGTTCCTGAAGGAGTTTTTGCGTTTACAGTTGAAGACTTAATTGAAAAAGTAAAATCTTTAAAAACAGAAAAATTTGTTTTAAAAGCACAAATTCATGCTGGTGGACGAGGCAAAGCTGGAGGTGTAAAAATTTTAAACACAATTGATGAATTAAGTGCTGCTGCAAAAGAATTGCTTGGAAAAACACTCGTAACACATCAAACTGGCCCAGCAGGAAGAGAAGTAAAAAGATTATATGTAGAAGAGTCCTCTAATATTGATAAAGAATTCTATTTATCTTGTTTAGTAGATAGAGCAAGTTCAAAAATAGTATTCATATCCAGCGATCAAGGTGGAATGGACATTGAAGAAGTTGCAGAAAAAACTCCAGAAAAAATTATAACAACTAAAATAGATATTACTGATGAAATTTCTGATGCTGACTGTGAAAAAATAATTGCAATTTATGCTTTAGCGGATGATGCAAAAAAACAAGCAATAGCACTGATAAAATCAGTATATAAAATGTTTTTAGGCACAGACGCCAACATGGTTGAAGTTAACCCACTAATATTAACTAAAGAAAAAAAAATAATTTGTTTAGATGCAAAAGTTAATTTTGACTCTAATGCTTTATTTAGACATCCTGAAATAATCGAGCTTAGAGATTTAAATGAAGAAGATCCTGCAGAAATAGATGCGAGTAAACACGATCTTGCTTACATAAAGCTAGATGGAAGCATTGGCTGCATGGTCAATGGAGCAGGTCTTGCAATGGCAACAATGGATATAATCAAATTATATGGTGAAGAGCCAGCAAACTTTTTAGATGTTGGTGGAGGAGCTTCAAAAGAAAAAGTTTCAGCTGCCCTTAAGATTATTCTTTCAGATAAAAATGTTAAAGGAATATTAATAAATATATTTGGGGGAATTATGAGATGTGATGTCCTTGCACAAGGTGTTGTGGATGCTGCTAAAGAAATAAATATAAGTGTTCCATTAGTTGTAAGACTTGCTGGTACTAACTTTAAAGAAGGAAAAGAAATTTTAGATAATTCGGGGCTCAAATTGATTTCAGCAGAAAACCTAGATGATGCAGCCCAAAAAATTGTAAAGGCAATAAAATAATATGTCAGTTTTAATAAATAAAAATACAAAAGTTATATGCCAGGGTTTTACAGGTGCTCATGGAACTTTTCATTCAGAGCAAGCCATAAAATATGGAACAAATCTTGTTGGTGGAGTTACTCCAAAAAAAGGAGGACAAAAACATCTTGATCGTCCAGTATTTAATACAGTAGCTGATGCCAAACAAGAAGTTGGAGCAGATGCCACAATGATTTATGTGCCAGCAAAATTTGCTGCAGCAGCAATAATAGAAGCTATTGATGCATCTATTGAGCTTATAGTTTGTATTACTGAAGGTATACCAATTCAAGATATGCTTCGTGTTAAACAAAAGCTAAATAGTTCAAAAAGTCGATTGATAGGACCTAACTGTCCAGGAATAATTACTCCTGATGAATGTAAAATTGGGATTATGCCTGGAAATATACACAAAAAAGGCTCGGTAGGAATTGTTTCAAGATCTGGAACTTTAACTTATGAAGCAGTTGCACAAACAACTGAAAATGGATTAGGACAATCTACTTGTATAGGAATTGGTGGAGATCCAATAAATGGAACAAACTTTATTGATTGTTTGGATTTATTTTTAAATGATGATGAGACGGAATCTATTCTTATGATAGGAGAAATTGGTGGCTCTGCAGAAGAAGAAGCAGCTGAATTTGTTAAAAACCACAAAATAAAAAAACCTATGGTTGGGTTTGTTGCTGGAATAACAGCACCCCCAGGAAGAACTATGGGGCACGCTGGAGCTATTATCTCTGGTGGTAAGGGTGGGGCAGAAGATAAGATTAAAAAAATGGAAGAATGTGGGATTACAATTGCAAAATCACCATCTGAACTAGGAAAAACATTATTTAATAAATTATCTAATTGAAAATTATTTATCTGATATTATATCAATAAAATAGATGTCATCATCAAAAAATCTCGAATTCGAAAAAACGTCATTTCTTAGTAAATCAAATAGTGCATTTATAGAACAAATGTATTTAAAATTTATCAATAAAGATAAAGATCTCCCAGAAAGTTGGCAGCATTACTTTGAAGGTATAGGCGAAGACTTAAGTATGATTGCTAAGGAAATTAATGGACCATCTTGGGGCTTAAAAAATAAAATTGATATAGATGAACTTCAAAAAAAAATTGAACAAGAAGAAGAGAGTCCATCAGGCAATACTCAGCAAGCTAATGTAGGTCAAATAAATTTATCTAAATCAAATGAAGACTCAATTAAAGCGGTCTCTATGATTAGATCATATAGACAAAGAGGACACCTCATAGCTAAATTAGATCCATTGCAATTATTACAGTCAGATTATCTAGATGAACTGCATCCAGAGTCTTTTGATTTTAAAAAAAGTGACTATGAAAAAAATATTTATTTAGGTGGTGTTATAAATAAAGATCAATCGAATATAAAAGAAATATTAGTATTTTTGAAAAAAACTTACTGTGGGCCAATTGGATATGAATATATGCATATATCAAATCCAACTGAAAGAAAATGGTTTAGAGATCGGATTGAAAAGTCAGAAGACAACTTAAATTTTACAAAAAATGGTAAAGAAGCAATTTTAAATAAATTAATACAAGCGGAAGGTTTTGAAAAATTTTTACATAAAAAATATGTAGGAACAAAAAGATTTGGACTAGATGGTGCAGAAAGTTTAATTCCTGCTTTGGAACAAATAATTAAGATTAGTGGTCAGTCTGCAGTCAAAGAGGTTAAGATTGGAATGTCACATAGAGGTAGACTGAATGTATTAGCGAATGTTTTGCAGAAATCATATAAAAGAATATTTAATGAATTTGCTGGAGAAATTAATGCATCATCAGAAGAAGGAGCTGGAGATGTTAAGTATCACTTAGGTGCATCTTCAAATAGAGAGTTTGATGGAAACTCTGTGCATGTTAGTTTAACAGATAACCCATCTCACTTAGAGGCAGTTAATCCAGTAGTGCTTGGGCAAACAAGAGCAAAACAATTTTTTCATAAAGATAAAGAGAGAAATAAAGTAATACCCATATTGATACATGGTGATGCTGCATTTGCAGGCCAAGGTGTGGTAGCCGAATGTTTTGCAATGTCTGGATTACCAGGTCATAACACTGGTGGAACAATTCATATTATTGTTAATAACCAAATAGGTTTTACAACAAGTCCGAGATTTGCACGATCTTCACCTTATCCATCTGATGTAGCAAAAATGGTTGATGCTCCAATTATTCATGCTAATGGAGATGACCCAGAAGCTGTCGTTTATGCGGCAAGAATAGCTACAGAGTTTAGATTAAAATTTAATAGAGACGTGGTTATAGACTTGATTTGCTATAGAAGATTTGGTCATAATGAAGGAGATGAGCCTTCATTTACTCAGCCATTGATGTATGAAAAAATTAGATCACATCCCTCTGTAGTAAATGTTTATGGGAATAAATTGATATCTGAGAATACAATTACTAATGATATTTTAGAAAACTCAATAAAAGAATTTAAAAATTTACTTGATGATCAATTTAAAAATGCAAAAAATTACAAACCTCAAATAGAATGGTTTGAAGGCACATGGTCAGCATATAAACCTGAAAAAGGAAAAGATAAAAGAGGAGTAACAGGTGCAGATACTAAAAAACTTTTAGAGATTTCAGAAAAAATAAATTCTTATTCTGAAAAATTAAATTTACATAAAACAATAATCAAAATACTAGACTCAAGAAAAAAAGCAGTCGAAAATGGATCAAACATAGACTGGTCAACTGCAGAAGCGTTGGCATTTGGATCTTTATTAGAAGAAGGATATCCAGTTAGGCTAGTTGGCCAAGATTCTGGTAGAGGAACTTTTAGCCAGAGACATTCTGTTTTAAGAAATCAAAAAGATAATAGTCGTTATGTCCCTTTAAATAATATTTCAAAAAATCAAAAGCAATTTGAAGTAGTCGACAGCTTTTTATCAGAATTAGCAGTTCTAGGTTTTGAGTATGGTTACAGTCTTGTTGAACCTAACACACTTACAATATGGGAAGCTCAGTTTGGAGATTTTGCTAATGGAGCACAAGTAGTAATAGATCAATTTATTGCATCAGGAGAAAGAAAATGGACAAGAGCATCAGGTTTAGTAATGCTTTTACCACATGGATATGAAGGTCAAGGCCCAGAACATTCATCAGCTCGTTTA
This sequence comes from uncultured Candidatus Pelagibacter sp., assembly GCA_943789075.1. Classification (GTDB taxonomy): domain Bacteria; phylum Pseudomonadota; class Alphaproteobacteria; order Pelagibacterales; family Pelagibacteraceae; genus Pelagibacter. Next base: position 241,656 of record CALSSS010000002.1, on the reverse strand, counting down.
GAAAGATTTTTACAACTATGTTCTAATGACAACATGCAAGTAATGAATTGCACTACTCCTGCAAATTATTTTCATGCACTAAGAAGACAAATGCATAGAGATTTTAGAAAACCATTAATTATGATGACACCAAAATCTTTATTAAGAAACAAGTATTGTGTTTCAAACTTAGAAGATTTTAATAAAGAAAATTCATTTCATAGAATATTATGGGACCATGCTGTGGACCCAAAAACTAATGGTTTTATAAAATTAAGAAAAGCTTCAGAGATTAAAAAAGTAATAATGTGCTCAGGTAAAGTTTATTTTGATTTATTAGATGCTAGAGAAAAACTTAAAATAGATGATGTAATATTGTTCAGAATTGAACAACTATATCCATTTCCTGCAAAAACTCTTGTAAAGGAACTTAAACCTTACGCTAAAAATGCTAAGTTTTATTGGTGCCAGGAAGAACCAAAAAATATGGGTGGATGGTTCTCAGTAAGAGACTATATACAATGGACATTAGAAACTATTAACGCTAATAATAGTAAAATTTCTTATATAGGAAGAAGTCCAGATGCATCTCCAGCAACAGGATATGCAAAAAGACACATTTCACAACAACAAGAGATTATTAACAAGGTTTTTGAATAAAAATGAGTGAAAAAATTTTAGTACCAGTTTTGGGTGAGAGCATAACAGAGGCAACAGTTGCTAAATGGCTTAAAAATGAAGGTGACACAGTTGAAGCCGATGAAGCAATTGTAGAGTTAGAAACTGACAAAGTTAATTTAGAAGTTCCATCTCCAATAGATGGAGTTTTATCTGAAATAAATTCAAAAGATGGTGAAACCGTAGAAGTGGGAGCTCTTCTTGGTACGATAAGTCAAAATGGAACTCAACCATCTGAAAAAAAAATAATTACAAAAATTGAACCTAAAAAAACTGAAAATAATGTAGTTAATTTAGAAATTAAAAAAGAAATTCCTAAAGTTTTTGAAGAACCTGAAGAGGAAGAACCTTTAATATTAACCAATGAAGTTAAAGAAGAAAAAACTGATTCTTCAAATAAAAATAGTGAAGTACTTTCACCAGCTGTAAGAAAAATGGCAGTTGAAAATAAAATTGATTTAAAAAAAGTTAGTGGCTCTGGTAAAGAAGGTAGAATTCTTAAAGGTGATCTAATTAGCATGATGGGAGAAAACCCTCAGCCATCAGAAAGAAAAATTAAATATGGTCAAGAAGAGAGAATTAAAATGTCTAGGCTTAGACAGACAATTGCAAAAAGATTAAAACAAGCACAAGAAAATGCAGCATTATTAACAACATTTAATGAAGTTGATATGACTGGTATAATGGAAATGAGAAAAGAGAACCAGGAAGATTTCCAAAGCAGGTATGGAATTAAATTAGGGTTTATGTCATTTTTTGTAAAAGCATGTGTTGCTGCACTAAAAATGTATCCATCAGTTAATGCTGAAATTGATGGAGATGAAATTATTTATAAAAATTATTACAATATGAGCTTTGCAGTAGGAACTGAAAAGGGATTAGTGGTACCAGTATTAAGAGATGCTGATCAGTTATCATTTGCAGATATTGAAAAAAATATTAAAACTATTTCTGAAAAAGCAAGAGATGGAAAAATAACCATAGAGGACCTTCAGGGTGGAACCTTTACAATTAGTAATGGTGGAGTTTATGGTTCAATGTTATCTACTCCAATATTAAACTTACCTCAATCTGGTGTGTTAGGTATGCATAATATAGTTGAAAGACCAATGGTAGTTGATGGTGAGATTAAAATTAGACCCATTATGTATCTTGCCTTGTCTTATGATCACAGAATTATAGATGGAAAAGAGTCAGTATCGTTCTTAAAAATGGTTAAAGAAAATTTAGAGGATCCAAGAAGGTTGTTTTTAAATATTTAAATGTCAGATAAATTTCAAGCAGTTGTAATAGGTGGTGGTCCGGGAGGTTATGTGTGTGCAATAAGATTAGCGCAATTGGGAATTAAAACTGCATGTATAGAATCAAGAGGCTCATTAGGTGGAACTTGTTTAAATGTTGGGTGTATACCTTCTAAAAATTTACTAAATATTTCTGAAAATTATCATAAGGCGCAAAATTTCTCTAAACTTGGCATTGAGGTGAGTGGGGTAAAACTTAATCTTCAAAAAATGATGCAAAATAAGGATAAAGCGGTGACAATTTTGACTAAGGGCGTAGAGTTTTTATTTAAAAAAAATAAAGTCACTTATTTTAAAGGCACTGGAAGCTTTAAATCAGCAAATAAAATCTCGATATTAGATGATCAAAAAAAAGAAACCATAATTGAAACAGATAAAACAGTAATTAGTACAGGGTCGGTGCCAGTTGCATTACCAGGTATTAAATTTGATGAAAAAATAATTGTATCTTCAACAGGAGCATTAACTTTAGAAACTGTGCCAAAAAAAATGGTTGTAGTTGGTGGTGGTTATATAGGATTAGAGATGGGGTCTGTTTGGTCTAGATTGGGTGCAGAAGTACATGTAGTTGAATTTTTAGAGCATATTACTCCTGGTATGGATAGAGAAATATCTACAGAGTTTATGAAAATATTAAAGAAACAAGGAATTAATTTTCATATGCAGACGAAAGTAGAAGGAATTAAAAAAAATGCTAATGGTGCTAAAGTTTCAACATCTGATAAAGATGGAAAAAAAGCAGATTTTGATTGTGATGTGGTTCTTATATCTGTTGGTAGAAAACCTAATACAACTAACTTAAATTTAGAAGCAATTGGTGTTGAATTAGATGAAAAGAAAAGAATTAAAACTGACAAAGCATTTCAAACAAATATTAAGAATGTATATGCTATTGGAGATGTAATTGATGGACCGATGCTTGCTCACAAAGCTGAAGACGAAGGTATTGCAGTTGCAGAAAATATTGCAGGACAATCAGGACATGTTAATTATGATATTATTCCTGGAGTTGTTTATACAACACCAGAGGTTGCTTCAATTGGGAAAACAGAAGAACAATTAAAAGAAGCAAATATTAAATATAAAATTGGTAAATTTTCATTTATGGCAAATTCAAGAGCCAAAGCAATTGATGAAGCAGAAGGTTTTGTTAAAATCCTAGCTGACGAAAAAACAGATAGAGTTTTAGGAGCACATATTATTGGACCTCATGCAGGTGAATTAATTGGGGAAATTGGAGTTGCAATGGAGTTTGGTGCTAGCGCTGAAGATATTGCAAGAACATGTCATGCACACCCAACATTTTCAGAAGCAGTAAAAGAAGCAGCTTTATCAGTAGATAAAAGAGCAATACACTCTTAAAATATTTTCATATTATAAAGATATGAAAGTACCGATTCTTATACCAAATATTTTTAATCATCCTTTTACCTACAATTCTGATTTAACTTTAAAAGTTGGAGACTATGTGCTGGTACCTTTTGGAAAGTCAGAGGTGACTGGAGTTGTGTGGGATGACTTTGAAAAAAAAACAAATAAAAATTTTGCAATTAAAAAAGTTTTAAGGAAATTAGATGTTCCACCCTTAAAGAAAAATATAATTAAATTCCTAAACTGGTTTTCAGAATACAATATGACGCCTAAAGGTATGGCATTAAAATTATTATTATTAAGTAGTGGCGCCATAGAAAAGTTACCAATTGAAGCATATGAAACATTCAAAATAGATATCAAAGAAAATAAAATAAAACTTTCCAAAGAACAAAAAAATTCATTAAAAAAAATGAATGTATTAAATCAAAAATTTAGAGTTCATGTTTTACAAGGCACTACAGGCTCAGGTAAAACAATGGTCTATTTTGAGGCTTTAAAAGAGATAATTAATAAGGGTTTTCAAGGATTAATTCTATTACCAGAAATCGGATTAACAGGACAGTTTCAAAATAAATTTATAGAATTTTTTGGTTTCAAGCCGGCTGTATGGCACTCAGGCATTACCAAAAAAAATAAAGAAATTATTTGGAGCGGAATAGCAAATGATAAAATTAAAGTTGTAATTGGGGCTCGATCTTCATTATTTTTACCTTTTAAAAAACTAGGATTAATTATTGTTGATGAAGAGCATGATCAATCTTACAAACAAGATGAGGGAGTAACTTACAATGCTAGAGACATGGCAATTTCAAGAGCATCTTTTGAAAATATTCCAATTAATTTAATAACCGCAGTTCCATCTATTGAAACTTATGACAATATTAAAAAAGGCAAATATAGTTTATCAAAACTTGATCAAAGGTATTTAAATGCATCTTTGCCAAAATATGAAATAATTAATCTAAATAATTCTAAACTTGAATCTCAATCCTGGATATCTAAAGAAACAATTGAAAAAGTAAATTTACATCTTGAAAAAAAAGACCAAGTTTTATTTTTTTTAAATAGAAGAGGATTTTCCCCACATGTTTTATGTAAAAAATGCTTTACTAGCTATTCATGTCCAAATTGCTCAATAAATTTGGTATATCATAAAAACAAACAAAATTTGTTATGTCATTACTGTGGCTATAAAGCTTTACTAAATAGAGATTGCTCTAAAGAGGGTAAATGTGATTTTATTTTTAGTGGTCCTGGTGTTGAAAGAATATCGGAAGAGGTTAAAAAAATTTTTCCTACTCAAAAGACAACTATATTTTCCAGTGACACAATGAATAAAAAAAGTTCTTTGGATGTTATAGAAAAAATTATAAATAATGAAATCCAAATTTTAATTGGGACTCAATTAATTTCTAAAGGGTTTCATTTTCCAAGCTTAAATTGTATAGTAGTAGTTGATATTGATTTATCATCACAAGGTCATGACCTAAGAGGTGCTGAAAAAAACTTACAGTTATATCATCAACTTTCAGGAAGAGCAGGTAGAACAGGAAAACCAGCAACTGTTTATTTTCAAACTTACAATCTAAATACCAAAATGATTACTGATATTACCAATAAAGATCCTGATATATTTTTAGATAAAGAACTTGAAATTAGAAGAGAAAATAATCTTCCACCGTTTCAAAGATTTATTGCCTTAATAATTACTGGTAACAATGAAAGAGAACTTGAAAAAGAAGCTTATAAGTTTAAAAGTTTTATAGAAAATGCTGTTGATGGTAGAGTGCTTGGACCTGTAAACGCTCCTATATTTAGATTAAAAAGAAGATTTAGAGTAAGGCTTTTGATTAGGGGTAGAAAATCTTTAAAAGTTCAAAATTCACTTTCAAAAGTCATTGAAAAATTCAAATTTCCTGCTGGAATGAAACTAACGGTTGATGTTGACCCAATAAACTTCAATTAATACAGAAAAAACAAGACTTTTAGACAATGTGTGACTTGAAGAGGTAGGAGTCATATGTTAATTAAAACAAAATTTTAATAAATCTTCTAATATTTATAAGGAACAATAAATTGAGCAAAAATAAAGTTTTTTCTGAAACATCGGCTGATAGATATTCTCTTGCACTTTATGAATTAGCAATAGAAGCTAATAATTTAAGTGAGATCGAGGTTCATTCTACTTCAATTATTAATTTAATTGCTTCAAGTGAAGATTTTAAATCTTTAATAAAGGATCCAACAAATAGCAAAGAAGATCAATTGAATGCTCTAAGTAAAATTTCAGAACAATATAAAATAAATGAATTATTAACAAAATTTTTAAACTTTCTAATATCTAAAAGAAGATTCTTTTATGTGGATAAAATTCTAAAAAGCTTTGTTGAAACATGTTCAGTCAAAAGAGGTGAATTAAAAGCAGAATTAACTTCTGCAAAAGATCTTACTGAAAAGGAAATTAATAACATAAAAGAAGAATTGACTAAAAACTTTAGTTCAAAAATAAAATTAAACTACAAACATGATGCAAGTTTAATTGGGGGTTTGATTGTGCAAGTCGGAAGCACAATGGTGGACACTTCCATTAAAAATAAATTACAACAAATCGAAAATAGGATGATAGAGGCATAAATGGATATAAACCCATCAGAAGTAACAAAGATATTAAAAGAGCAAATTAAAAAATTTGGGGATAAAGCAGAAGTGACTGAAGTTGGTCAAGTTTTGTCAGTAGGAGATGGTATTGCTAGAGTGTACGGATTAGACAATGTTCAAGCTGGAGAAATGGTAGAATTTTCTGATGGATCAAAAGGTATGGCTCTAAACTTAGAAAGCGAAAATGTTGGAGTTGTAATTTTTGGAGATGATAGAAAAATTAAAGAAGGTGACGTTGTTAAAAGAACAGGAAGTATTGTTGATACACCCGTTGGAAAAGAATTATTAGGAAGAGTTGTTGATGGATTAGGAAATCCAATCGACGGCAAAGGTGCTTTAGATAAAGCAACTAAAAGAAGTAGAGTTGAAGTAAAAGCTCCTGGAATTATTCCAAGACAATCTGTTAGTGAACCTATGCAAACAGGCTTAAAATCAATTGACAGTTTAGTTCCAGTTGGAAGAGGACAGCGTGAATTAATTATTGGGGATAGACAAACTGGAAAAACTGCAGTTGCTATCGATGCGATCATTAACCAAAAAAAAATAAATGAATCTGGCGATGAGAAGCAAAAACTTTACTGTATCTATGTCGCTATAGGTCAAAAAAGATCTACAGTTAGACAAATTCAAAAAACTTTAGAAGAAGCTGGTGCAATGGAATATACAACAATTGTTGCTGCTACTGCTTCAGATGCAGCACCACTTCAGTTTTTAGCACCATATACAGGCTGTACTATGGGTGAATACTATAGAGATAATGGTATGCATGCATTAATCATTTATGACGATTTATCTAAACAGGCTGTAGCTTATAGACAAATGTCACTTTTATTAAGAAGACCTCCAGGAAGAGAAGCTTATCCAGGGGATGTATTTTATTTACACAGCAGATTGCTTGAGAGAGCAGCCAAACTTAGTGATGAGCATGGTGGAGGTTCATTAACCGCTCTTCCAATAATTGAAACGCAAGGTGGAGACGTATCTGCTTTTATTCCTACTAACGTTATATCAATTACAGATGGTCAAATATTTCTTGAAACAGAATTATTTAACCAAGGAATTAGACCAGCGATTAACGTAGGTCTATCAGTTTCTAGAGTTGGATCTGCAGCACAAACAAAAGCAATGAAAAAAGTTTCTGGTTCAATGAAGTTAGAGCTTGCTCAATATAGAGAAATGGCTGCCTTTGCACAATTTGGATCTGATTTAGATGCATCAACACAAAAACTTTTAAATAGAGGTTCAAAACTAACTGAACTTTTAAAACAAAAACAATATTCTCCTATGACAGTTGCTGAGCAAGTAATTTCAGTTTTCTGTGGAGTAAAAGGTTATTTGGATGATGTTGAACTTAAAGATATTGCTGAGTTTGAGTCTAAGATTATTGAAAAATGTAAATCTGAAAAACCAGAAATTTTAGAATCTGTTTTAAGTTCAGGTAAACTTGAAGAAGATACTGAAAAATTATTAGTTGAAACTATCATGGAACTTAAGAAGAACTTTAATTCTTAAAATATGGCAACACTAGACGACTTAAAAAAAAGAATAGCGAGTGTAAAGTCTACACAAAAAATTACCAAAGCCATGAAAATGGTTGCAGCCGCTAAACTTAGAAGAGCACAAGAAAATGCTGAAAAGGGAAGACCTTATTCTGAAAAAATGAATAACATTATTCTTAATTTATCTAGTGGCATTTCTGATAAAGAAAATGCCCCTAAGCTTCTTTCTGGAACAGGTGAAGATAAAGTGCATTTATGTATTGTGTTAACATCTGATCGTGGTCTATGTGGTGGTTTTAATACAAATATTATTAAAAAAGCCAAAGCATATTTTCAAAAAATATCTGATGAGGGAAAAACTTTAAAGATTATAACAGTTGGCTCTAAAGGGTATGATCAATTAAAAAGAGTTTATAAAAATGATATTGTAGAGAGAATATCTTTTAAAGATTCAAAAACTATTAATTATCTAGATGCTGAAAAAGTGGGGAAAATGATAATTGAAAACTTTGAAAAAAAAGAATTTGATGTGTGTACAATTTTTTATAATAAATTTAAAAATGTAATTACTCAAATACCTCAAGAACAACAAATAATTCCTTTAAAAACATCTGAAGCAGAAGAAAATTCTTCTGAGGATAATTATGAATTTGAACCAGATGAAGATGAAATTTTAAGCAATTTATTGCCTAAAAACATATCTACTCAGATTTTTAAAGCGATGTTAGAAAATTCAGCTAGCGAACAGGGCTCAAGAATGAGTGCAATGGATAATGCAACCCGTAACGCAGGTGAAATGGTTGACAAGCTAACTATTGAGTATAATAGAAGTCGTCAAGCAGCTATTACAAAAGAACTAATTGAAATTATATCAGGAGCGGAAAGTTTATAATTATGAGCAAAGGAAAAATCACACAGATCATTGGAGCAGTAGTAGACGTAAAATTTAATGGAGAATTGCCAGAAATTTTATCAGCATTAGAATGTAAAAATGGAGACAACAGATTAGTTTTAGAAGTTGCTCAGCACCTTGGTGAGTCAAGTGTAAGAACAATTGCAATGGATGCTACTGAAGGATTAAAAAGAGGAGACGAAGTAACCGCAACAGGTGCTCCTATCCAAGTTCCAGTTGGTCCAGAGACCTTAGGAAGAATTATAAATGTAATAGGTGAACCTATTGATGAAAAAGGTGAAGTAAAAACAAAAGAGAAATGGCCAATCCATAGAGCTGCACCTGAATTTAGTGATCAGTCAACAGAGACAGAAATTCTAGTTACAGGAATTAAAGTAGTTGATCTATTAGCACCATACGCCAAAGGAGGAAAAATTGGTTTATTTGGAGGTGCGGGTGTTGGTAAAACAGTACTTATTATGGAATTAATTAACAACGTAGCAAAAGCCCATGGTGGATTTTCTGTGTTTGCTGGTGTTGGTGAAAGAACTAGAGAAGGAAATGATCTTTATCACGAAATGATAGACTCAGGCGTTATTAAGCCAGAAGGCCCAGGATCAAAAGCTGCACTAGTGTATGGTCAAATGAATGAACCCCCAGGAGCTAGAGCAAGAGTTGCCTTAACAGGTTTAACTGTAGCTGAATATTTTAGAGACCAAGAAGGACAAGACGTATTATTCTTCGTTGATAATATCTTTAGATTCACTCAAGCAGGTTCAGAAGTTTCTGCACTATTAGGAAGAATTCCTTCAGCAGTTGGATATCAGCCTACACTTGCAACAGACATGGGTAACCTTCAAGAAAGAATTACAACTACTAACAAGGGTTCTATTACATCTGTACAAGCAATTTATGTACCAGCAGATGACTTGACTGACCCCGCACCTGCAACATCTTTTGCTCACTTAGATGCAACAACTGTATTATCGAGACAGATAGCTGAAATTGGAATTTATCCAGCAGTTGATCCACTAGATTCTACTTCTAGAATTTTAGATCCTAGAATAGTTGGTGATGAGCATTACAGAGTTGCTAGAGAAGTGCAAAAAGTTCTTCAAACTTACAAATCACTACAAGATATTATTGCGATTTTAGGAATGGATGAATTATCTGAAGAAGATAAATTAACAGTAGCTAGAGCACGTAAAATACAAAGATTTTTATCACAACCTTTCTTTGTTGCCGAAGTCTTTACTGGTTCTCCAGGGAAATTAGTAGATTTAGAATCTACAATTAAAGGTTTTGCAGCAATATGTAATGGTGAGTATGATCATTTACCAGAAGCTGCATTTTATATGGTGGGTACAATTGAAGAAGCTGTAGAAAAAGCAGAAAAAATGGCAAAAGATGCTGCTGCATAATGAGTGAAGAGTTCAAAATAGAAATTGTAAACCCAGAAAAATCTTTTCTTACAAAAGAAGATGTAACAGAAGTTGTTGTACCTGCTTTTGAGGGAGAAATGGGGATTTTAAAGGACCATATCTCAATTATTTCATTTTTAAAGCCAGGGATTATTAAAATCTTTTCTAAATCAGGAGAGGATAATTACTATGTTGAGGATGGAATTGTTGAATTTAAGAATAATAATTTATCAGTTCTAACAAGTTCAATTTTTAATATCAAAGATATTGATAAAGATAAAATTAGTGAACTACTTACTCAAGCAGAAGAAAATTCAAAAAATAGTGACATTACGGATCAAAATAAATACTTAGTTGATCAAAAAATTGAAGTTTTAAAAACTATAAATTAATAATTTTTCTTACTTGGTCTTGGATATTTTTGTAAACATGCATTTTAAAATCCACAACTAAGTCAGTTATTTTTTCAAGCTCAATCCATTTCCACTCAGAAAATTCAGGTTGTGCAGTTTTAATATTTATTTGATTATCTTGACCTAAAAATCTCATTACAAACCATTTTTGTTCTTGGCCTCTATATTTTCCTTTCCAGATAATTCCAAGTAAGTTTTTTGGTAATTCATAAGAGATTAATCCATCACACTCTTTAATTAGTTCAACATTTTTTATACTAGTTTCTTCTTCTAATTCTCTATAAGCAGCATCCAAATAATCTTCACCCTTGTTAACTCCACCCTGAGGCATTTGCCAAAAATTTTTTTGATTATCTATTCTTTTTGCAACAAAAACTTTATTTTCTTTGTTTAATACAACAATGCCAACTCCACTTCGTAAAGGGAGGTCTAAATTAGCGCTTGTCATTTATCCGTTAAGTAGTTTTATAGCAAAATTTAACTGGTTATCAGTTTCTGAATTGATCTTAAAATCATCAGAACCTTCTACAACTTCTATATCAGGAGTTACTCCAACTTCTGAAATAGATTTTCCAGATGGAAGATAATATTTTGCAATTGTTAATCTTATGGCGCCTCTATTCTTAAGAGGTATTATTGATTGCACCGATCCTTTCCCGTAACTATTTTCACCAACAATAATTGCTCTTTTATGATCTTTTAATGCACCAGCTACTATTTCAGCCGCAGAAGCTGATCCATAATTAATGAGAACTAATACAGTTTTTCCATTAGTTAAATCACCTTTTTTTGCAAACCATTTTCGATTTTCAGAGGGCTGTCTACTTTTCGTTGATACAATTTCACCATTATCTAAAAAAAAATCAGATATTTTAATTGCCTGAGAAAGTAATCCACCTGGGTTATTTCTTAGATCTAAAATATATCCCTTAAGCTTTTTATTATTATTTAGTTTTTCAATTTTTTCTTTGACTTGTGAGCTACTATTTTCATTGAAAGAAGTTAATCTTATATAACCTATGTTATTTTCTAAAAGTTCAAATTTTACAGATTGAACTTCAATTATTTCTCTTGTGATATTAAAAATTAATGCTTTTTTTTCACCTCTTCTTCTAACTGTTATTTCTATACTTGAACCAACAGGTCCACGCATTAACTCAACAGCTTGTGTTAAAGACTTTCCTTGAACTTGAGTATCGTTAATTTTAACAATATAGTCACCAGCTTTTAAGCCAGCTTTTGAAGCAGGAGTATTATCTATTGGCGATATTACTTTAACAACACCTGCCTCCATACCTACTTCAATACCTAAACCACCGAATTCTCCGCTTGTTTCAGTTTGCATACTCTTAAAGCTTTCAGGCGTCATATATGCGGAGTAAGGGTCTAAAGATTGTAATAAACCGTTTATGGCAGCATCCATACTTTGTGACTGATCAATTTCATCAACGTATTCATCATTTATTTTTTCAAGAACTTCACCAAATAAATCAATTTTTTTATAAATTTCAGAGTTATCAGAAAAACTTTTTTGAAAAATAAATAAGAAAACTAAAACAAAAAAAGGAATCTTTTTGATTAGGCTCATATCATCACTTTTTCTTTAGGAATTACTTCAGACCAAATTTTTTCAAGTTCATAAAATTTTCTTTTATCAGGATGGAATATATGGACAATTAAATCAATACCATCAACCAATTTCCAATCTCCACTTTCTTTTCCTTCAATTTTAGAATTTTTAACTCCATTAGATCTTAATTTTTCCAGTACCATTTCTGATAAAGCTTGAATGTGTCTAGATGAGGTACCACTTGCTATGATTAAGTAGTCGGCCATTGAACTTTTATTTTTAAGATCTATTGAAACAATATCTAAGGCTTTATTGGAATCTAGTGTTTCTAAAATTAAGTTTTTTAAATCTGAGTTTTTTTCCATTAATATATTTAACCTTATCAAACTTTTCTTAATTGAGAAGATGAAATATTAACCTTCTTAAATTTAATAAATGATAATCTTTTTTTATTCACACCATTATAGGTGACTGACTTTAAAGATTTAGCCTTGTATCCTTGTCGATCAAACACTAGGAGATTGCATTTTTTCACAATAGATTTCCACTTGTGCCATTTATGAAAGTTAATAAGGTTGTCAGCACCCATAATAAAATATAGCTCATATTTTTTATCTTTTTTCAGATAGTTGATAAGGTCAATAGTTCTATTAGAGGATATCTTTTCTTCATAAAATCTTATTTTTATGAAATCATTTTTTGCAATTAGTTTTTTTGCAAATTGGATTCTATTTTTTAAATTTGATTTACTAATATCTTTGAATGGATTTTGTTTAGTAATCGCCCAGATGACATTTTTTAGATTAAGTAATTTTTTTGCCTGTTTTGAAATTTCTAAGTGCCCTTTGTGAGCAGGATCAAATGTACCTCCTAATATTCCAATTTTTATTTTTTTGTTATTTTCTAATTTTACCATTACTAACTATTTCGTATTTATATGAAACAAGCTGCCCAAGCCCAACGGGACCTCTTGGAGGTAAGGTGTTTGTAGAAATACCAACCTCACCACCAAAACCAAACTCACCACCGTCAGCGAATTGTGTAGAAGTGTTATGCATAGCTATAGAACTTTTAATATTTTTTAAAAATTGATTGGCTGTTTTTTTATTTTTTGTAACAATAGAGTCAGTGTGCATAGTTCCATATTTATTAATATGTTTTATTGCTTCTTTATAATTTTTAACAGTTTTTACTGAAACAATTGCTGATAAATACTCTGTAGACCAATCCTTATCTTTTGCAGGATATATTTTTCCTTTGTAATTTTTTCTTATAAGGTGATCTCCAAAAATTTTGCAGTTGTTTTCTTCTAATTTTTTTAAAATTGGATTACAAAATTTTTTAATTATTTTTTGGTGCATCAAAATTGTTTCCGTAGCACCACAAATACTAGTATTCCTTAACTTTGCATTATAAACAATGTCTATTGCCATTTTAAGATCAGCATCTTTATCTATGTAAGTATGACAAAGACCCTCTAAATGTCCAATGATAGGTACGGTTGAGGACGCTTGTACTCTTTTAACCAAACTTTTTCCTCCACGTGGAATAATCACATCTATATAATCTTTCATTTTTGAAAGCATGTAATCAACTATTTTCCTATCTTTGGAGTTTATAAATTGGATAAAATTTTGATCTACTTTATTTTCTTTTAGTGATTTTCGAAATAAGTTTGCTAAAATTTTGTTAGTATTTATAGCTTCTGAGCCACCTTTTAATATTACTGCATTCCCAGATTTAAAACATAAACTTGCAACATCAGATGTAACATTAGGTCTGCTTTCATAAATTATACCCAATACACCTATAGGCACAGACACTCTACTTATTGTTAAGCCGTTTGGTCTACGCCATTTTTCTAATATATAATCAACTGGATCTTTAATTTTTACAATTTTTTCAATAGATTTTTTTATACCAACTAATTTTTTATGATCAATTGTAAGCCTATCTATTAAATTATTCTTTAAGCCTTTTTTTTTAGCAAATTTGATATCTTTTTGGTTAGCACTGATTATAGAGTTTTTTTCTTTATCAAGTAATAAAGCATATCTCTTTAAAATTTTATTTTTAGTTCGTGTATCAATTTTATTGAGGATGGCCTTTCTAGCATTTTGGCCAATTGAATTCATAATCTTGTTCATTCTATATTTCCACTATATCATCTTTATGTATAACTTCTGATTTTGCAACATATCCTAATATTTTTTCTATTTCTCTTGAGTGATAACCTTTAATTCGTTCTATTTCATCAGACGAGAATGAACTAAGTCCTCTAGCACACTCATTGTTATTTTTGTCTAAAACTTTTATATGATCACCTTTTTTAAAATTACCAGTTACTTTCTTTACGCCAGCGGCTAATAAACTTTTACCATTTGTGAGTGCTTGTCTTGCACCATCATCAATAATAAGAGCTCCTTTTGGGGAGACAGAACTAATGATCCATTTTTTTCTAGCATCTAATTTTGAAACTTTAGGTAGAAACCACGTACAATTATTTTCCTCAATTATTTTTTTTATAGGTCTATTTAATAAACCATTTGCGATTACCATTTTACAACCTGACAATTGACAAATTTTAGCAGCATCAATTTTTGTTTTCATTCCACCTGTACCAAGATCACCAATACTTTTAGTGGCTATTCTTTCAATATTCTTATCAATATTTTTTATTTCTTTAATAAGTTCGGCATTTTTAAAAATTTTTGGATTTTGAGTGTAAAGACCATTAACATCTGAAAGCAATATAAGTGTGTCTGCTCTAGATATTTGAGCAACCCTTGATGCCAACCTATCATTGTCACCATATTTTATTTCAGTTGTTGCCGTTGTATCATTTTCATTTACAATTGGTATGAAGCCTAACTCAAATAAATTATCAAAAGTTCTTTTTGCGTTTAAAGCCCTTCTTCTTTGTTCAGTATCCTCTAGTGTTAAAAGAATCTGAGAAATATTAATTTTTAACTTTGAGAAAGTTCCTGAAAATAAATTCATCAACTCTATTTGACCAATTGATGCAACAGCCTGGCTTTTATCAATTTTAAGATTTTTTTTATTTATGTTGAGTTTTTTGCAACCCATGGCAATTGCACCAGAGCTTACAATAATTACTTTTCTATTTTTTTTTATTAGTTCTTTAATATCTTTGGCAAATTCAGATAACCATTTATTTCTTATTTTTTTATTATCATCTATCAGTAAAGATGAGCCTATCTTAACTACAATAATTTTTGAATTTTCAAGATACATATGAAAGTAATTTAGCTTTTATTTGAGATATTGATTCTTTATCTAGTGTTGAAAGTATAACAACTTCTGAGTTTTTATTTTTAGAAAATTCTTTTAAAATTTGACTTACTTCTTCTTTTTCTAGTAAGTCAGTTTTATTTAATACAATTAATTCCTTTTTATTTAGTAAATCTTTACTATAGCTACCAAGTTCAGTTCGAACTTGTTTGTAGGTATTTTCAAGATCCTGGTTAGTAATATCTAATAAGTGCATTAAAGTTTTACACCTTTCTATATGTTTTAAAAATTGAATACCTAATCCCACTCCTTCATGTGCACCCTCAACTAAACCTGGAATATCAGCTAATGTAATTTCTTTATCATCATAACTCGCAACTCCTAAATTTGGGTTTAATGTCGTAAATTTATAGTTAGCTATTTTTGGCATTGCATTTGTGATGGCAGCTAATAAACTTGATTTACCTGCATTAGGCAATCCCACTATCCCAACATCTGCAATAGTTTTTAATTGTAACCAAATTATATATTCTTCTCCTATTGCACCCTTAGTGAATTTTTTTGGTGCTCTATTAGTAGAACTTTTAAATCTTGTATTTCCAAGTCCACCCTTTGCCACCATTAGCAACAACAAATTCTTCACCTTCTTTTTTAAAGTCAAAAATTAAAGTTTTATTATCTTCCTCAAAAACTTGTGTTCCTATTGGTACTTTTAAAAATAAATCATCACCGCCACGACCTGTACGGTTTTGTCCTGATCCATTTTCTCCACGTTCAGCTTTATGATGTTGTTGGAATCTGTAATCAATAAGTGTGTTTAAATTTCTTTCAGATCTTAAAATTATGGAGCCACCTTTGCCACCATCACCACCATCAGGTCCGCCGTATTCAATAAATTTTTCACGTCGAAAACTTGGAGAGCCATGTCCTCCATTGCCTGCTTTTACATAAATTTTAACTTGATCAAGAAACTTCATAATACAACTCTCAGTTTTTAGTTGTACTACTAATTGGGTTTTACTGAAACGAATGTTCTGTCTGATTTACCTTTTTTAAAAACAACTTTACCTTCAACAACAGAAAAAATAGAATGATCTTTACCCATACCTACATTTTCGCCAGGAAAAATTTTTGTTCCTCTTTGTCTTACTATTATGTTTCCAGGAATTACTACTTCACCACCGTATTTTTTAACGCCCAGTCTTCTACCAGCACTGTCTCGTCCGTTTCTTGATGATCCACCTGCTTTTTTTGTTGCCATAATTTACCTAATTTATTTACTTGCTACTTCTGCTTCTACTTTTTCAACTTTTTTAGTTGGTTTTATCATTTTTCCTGCTTCAGATAAAACTTTACCATCTTTTGAAAAAATTTTGCTAATTCTAATTAATGAAAACTGTTGTCTATGTCCATTTTTTCTTCTTGAATTTTGTCTTCTTCTTTTCTTAAAGATTAAAACAGTTCTATTTTTACCATTTTCAACAAGGTCAGCCTCAACTTTTGCTCCTTCTACTACAGGAGAACCAACTTCAATAGTTTTATCATCACCGTAAGCTAAGATTTCTTTAAATTCAATTTTAGTCTCGGGCTTTGAGTCCTCTAATCTTTCGATTTTAAGTATCTCACCAGCTTTAACTTTGTACTGTTTTCCACCTGTTTGTATTATAGCGTATGACATTGTTTTATCTTTTTTTATAATGAGCAATATAGTCTCGCGCAAATCATAGTCAAGCGTGAATAAGTTAGAAATTGTCCTTTAAATCTCTCAATTTTGAGAACGTTTCAACTTTATTAGATCTAAGAAAAATATTACAATCTAGCTCTTCTCTAATTGTAGATGGAATAGTGGGTAAATTATTTTCTAATTTTTTATCTATAATTTTTATTTTATTTTTAAGATTTTCATTATTTTTGTCATGAGTTATACAAAATTTAGCATTTTGTTTAGTATATTCATGTCCACAGTAAATTTTAGTTTTTAATGGAAGTGCTTTAATTTTCATTAAAGAATTAAACATTTGTTCATAACTTCCTTCAAAAATTTTTCCACACCCTAAAGAAAAAAGAGTGTCTCCAGTAAAAGCAGCCTCCTCATTGAAAAAATAAAAACATATATGTCCAAGAGTATGACCTGGTATATGAATTATTTTGGCCTCAAAACTTTCCTGCTTCCATATTTCTTGATCATCAACAAGAGTATCTATTTCTGGAATTCTATCTTTATCTCCCTTGTATCCAATAACACGAGCATTATATTTTTTTTTTAATTCTTGATTACCACCCACATGATCATAATGATGGTGAGTATTGAGTATATATTTTAAATTAATATTTTTTTTTTCTAAGTATTTAATTATAGGTTTTGCTTCACTGGGATCAATAGCACAAGCTATGTTATTTTTTTCATCAATAACAAGATAAGAATAATTATCATGTAAACAGGGTATTATTTGAATTTTCATTTATCTTTCAATTAAAAAAATACCCAATTCTGCTGATAAGTTTTTTATATTTAGATTTAATTTATTTATAGTTGATATTTTTTCATTTTTTAAAGCTATTGATTGATCTAGTTTTATATTTCGATTTTCACAAAAATTATAAAAATCTTTCAATGTGCACATATGTAAATTAGGAGTATTATACCATTCGTCAGGTAGGTTTTTTGTTATTGGCATTGTTCCTTTAAGCAATAAGTGAAGTCTGACTTTCCAAAAACCAAAATTAGGTATAGTAACAACAGCTTTTTTCCCAACACGTAATAATTCTTTTATAACAATTTCAGGAGTGAGAAATGCCTGTAATGTTTGACTTAAAATAACAAAATCAAAAGAACCATCTGGAAATTGCAAGAGATCTTTCTCTGCATCTCCCTCTATAACTGTTAATCCTTTTGATAAACATTTTTGAACATTATTTTTTGAAATTTCTATTCCTCTAATATCTATTTTCCTACTGTTTTTCAGATATTCCATTAGTGTACCATCGCCACATCCCACATCCAGAACTCTAGTATTCTTATTAATTAGATTTGATATTATTTTAAACTCTTGTTTCATATTTAACTCTTAGAATAAGCTGTTTTAATATAATCACCTAAGGTATTTAAAAATTCAGGGACTTTTAATAAAAATGAATCGTGACCTTTATCAGACTCAATCTCAACAAATCCAACATCAGCACCTATAGCATTCAATGCAATAACAATTTCTTTATTTTCAGAAGTGGGATAAAGCCAATCGGAAGTGAAGGATATAACAAGAAATTTTGTTTTAGTATTTTCAAATGCTTTAGATAAATTTCCATTATGCTCTTTGATAAGATCAAAATAGTCCATTGCTCTTGTTATATATAGATAGCTATTTGCATCAAATCTATCAACGAATACAGATCCTTGGTATCTTAAATAACTTTCAATTTGAAAATCAGCATCAAAACCAAATTTTAAATCATCTCTTTCTTGAAGCTTTCTTCCAAATTTTTCCTGAAGCCCATTTTTTGATAGATAGGTAATATGTGCAGCCATTCGAGCTACTGACAATCCTTTATCAGGACTTTTATCTTTATTAGAATAGTCTCCATTGTCCCAGTTAGAGTCCGCCATAATTGACTGTCTACCAAGTTCATTGAAAGCTATGTTTTGTGCTGAATGACTTGCAGTACAAGCAATTGGTATTGCTACTTTTGCTTTTTCAGGGAAATTACTAACGAACTGTAGTGTCTGCATTCCCCCCATAGATCCACCAATAACAGCAAATAATTTTTCAATATTAAAGAAATTTAACAAGTTAAATTGTGCATTAACCATGTCGTTAATAGTTATAACGGGAAAGCTAGTTCCATATTTTTTATTTGTTTCGGAATTAATTTCATTAGGACCAATTGAGCCCATGCAGCCACCAATAACATTTGCACAAATCACAAAAAATTGATCTGTATCAATAGCTTTACCAGGGCCAACAGCATACGACCACCAACCTTCTTTTTTTGTGATTGGATTTATTCCAGTTACAAATTGATCACCTGTCAATGCGTGAAACACAAGTATAGCATTATCCTTTTTTTCATTTAAGGAACCATAGGTTTCATAGGCCAAAGAATAATTATTTATAGTTTGACCACAGTCCAATTTTAATGGTTTATCAATTATAAGTTTTTTTATGTCTAAATCTTTAATCATAAATATTAGCTAAATTTGAATTGGGAGACAAAAAAAACTTATTTAGCGGTTTTTTTTAAGCGCTCGCAATTCAGTTAAATCAGCGCATATTTTTTGTACTAGATAGTATTTCTTATGTCAATTTTTTTTAAAAATGACATATTCTATATGAAAAGTTAGTATTTTATTTATAAAGTGAATAAAATTATAAAATGACAATTCCAAAATTTAAAATATTTAAAATAGAAGCTTATAAGCCTGGTAGGTCAAATATAAGTAAAATTTCAAATCCAATAAAACTATCAGCAAATGAGTCTGCACTTGGGGTGAGCCCAAGGGTATCAAAAATATTGAAAGATAAAAGCTTGTTAATTTCAAAGTACCCAGATGGTAAAGCCAGAAATTTAAGAAAGGAGATTGCAAGGAAATATAAGTGCAATTTAGATCAAATAATATGTGGTGCAGGTTCAGATGAAATTATTCAAATGATTTGTCAATTATATCTGAAACCATCAGATGAGGTGATTGTTCCACAATATAGCTTTTTAATGTATAGAATTTATGCTCAAATCGTAGGAGCTAAAGTAGTTTTTTCTAAAGAAAAAAACTTTAAGGTATCGGTTGATGAAATACTTAAAAAAGTAACTAAAAAAACTAAATTAGTATTTATTGCAAACCCAAATAATCCAACTGGAACCTATTTAAGTAAAAGAGAATTAATAGAATTAAGAAAAAAATTAAATAAGAATATTTTGCTAGTTTTAGATGATGCTTATTTTGAATATATGAAAAATAAAGATTATAAACCAAGCTTAGACCTATTTAAGAATACCAACAATGTTGTTGTTATAAGAACATTTTCAAAAATTTATGGATTAGCTTCATTGAGAGTAGGTTGGGGGCATGCAAATAAAAAAATAATTAGTGCAATGAATTTAATAAAACCCCCATTTAATGTTAATCAAATTGCACAGAATGCAGCAATAGAAGCTTTAAAAGATAATAGTTTTATTAATCGATCTGTTAAACACAATATCTTCTATGCAAATAAAATTAAGAAATTTTTAGAAAATTGGAAAATTTTTTCCAATGAAGTTACAGCTAACTTTTTATTACTAAGTTTTGATAAATGTAAATATTCAGCCAACTTTGTTTTTAATAAACTACAATCAAAAGGAATTATATTAAGATCGACTGAGAATGGCTATAATATAAAAAATAAATTAAGATTAACTATTGGTTCAAAAGTACAAAATGAAAAATTTATAAAAGCAATTACAGATATATTTAATTAATTATGAAAAATATTTTAATCATAGGTTGTGGTTTAATTGGCTCATCTGTATTAAGAGCTATTTCACATTATAAAGTTGCTAAAAATATATTTGTGTATGAAAAATCAAAATCTAATTTATCAAAAATAAAAAAATTAAAATTACCCTGTACTATAATAACTGATTTCAAAAAAACTGTTCCTAATATAGATTTGATAATAGTTTGTACTCCACTTAGTGAATATAAAAGAATAATTTTAAAATTAAATAAACACTTGCTACCCAAAACAATTATTACAGATATTGGTTCAAGTAAGGAAAAATCTCATAATGTAATTAAAGAAAATTTAAAGAGAGGAATTTCATGGACCTCTAGTCATCCAATAGCAGGATCAGAAGTTAGTGGTCCAGAACATGGTAAAAAAGATTTATTTTTAAACAAATGGTGTATTCTTATAAGAGAAAGTAATACCAATCAAAAACATCTCTCAATACTAAGGAAATTCTGGACAAAAATTGGATCCAAGATTTCTATAATGAGCTCAAAAAAGCATGACTATGTCTTTTCAATGACTAGTCATTTACCACATCTAATTGCTTATAATTTAGTTAAAGACAGCAACAGACTTTGAAAAAAAACAAAAGTATGAATTAATCAAGTTTAGTGCTGGCGGTTTAAGAGATTTTTCAAGAATCGCTGCCTCAAATGAAATAATGTGGAGAGATATTTTTTTTAATAATCAAAAAAATATTTCTAAAGCAATCGAATTATTTATTAAAAATTTAAGAGCTTTTAAAAAAGATATTGAATCAAAAAATAATAAATCTAATACTTAAGAAGTTAATTGATACAAAAAAGGTTAGAAAAAAAATAATTAAATTAAAACAAGATATAAGCGAACCTGATTTTGGAAGGAAAAATTAATTTTTTATTTTTTCAATTAGTTCACCTAGGTATGGTTTAAAGTAATCTGAAGATTTAATTGCAGATTTATAAATAGGTTTTCTAGCCTGAACCCAACTTGCAGTTTTTATAGATTTAGGATTATTTTCATGTTTTAGACAGTTTTCTTCAAATCTTAAATCACAAAAATTTAATAAATTTTTAATTTCTTCTTTTGGATTTTCAACTAACTCTTCATAAACTATGTCATAAATTTCATTAGGAAATAATTCTTTCCAAAATTTTATATAATTTTGATAAAGTGCATAAAAAGAAGCAAGATCATTTAGATTATTAGAAAAAGGTAAAGTTCCAGAAAAAAAATTTTTATAGTTAGACCAACAAATATCTATAGGATCCCTATTACAATTAATAATTTTTGAATTTGGAAAAATTTTTTTAATAAAACCTATATATTTAAAATTTAAAGGAGCCTTATCAATAAACATTTTATCTGAAGAGTCTATTTTTGATATTTTAGAAACATACTGTCCTTGTATTATTTTTAATAAATTATTTAATTTATTATTATCAATGTTAGCTAAATTTTTATTATTAAAAATCCCTTCATGTAAAATATTTGATAAATAAGGCAGCTCACCTCCCCCAAAAACATTTGAATGTGAGGATATTATTTGTTCAACTAAAGATGTGCCTGACCTCGGCATACCAACTATAAAAATTAATTGGCGTAAATTTTTATCTATCTTATTATTGCTTATAAAATTAATTGTTTTTTTTATTTTTATAAATTTTTCAACATCGTGACTAATATCATACTTAATAATTTCACTTAAGTATTGATTTGCTCTATTAAAGTTTTTAAAAGAATTTTCATATTTTTTTACATCTTCAAAAGCTTTCCCAAGAGCAAAATGTAAATGCATTAATTGATTTTTGTTAAGATCTTTTTCTTCAATCTTTTTAATCATTTTTTTTAAATGTTCATTATCTTGTGAGTATTTTGTAAATGATGAAATTAATCGATCTGCCTCAGTAGCTTTTGGATTATTTTCTAATATTTTATTTAAATGAAACTCTGCATCATTAAACTTTCCTAAAGTAATATAAATTGTTGCTAAGTTAAATTGTATTTCATTTGAAACTTTGTTAATTTCTAGTGATTTTTTATAAAGAACAATAGCCTCATCGAATTGATTTAAATCTTTTTTAAGATTGGCAAGGTTATTAAGTATATTTATGTAATTAGGTGCAATCTCAAGTCCTTTTTTAAAATAATACTCTGCTTCATCAAGAATTTCTAATTTGTGCTTACTAATTCCCATGTTGTTTAAAAAATAAGGGTTTCTAGGGTTTTTTTTAAGAGCCTCCTCCATAATTTTTACTGAAAGGTCAAATTTACCCAAACTTTGGTAGGCAATAGAAATAATATTATAAATTATTTGATGCCCTCGTTTCTTTAATAAACCTTTGGCTTCAGTTATTACATCTTCAAATAAACCTGCCTCTAATTTATTAGTTAGAATATCTATTTTTATTTTTAATTGATTATCAGTTATCATTAATATTTTTAATACTTATTACTTTTAAATTAGATTTTTTCTTAATCTCTAAAATTGTATCTTTAATGCTCATAGTCACAACTTTTTTTCTAGGCCCGTAAGCATGAATTAAATTATTACTATTAAGGCAAATTGCAACATGTCCTTTCCAATAAATTAGGTTATTTTTTTTATATTTGTTTTTTATATTATTCTTTTGAAAAAATTTTACTTGGTCTTTTGTATCCCTTGGGCAGTATAGGTTATTGAATTTAAAAAAAATTTGAACTAAAGCAGAACAGTCGATGCCTTTATAACTATTGCCACCCCATTTATATTTTGTATTTTTAAAAATTTTAATATTATTAAATATTTTATTTTTATTTTTAATGGGAACAACATCTTTACATCTAATCCAATAATTATCAAAATTATAAAATTTATTTTTGTGTTTCTTCACCTTGATAAATGAACAAAAACTAATTTGTTTATTTAACCTAGATTGCATATTAGGCTTAGAGTACAGAGTTGCTTTCAACACTGAGATTTTATGAGTTTGTTGTTGTGTTATAGGGAATTTTTTTCTATTTATAAAGCCAATATAATTATCATAAAAAGTTTTAATTTTTAATGTATTCTTATATTTTTTGATTATTTTAAATTTATCTCCATATAAAAGTTGAGTAGCTAAATTTTTTTTAGACTCTTTGTCTTCATAAACATTTAATATTAATCTATTATTAATCATTTATTCTCTTATGGGAGCTACTTTTGACAACCATATAATTAATATTAATACAGGCACACCAAGTAAAGCAGTAACTACAAAATAATTTGAATATCCAATGGCATCAACCCAACTACCAGAATAACCTGCCACTAATTTTGGTATAAAAAGCATGATAGAGCTAAATAATGCATATTGTGTTGCAGTAAATTTTAAAGATGTTAAAGCAGACAAATATACAACAAATGCAGCACCAGCAAAACCACTCGCTATATTGTCAGCAGTAATTACACCTATCAAAAATTTAATACTAGGCTCAGATATGGCAAGCCAGGCAAATAACAAGTTGCTACTTGAAGCTATAAAAGCACCTAGAAATAATGATCTCATTGTTCCAAATTTTAGACAAAAAAATCCTCCTAAAAATCCACCTGCTATAGTTGCAAAGACACCAAAAAATTTTGAATATGTTGCTATTTGGTTTATGTTAAATCCTTTTTCTAGATAAAAAATATTTGCCATAACCCCCATAACTACATCTGCTATTCTATAAAGAGCTATCAAAAAGAGTATAGAAAAAGCAAATTTACCATAACGATTTAAAAAATTTAAAACTGGATCAAGGTAGATTTTTTTAACTATTGTTTTTGAAATATATTTAGTACTCATCATTGAAAAAATTATAATTCCAAAAAAAGTAAAACATAAAAAAATTCTCATAATAGAAAATAGAAATTTTTTTATTATTTCATTTTCTCCAAAAGGATTATTAATAAAATTATATAAAAAAATAAAACCAGCTAATGAGAGAATAAAAACAAACAAAAATTTTGCATGTTCATTAATTTTAAGATTTTTTTTATTATTTATTTTAGGTTCTTTTGATACTAAAGTAGTTATTACGCCAACAACCATGAATAAAGCCATGATTAAGTAAACAGTTTTCCATACATTCTTATTATATATTTCGCTACCCAAGTAAGAAGCGAGCCACAAACTACCTGCACCACCTATCAACATAGCCAATCTATATCCAGCTATATACATTGATGAAAGTGGACCTTGTAAATAAATGGGTGATGATTCAATCCTAAATGCATCAATTAGAATATCTTGTGTAGAGCTAAATATAGCTAATAGAGTTATGGATATTGTAATAAATAACAAGCTTTTAGCTGGATCTGTTAATGAAGTTAAAATTAAAGAAGCTATAATCATCAATTGTGTAAATAGCAACCAGCCTCTCCTATGACCCATTTTATCAAAAAAAGGAATTTTAAAATTATCGACAATTGGAGACCACAAATATTTAAACGCATAAGTAAACCCTACCCAGCTAAAGAGAGTAATAGTGCTTCTATCAATACCAGCCTTGAAAAGCCAAACAGATAAAGTGGAAAATATCAAAAGTATAGGCAGCCCTGATGAAAATCCAAGCAGTAACATTTTTAATGTTTCTTTTTTAAAAAATAGATAAATATTTTTATTTTTCAATTTATTGTCTCCAAAAGGAAGGTAGAAATAATACCAGTATAGCAAAAAGTTCTAATCTACCTAATATCATTCCAAGTGTTAAAATCCATTTAGAAATTTCAGGTAGGCTTGAAAAATTACCATTTGGGCCAATTATTGAGCCTAATCCAGGACCAACATTTGATATTGATGTTGCAGCTCCTGAAATTGAGGTAATAAAATCTAAACCACTTAAAGATAGAAAAGCTGTAATTAAAAAAAATATAACCAAATAAAGAAATATAAAAGAAATAATGGATGCCATAAATTTATCATCAACATTATTTTTGTCATATTTTATTATAAAAACACCCTTAGGATAAATAATTTTTTTTAGTTGATTAACTATGAACAAATATAAAATTTGGATTCTAAAAATTTTAACTCCACATGCTGTAGAACCAGCACATCCACCAATAAACATCAGTGTTAAAAAGAAAATTAGTGGAAAATTACCCCATCCATCAAACTCTCCAGTTACATAACCTGTGCCACTTAAAATCGAAATTACATTAAAAAAGATTACCCTTAAATTTGTTAGAGAAAAATTATTATTTTGAAAAAGTAAGTAAACAAAAAGTATAATAATTGAAAAAATAATTATCTTTAAAAATGATCTAATTTGCACATCAGAAATAAAAATTTTTTTATCACCATTTAAAAACTTTATATAGGCAATAAAAGGTAAGCTACCCAAAATTATAAAAATCATTGATGATATTTCGATTGATAAACTATTAAAATGTCCAATAGACTCATTGTAGTTTGAAAAGCCACCAGTTGCTATTGTTGTCATTGAATGAGTTAAGCTATCAAAAATACTCATTCCAAAAATAGAATAAGTAAAAGCACAAAGAAAAGTTAAGCTTAAATAAACATAAATTAACCTTAGAGAAATTTCTTTTGATTTTGGTAAAATTTTTTCTGATGAGTCATTACTAGAAATTTTAAATAATTGCATTCCTCCAACGTTCATTATTGGCATTAGTGTTATTGCCATTACAATTATACCAATTCCACCAAGCCATTGAAGCATGGCTCTCCACAATAGTATTGATTTAGGAGCTTCATCCAAATTAGATATAATTGTTGATCCGGTGGTTGTGATACCAGACATACTTTCAAAAAATGAGTCTGTTATTGAAAGCTCTAAAGAAGAAAAGATAAAAGGCAAAGAACCAAATATTGCAATACTCAACCAAGAAAGAGCAGTTAATAAAAAAGCTTGTTGTAGATTTAGTTTTTTATCGTGATTAAGGTTAGATAAAAAAAATAAAACACCAAATATGATTGAAATTATAGACCCCCCAATAAATGAGGAGTCAATTTCTGAATAAATAAATTGAGCAAGAATTGGTATCATCATGGAAATTCCAAGAATAATTTGCAAAACACCCAAGGTGAAAAAAACTGTTTTATAATTAGACATTTTGAAAGAACATTATTTTATGGTAAATAAATTTCAACTCTATAAGAATTAATAAAAACACCAAATATAAGATATTTGTTATTAAACAAAGTGATTGAAAAAGATAATTTAGATAAAACCAACGCATGGCCTTTTGTTGAGGCTAAAAAGATGTTGCGTGAAAGAAAATCATTTATAGATAAAAAAGGTAAAATAATTTTACAAACAGGCTATGGTCCAAGTGGACTTCCTCATATTGGTACATTTGGTGAGGTTGCCAGAACATCGATGATGGTTAATGCTTTGAAACAACTTACTGATATTCCAACTGAAATTATAACGTTCTCTGATGATATGGATGGTCTTAGAAAAGTTCCAGAGAATGTTCCTAATCAAGAACTTTTAAACAATAATCTTCATAAACCATTAACACAAGTCCCAGATCCATTTGAAAAATTTGCAAGCTTTGGTGAACACAACAATGAAATGTTACAAGATTTTTTGAATAAGTTTAATTTTGAGTATAATTTTAAAAGCTCCTCTGTGCTTTATAAAAGTGGCTTTTTTAATCCAACTCTTCAAATAATTTTAGAAAACTACCAGGGTATTATGGATATAATTCTTCCAACATTAGGGAAGGAAAGACAAAGAACCTACAGTCCATTTTTACCAATTTGTCCAAATACAGGCAAAGTTTTAGAAATTCCAGTTTTAGAAATTTTAAAAGATAAATCAAAAATTATTTTTGATAATAATGGTGAAAAACTTGAAACTAGTATTTTAGATGGAAATTGTAAATTACAATGGAAAGTTGATTGGGCAATGAGGTGGTATGCTTTAGATATAGACTTTGAAATGTACGGAAAAGATTTGATTGAAAGTGCGATATTGTCATCGAGAATAGTAAAGTTAATTGGAAAAACGAACCCATCTGGTTTTGCCTATGAACTTTTTTTGGATGAAAAAGGTGAAAAAATATCGAAATCAAAAGGTAATGGAATTACAATTGATCAATGGTTGGAGTATGCCTCTCCCGAGAGTCTTTCCTTATACATGTATCAAAATCCTAAAAGAGCCAAAAAACTATATAAAGAAATAGTACCCAAAACAGTAGATGAGTATTTGGAACTCATAGAAAAAGCAAAAAAACAAAATGAACTTCAGTTATTGATGAATCCAGTATGGCATGTACATAATGGAAAAATTCCTAAGGAAGATACGATAATGAGCTTTTCAATGCTTTTAAATCTAGTAGAGACTAGCAATGCAGACTCTAAAGAATTACTTTGGAAATTTGTAAAAAAATATAAGAAGGATATTTCTGAAAAAGATCATCCTATTTTTGATAACTTGATTGGTTATGCTATTAAATATTTTAACGATGTAATCAAAATTCAAAAAAAATATAAAAAAGCAAACGATAGTGAAAAAAAAGCTTTAGAGGCACTTATTAAGACTTTAGATGAGTGTAATGATAAAATGTTACCTGAAGATATTCAGACATTAATTTATTCAACAGGGAAAGATAATGGATATTCAGAAAACTTACGCGATTGGTTTAAACTAATTTATGAAGTTGTTTTTGGAGATGAAAATGGTCCAAGGATGGGTTTTTTTATAAGCTTTTTTGGAGTGAACGAAACTAAAGAATTAATAAAAGAAAAAATAAAATAATGTTTTCAAAATTTAGATCACTAATCTTTAAGTTTGATCCTGAAACAGCTCATAATTTAGCAATTAAGTCTTTAAAATTAAATTTACTACCAAATTTATCTAATCAAGAAAAAGATGACTCATTATTTAAGACTAAATTATTTGGAAAAGAAATTAATAATCCTATAGGAATAGCAGCTGGTTTTGATAAAAATGCTGAAGTTTATAATTCTCTTTTTAAACTTGGCTTTGGCTTTGTAGAAGTAGGAACCGTTACACCACTAGAGCAATATGGAAATCCAAAACCAAGAGTTTTTAGACTAGTAGATGATCAGGCTCTAATAAATAGATTGGGATTTAATAACTTAGGCTCAGAAAATATTAGCAAAAGAATTAAGTCAAATCCAAATAAAGGTTTACTGGGTGTTAATATTGGTCCAAACAAAGATAGTGAAGATCGACTAAATGATTATTTAATTGGACTTAGGGTTTTTCATAATATTGCTGATTACATCACTATCAATATATCTTCACCTAATACAGAAAACTTAAGAAATTTTCATGATAAGTCTAAATTTGACGAACTAATGGACTCGATAGAAAAAGAAAAAATTAGACTAAAATCCAAAATACCAATTATAGTAAAAATTTCTCCAGATATTTTAGAAGAACAAATTGAAATAATTTGTAAAACTTTAATACAATATAAAGTTAGTGCAATAATTGTTTCTAATACAAGTGCTAAAAATAGAGATAAATTAAAAGATATTCTAAAACATCAAAAAGGTGGCCTATCAGGAAAACCTCTGGAAGAAGAAGCGAATAAATTAATAAGTAAATTCTATAAAATATTAAATGGAAAAATTGAGATTATAGGAGTTGGAGGTGTAGACTCAGGAGAGAGTGCTTATAAAAAATTTCAGTCAGGAGCAAGTTATGTACAACTATATACTGGAATGGTTTTTCAGGGACCAAACATAGTAGGAAAGATTAAAAAAGAGCTTAAAGAAATATTAATTGCTGGTGGTGTTAAGAATTTTAAAGAAATAGTGGGAAAGAAGCTGGCTAATTAAGCCTAATAAACTTGACGAGTTCTTTAACACATCCTATATAGTCACTAAATATTATGTCTAAAAAATGTGAATTAACTGGTAAAATTCCAATGAAAGGTCACAATGTTAGTCACGCTAACAATAAGACCAAAAGAAGATTTTTACCAAATTTAAAAAAAGCTAAATTTACAAGTGAACTTTTAAAGAGAAGTTTAACTTTAACAGTAAGTAATGCTGGAGTTAGATCCGTCGATAAAAAAGGTACATTTGATCAATTTTTAAAAAGTGCAAAAAATAAAAATATTTCACCTAGACTAAAAAAACTAAAAAAAAGTATTCTAATTAAATCTCCATTTATTAAAAAAGCACCAAAAGCATCTCCCAGTAAATCAGCTTAATGAACAAATACTTTTTACTACTTTCATTAATAATGGGAGTTGTAGTACTAGCATCCAATTATCTTGTTCAATTTCCAATAAATTATTATGGACTAGGTGAAATACTTACTTATGGAGCCTTTAGTTATCCAATTGCTTTTTTAATTACTGATTTAGCCAATAGGTCTTACGGTAAGCTTATTGCTAGAAAAATTGTTTATATAGGTTTTGTTATTGGAATAATTTTTACCTTATTTTTTTCAACAAACTTTGAAGATTTAATTTCAATTAGAATAGCCATTGGCTCTGGAGTAGCATTTTTAGTTGCACAGTTAATTGATGTTCAAATCTTTGATCAATTAAGAAAAAAAAAATGGTTTGTTGCTCCACTTACCTCATCATTGATTGGCTCAACTATTGATACTTTTTTATTTTTTTCAATATCCTTTTATGCAACTGGAATTCCTTGGATTACTTTATCATTAGGAGACTTATCTGTAAAAATACTTGTGGCACTTATAATGCTAATTCCATTTAGGCTATTATTAGGAACTGTTAAAGAGTCTAAAGCTTAATACAAAAATTTATAAGATAAAATTTTATAAGCTAATTTAGCTACTAGAAAATTGTAGGAATTAAACCCTTTAATAGGTGACAATTCATTTATATCTGCACCCACAATATTTGAGTTTTTAGCTGCTATTCTTATAATATTTAAAGTTTCATCCCACAGTAAGCCACCTGGTTCTGGTGTGCCAGTTGCAGGCATTATACTAGAATCTAATCCATCAACATCAAATGTTAAATATACAGTTTTATTTTTTATTAATTTTTTGAATTTTTTTAAGTCCCACTTAGCCTTATCTTTTGCCCAAAAGATATCTATTCTAGATGAATTTTTTTTTAAAAAAGGTATTTCACTCTCTGAGATATTTCTAATTCCAAACGAGATTAGTGATACATTTTTATAATCCAAACATCTTCTGATAGCTGATGCATGAGAAAATTTTTCACCATTATAGCTTTCTCTCAAATCTGCATGTGCATCAAAATGTAATAAGCAAATATCTTTATGTTTTTTCACAAATGGAGCAATACAGCCAGGTGTAATAGAATGTTCACCCCCAAATGTTATTGGAAAAAGTTTTTTATCTAATATTTCTTGATTTATATTAGACATCTTTTTTAGGGCTTTCTTTATATCTTTATCAATCTTAAATGGCTTTAGAGTTTTAATTCCAATTTTTTTGTAAGGTTCACAGTGTAATTCTTCATCATATAATTCAACCTGATGAGAAGCTTTAATAATTTCTTTTGGTCCATTTCTAGTACCCCCACCATAACTTACAGTTTTTTCTAAACCAAATGGAATAACGACAACCTTTTCTTTAAAATTGGTATTGTTATCAATCCCAAGAAATCCATTTTTATTAGATAGATATTTCAATTTTATTTAAATATTTTTGAGAAATTTTTTCTCGTTCTGTTTTTCCAATCACCCTTATGATAAGCATCGCTTACAATTAAAGGTAAAACACTAGTAGCTTCCGCAAAGACCATTTGTTCTTTTGTAATATCTACTTTACCCCAAGAGCTTGCTTCTTTTAATGTTGAGCTGCTACAAGCTCCATCTCTAGAGTCTGCTACTGTAATTTGAACTGCATATTTATGCATTCCACTTCTTTGCCAAGTAGTTCAGCACATATTACTGTATCTTGGATAAAGTTTTTAGGAACTCCTCCACCAATCATAAATAAACCAGACCCTTTTGATTGAATTTTAATTTCTGTTAATTCACGAAACTCTCTAATTGAGTCTATAGTCATATGATTTTTTGGATTATTTTCTTGATGAATAACTAATCCAAATCCAGCACTTGAATCTGTAAAAGCTGGACAAAATATTGGAACGTTATTGTCATAAGCTGTTTCAATTAAAGAATCTTTTTTTTACTGAGTTTTTTTTTAGGTATTTACCCATTGCATAAATAAACTCTCTAGAAGTATAACTTCTTGGTTCTAATCCATCTGCAATTTCACATATTCTTTTGTCACATTCTTGTAATTCATCTTCATCAATATAAGTGTCATATATTCTATCAATGTAGTTTTTTCTCAATTCCGTATCATCTTGAAATTGTGAGCCTTGATAATGCTTAAAACCTAAAGCTTCAAAAAAATCCATATCAACAATTGAGGCACCAGTCGCAATGATTGCATCAACCATATTGTATTTGACTAAATCTTTATAAATATTCATACAGCCAGCAGCAGATGTTGAGCCAGCTAGTGTTAAAAAAATAGTACAGTCTTTGTCTTGTATCATTTCATTAAAAATACCAGCTGCATTTGCTGTTTCTCTAGAAACGAAAGACATTTTTTCCATTGATGAGATAATTTTTCTTGCATCAAAAGATGTAATATCAATATGTTCTACAGGGTTTTTTAGAAAATCTTTTTTACTATTATGATTTAAGTTTTTGTTTTCTGACATTAGGCAACTAATATAGCCTTATTATATTCTTTACCATACATTGTCATTATTGGTTCATCTTCTACTTCATAAATTTCGTTAGAATAAAAACCATTAAATTGAGTTCTAAAAGTAAGACCATAAGCACCAAGTTGACCCAATTCTATATAATCATTTTCTTTAATATTATTTGGTAATAGAAATGGTCCTTTCATATAATCCATACTGTCACAAGTAGGACCATAAAAATCAAAAGCAGTTAATTTTTTTGAAATTATTTTTCCTGATTTAATTATACGAGAAGGGTAAACTATATTTGGTGTACCAGCATCGAAAAGAGTTCCATATGTGCCATCATTTATATAAAGCTTTTGTTTTTTTCTAAGATTTATTCTTACAATTGTAGAGCCACTTTCAGCAACTATTGCTCTACCAGGCTCACATATTAATTCTGGAAGTTTTTCTAATTTTAAATTTTCTAATCCTTTTTTTATTTCTTCAAAATAATTATCTAAAGATTGAGGAACAAGATCAGGGTAGATTGCAGGAAACCCACCACCAATATTAATATAGTCAGGAATAATTTTTGTTTTTTTTATTATATTTCCAACTTCTGAAATTCCTTTTACATAAGAAATAGGATGCATACATTGAGAACCAACATGAAAACTTAAGCCAATTTTTTTTGCATATTGTTTTGTTAATCTTAACAAACCAGAAGCCTCAGAGGCTAAAGCACCAAATTTTTTAGATAAATCTATTTCTGCATGTTCGTTTGAAACTGCAATTCTAATAAATAATTCAAGATCTGAAGCATGATTTGTTGACTCAATTATTTTAATTAACTCATCTTTTGTATCTAAAGAAAAAGTTTTAATATTATGATTAAAATAAGCATCTCTAATACTTTCTCTACTTTTTACAGTATGCATGTATGAGCATTTAGCATTAGGATCTATTGCTCTTATATCTTTAATTTCTTGAATTGA
This sequence comes from uncultured Candidatus Pelagibacter sp., assembly GCA_943789075.1. Taxonomy (GTDB): domain Bacteria; phylum Pseudomonadota; class Alphaproteobacteria; order Pelagibacterales; family Pelagibacteraceae; genus Pelagibacter. The sequence continues at coordinate 208,551 of CALSSS010000002.1, read as the reverse complement.
TGCAACATCAAAGTTTTCAATACCACTCTCAACTATTGTTTTTAATACTTCTGGATGTGGATTGGTTTTAACAGCGTATAAAATTTTACCAGGAAATTTATTTCTAAAATATGTAGAGGCTAACTGTATAGATTTTTTTCTAATACAATAAATCGGTTTTTCTGGTTTTAGTTGACTTACAAGCTCATCAACACTTTTAAATTTTTGCACTTTATATGCCTCCAAAAAAAATTTAATAAAAAAAAGTTTTTTAAAAAACTAAAAAACTTTCATATAAATCATGCAATTAAGGTAATAGTTAATTAATGTAAAGCAAATAATAGGTGTTGAAATTTTTAAAATAAACACCATATCTAAGGTATGCCTGAACAAATCAATCTTAAAAAACTAAGTGATTTTGACAATAAATCACTATTAATTGTTGATGATGACAACCCTTTTAGAGATAGACTTGCAAGAGCCATGGAAAAAAAGGGCTTTACAGTTTTACAAGCTGAGAGTGTGCAAAAAGGTATTCAAACTGTTAAAACAAATAAACCAGGATTCGCTGTTGTTGATTTAAGGTTGGCTGATGGAAATGGATTGGAAGTTGTTAAAGAAATACAAGTTTCAAATCCCAAAAGTAGAATTATTATGTTAACCGGTTATGGAAATATACCTACGGCGGTAGCAGCCATTAAAGAAGGGGCCATTGATTATTTGGCAAAACCTGCAGATGCTGATGATGTTGAAAAAGCATTATTGGCAGATCCAGAAAAGAAAGCTGAACCACCAGAAAATCCGATGTCAGCAGATAGAGTTAAGTGGGAACATATTCATAGAGTTTTTGAATTATGTAACCGAAATGTATCAGAAACTGCTAGAAGACTTAAGATGCACAGAAGAACTCTACAAAGAATATTATCTAAAAGATCTCCTAGATAAATTTTCTTAATTTAATTATTTTTTTTGCTAATAAAGTTAAAAGACAAATCTTAAATAATTCAGCTAATAAAAAAGGTGTTACACCTAAACCAAGTATTGGTTTATCCCATCCAATCAAAGTCCCAAGCCAGATTGCTCCAAATATATAAATTATTGAAACTGAAAATAATAATTTAGTAAAAATTAAAAAAATATTATTTTTCATATTAGATATCCTGCAAAAAAAACTGCAAATAAAAAACCTATTAAGTACCCCATTGTTGGACCGGTAAAATAAACTAAACCAATACCTTTTTCTGGGGAATTAGAAAAAACAGGCATTCCAATAATACCTTCAAATAAATAAACACCTACTGTTGCTAAGACCAATTTTATACCCAAATGCTAAGCCTATGAAGAGTACAACAAAAGTTTGCATCGTCATTGGCACTGGATAAAATGGTATTTTTAATTTAGCAGAAATAGTTAGAGCAATAGTTCCTAAAAAAATTAATATAAATGTTTTTGTAACTTTTTGAATTGAGTTTGTTTTTAATAGATCCATAAATAAAATTTACTATTTATTATTATAATAATCTAGTTTTTTATTAGTCTTAAAAATACATCTTCTAAATCACCATCATCAGTTGATATATCAACAATTTTGACGTTGTTTTTCTTTATTAAGTTTATTAATTTTTCCATATTAACTTTGCTCTTTTCGTAAGAGACGCAAACTTCATTGCCTATTTTTGATATTATTTCAAGAGATTCAAGGTCATTTTTTTGAATATTAATTTCTTTATCTGTTTTAAAAGTAACTTTTTTTGTTTGAATTCTATTTAAAAGATTTTTAGTACTATCTAGGGCTACTACATTTCCTTTGTTGAGAATAGCTATTCGATCACACATTTCTTCTGCTTCCTCAAGATAATGTGTTGTTAAAATAATAGTAACACCAAGTTTGTTAAGCATTCTTACATTTTTCCATAAATTTTGTCTCAATTCGACATCAACTCCAGCGGTAGGCTCATCAAGAAAAACGAGAGGAGGCTGATGAACTAATGCTTTAGCCATTAATAATCTTCTTTTCATTCCACCAGATAAACTTCTGGCATAACTATTGGCCTCTTTTTCTAAAGACACTAGATTTAAAATTGTATCTGTAATTCTATCTTTTTCTTTTACACCATATAAGCCTGCCTGAAGTTCTAATAGTTTTCTTGGACTAAAAAATGGGTCTAAATTTACCTCCTGAGGAACTACTCCAACTGAAGCTCGAACCTGTCTGGGATTTTCATCTAGATCAAATCCACATACATTAACCTCACCCTCAGTCTTTATGACTGTCCCAGCTAAAATATTTATAAAAGTTGTCTTACCTGCACCATTTGGACCCAGAAGGCCAAATATTTCTCCTTCTTTCACGTCTAAGTTTAAATCATTTAAAGCATAAGTTTTTCCATTATGTTGTTTAGAATAAATTTTTTTTAGATTTTTAACAGAAAGTATATTTTTTTTGTCCATGTGCGTTAATACATTTATAATATCTAAAATAATTAAGATAACATTAATTTAATGGATAAAATTAAAAAAACAGATCACTTTTATTTAATTGATGGTTCAGGTTATATCTTTAGAGCTTACTACGCTCTTCCACCCTTAACCAGGAAAAGTGATGGACTGCCGGTTGGAGCAGTAAGCGGATTTTGTAGTATGTTATTTAAATTATTAGAGGATTCAAAATCAAATGAAAATTTACAAAAACCAACTCATTTTGCAGTAATTTTTGATTCAGCTAGAAAAACTTTTAGAAATGAAATTTATTCAGATTATAAAGCAAATAGATCAGAAGCACCCGATGACTTAGCACCGCAATTTGAATATATAAGAAAATCAGTCCTAGCATTTAATTTACCATCAGTTGATCTTCCAAATTATGAAGCTGATGACTTGATAGCAACTTATACAGAACAGATATTAGCAAAAGGAGCTAAGGTTACGATAGTTTCTTCAGATAAAGATCTAATGCAACTATATAGAAAAGACGTTCGTTTATTTGATCCCATGAAGAATAAATTTATTACCCCAGAAGACATAATGAATAAATTTGGTGTAGAGCCAAAAAAAGTAATTGATGTTCAGTCATTAGCTGGAGATAGTAGTGATAATATTCCTGGAGTTCCAGGCATAGGTGTAAAAACTGCTGCAGAACTCATTAATCAATACGGAACTCTTGAAAAATTATTAGATAATGCTCATGAAATAAAACAAAATAAAAGAAGAGAAACTCTTATAGAAAATAAAGATAAGGCAATTATTAGTAAAAAACTAGTAACCCTTATGAAGGATGCTCCAGCTCAAAGAAAGATAGAGGAATTTCAATTAAAAGAAATAGATAAGGAGAAACTATATAAATTTTTAAGAGAAATGGAATTTAATAGACTTCTTAGCTCAGTCATTTCTGCGTATGGTGAACCTAAATTAGCAACCACTAAAACAGAAAGCTCAGTAAAAGAAAAACAACAAAATATAAGTAAGAAAAATTACCATCTTATTAGTAACGAAGAAGAGATAGAAGAATGGATTAATGAAGCTGAGGAGGCTGGTGAATTAGTAATAGATACTGAAACAAGTTCACTGGATGCACATCAAGCAGATCTTGTTGGAATATCGCTAAGCACAAAAATTGGAAAAGCTTGTTACATTCCAATAGCACATAAATTTGACGGATGCTTAGATAAAAATATTGTAATTAAAAAATTAAAGCCACTTTTAGAGGACAAGAGTGTAAAAAAAATAGGCCAAAATATTAAATTTGATTTTATTGTTTTGTACAAGCAGGGAATAAAAATGAATTCAATGGAAGATACAATGCTGATGTCTTATGTGCTTGATGCGGGAAAAAACAGACATAATATGGATACATTATCTGAGATCCACTTACAGCATAAAACAATTTCATTTAAGGAAATAGTGGGTACTGGAAAAAAAGAAATCAATTTCAGCGATGTCGAACTTGATAAGGCAATGGAGTACGCTGCTGAAGATGCGGATATTACTTATAGATTATATAAAATTTTTAATAAAAATCTTAAATTAGAAAAATTAACTAATATTTATGAAATTTTTGAAAAACCTTTAATTGAGATACTAGCCTTTATGGAAATTGAAGGGATAAAAGTTGATAATAAATTTTTGAAAGTACTATCCGAAAAATTCGAGAAAAAAATTAATAAAATAGAAAAAGAAGTTTTTAAAATTTCAAAAAAAGAATTTAATATTGCCTCACCAAAGCAATTAGGTGAAATAATTTATAATGAATTAAAAATAGCTGCCCTTAAGAAAACAAAAAAAGGAAGTTTTGCAACAAATGCAGGTGTACTTGAAGATTTGGCATTTAAAGGACATAAATTCCCACAATTAGTTTTAGATTGGAGACAGGTATCTAAACTTAAAAATACATATTCTGATGCATTACCAGAACATATAAATCCTTCCACAAAAAGAGTACATACTTCATTTTTATTAGCTGCAACAACAACTGGAAGATTAGCTTCAAGTGATCCAAATTTACAAAATATTCCTATTAAATCAGAAGATGGTAAAGATATAAGAAAAGCCTTTATATCCGAAAAAGGGTTCACATTGATCTCAGCAGATTATAATCAAATTGAAATGAGAATTTTAGCTGATTTAGCTGATGTTAAGGAGTTAAAAAAAGCTTTTAAAAATAATGAGGACATTCACACACTTACAGCTAGCCAAGTTTTTAATATTGATATTAAAAAAGTAGACCAAGATATGAGACGAAAAGCAAAAGCAATAAATTTTGGTATTATTTATGGAATTTCACAATATGGTCTTGCAAAACAAATTAATGTTTCAAATCATGAAGCTAATGAATTTTTAGAAGCATACTTTGCTAAATTTCCAGAAATAAAAGTTTATATGGATGACACTATTAAATTTTGTAGAAAGAGTGGATATGTAAACAATGTTTTTGGAAGACGATCACACTTTAATGGAATTAATGATAAGAATTTTAATGTTAGAAATTTTCAAGAGAGAGCTGCAATTAATGCGCCAATTCAAGGTTCGGCATCTGAAATTATGAGACTTGCAATGATTAGAATTGATCAAAAGTTTAAAGAAATAAAAAATAATAAGTCAAAGATACTGCTACAAATTCACGATGAGTTAATTTTTGAAGTTCCAGAAAAAGAGGCAAAGAATATAACAAAGATCATCAAAGAAGAGATGACCAGTGTTACGAATAGTGATTTGCATGCTTTTTCAATCCCATTAACAGTGGATATAAATACGGGTGATAATTGGGGAGTACTTCATTAATTAATGAACATTGCCTAAATTAGAACAATTTAGTATTTTTAAAGTAGATTATGCAAACACAAACAATCGCTTTAATAGATGACGATCGAAATATACTTACAAGTATAAGTATTGCGCTTGAAAAAGAAGGTTTCAAGGTTCAAACTTATATTGATGGCGAGAGTGCATTAATTGGACTAAGTAGAACACCACCAGATTTAGCAGTAATTGATATTAAAATGCCAAAAATGGATGGTGAAGAACTTTTAAAAAAATTAAGAAAAAAAACTTCTCTGCCAGTAATTTTTTTAACATCGAAAGAAGATGAGATAGATGAACTGTTAGGGTTAAAATTAGGAGCAGATGATTTTATAAAAAAATCTGGAGGATTTTCCATAAAAGTTTTAATTGAAAGAATAAGAGTTCAGCTAAGAAAAAAAGATATCAATGTTAACCTTGAAGAGACCAAGAGTATAATTTCTCATGGAAGACTTAAACTTGATCCTTCACAACTGGAATGTGAATGGAATGGGAAACAGTTACCAGATAAACTTACAACAACAGAATTCTTAATAGTTAAAGAGTTAGCCAAAAGACCAGGCATAATCAAGGAACGTGCACAGTTAATGGACATAGCCTATAGAGAAGATACTGACATTGAAGATAGAACTATAGATAGCCATGTCAAAAGAATTAGAAAAAAATTTAAAAAAGTTGATCCTGATTTTACTGCAATTGAAACAAGATATGGTAGTGGATACAGATGGAACGTTAGTTGATGTTCACAAATTTCATAAAAAGCTTATCAATTTTAAAAAAATTTTTATTTATAAATTTAATAATTTTTTTAGTAATTGGTAGTCTGGCATTTTTGTATATTAGCAATGTTAAACCAATCTTAATTAAAAATAAAACTACCAAACATATTAAAATAATCAATAATACCATTGAACACATACTTCGATTAAATATAAAATTTGAAGAAGAAGATATTAGAAGATTTTTATTTTCAACAAGATTTTTATTTCAAAATTTAGATAGAGTTATTCTATTTGATAATCAATTTAATCTAGTGGGAGATACTGATACTCTAGATTTAGACCCAAGATCATTTTCAAATAGACTAGACATTGTTCAATTAGAAACTTTAAATGAAGAAAAAAGCAATAAAATAGTTGAAACGAAAAATATAAATAAGGAAAAAACTATTTCTTTAAAAGATATTTTAACAAATTATTCATGGTCTAAGGATTATGGAAAACCTTATACTTTTGTACAAGAAGGGTATGACCAGTTCCTACTGACAACAATAAACAATGTAATATTGGATGGTAAAAATATTGGCTATTTAGTAATTACAGAAAATGCCAACGATGTAAAGTTAGCTATTGATGAGAGAAAAACTTTTATTTTAAGAACAGTAATTTTTATTGTTATTGTTATTTTTATCTTTTCTTTTGTATTAAATAGATATTTTTTAAAACCAATAAAAAGTTTAGTAACCTATACAAAAATAATTAAAGAAAAGAGCAGGAAGAAAACAAATATAAACGAACTGAAAAATCGAAATGATGAATTGGGAACTTTATCAAATTCTTTAGATGATATGACAAATGAGCTTCAAAAAAGAATCTCCCATGCAGAAAACTTTTCAACGGATCTTGTTCATGAAATAAGAAACCCCTTAACATCATTAAAAAGTGCATCTGAAATTCTAAACGAAACTGTTGATCAATCTCAAAGAAGTAAATTAATTGACATTCTTAATCATGATGTTCAAAGAATTGAGAGATTAATTACTGATTATTCTCAAATGTTGAAGGACGAGGTCGCTTTAAGTAAAGAAAAGATGAAACGAATTAATCTTAAAACAATAGCACAATCTGTTGTTGATGATTTCAACAATATTTATGAGGCTAAAAGGGGCATAAAAATAATACTAAATGATTTAAATAATTATGACGAATATTATATTAATGGAATAGAAAATAGAATTGAACAAATTATTGCAAATTTGCTTGATAATTCAATTTCATTTAGTGAGGACAATAAAAGAATTTTAGTTGAAATTTTTAAAGATGATAAAAATGGTATCATTTTAAAGGTTATAGATGAAGGTAAAGGATTTAAAGAAACTAATACAAAAAAAATATTTGATAGATTTTATAGTAATAGACCAGATAATTTTGGTGAACATTCAGGTTTAGGTTTAAACATAGTGAAAAATTTAGTTGAACTACACGGTGCTTCAATCAGTGCAGCTAACAATACAGCACAAAAGGGTGCAAATATTGAAATTATATTCCCCAAAGCCTAAACATAAGTTGATAAATCAATTTTTTATTGCTAGAAGACCGTTCGATGGATGATTTTAAAGTAAAAGATATATCACAAGCAGAATTTGGTAGAAAAGAAATTTCTATTGCAGAAAGTGAAATGCCAGGACTAATGGCTTTAAGAGAGGAGTATCAAGGAAAAACTCCTTTAAAGGGTGCAAAAATTCTTGGTTGTCTTCACATGACAATTCAAACAGCTGTTTTAATTGAGACACTTGTTGAGCTTGGAGCTGAAGTGAGATGGTCTTCATGTAATATTTTTTCAACTCAAGATCATGCAGCGGCAGCCATAGCAAAAGCAGGTATACCAGTTTTTGCGTGGAAAGGTGAGACAGAAGAGGAATATCTTTGGTGTATAAAACAAACCATTGAAGGAAAAAAAGATTGGAAAGCTAATATGTTATTGGATGATGGTGGTGATTTAACTGCAATTATGCATAACGAATACAAAGATTTATTAAAAGAAATAAAAGGTGTTTCAGAAGAAACTACTACAGGAATTAAAGCACTGAATAAAATGGAAAAAGAGGGTTCTTTAATGATCCCTGCAATTAATGTTAATGATTCAGTTACAAAATCAAAATTTGATAATTTATATGGTTGTAGAGAAAGCTTGGTTGACGGTATTAGAAGAGCTACGGATGTTATGATGTCAGGAAAGGTTGCAATTGTTGCAGGCTTTGGTGATGTTGGCAAAGGTAGTGCTGCATCATTAAGAAATAGCGGTGCTAGAGTAATGGTCACTGAAGCAGATCCAATTTGTGCGCTTCAAGCAGCAATGGAGGGATATGAGGTTGTGTTAATGGATGACGCTATTGATAAAGCTGATATCATTGTAACAGCAACTGGGAATAAAGATATTGTTACAGCTGATCACATGAGAAAAATGAAGGATCGAGCAATACTTTGCAATATTGGACACTTTGATAATGAAATTCAAGTTGATGCTTTAAAAAACTATAAATGGTCTGAAATTAAACCAGAAGTAGATGAGATCGAGTTAGTTGATGGTAAGAGAATTATTTTATTAGCCAAAGGTAGACTAGTGAATTTAGGTTGTGCAACGGGACATCCTAGTTTTGTAATGAGTGCATCATTTACAAATCAGGTAATGGCTCAGATAGAATTATGGAATAACCATAAAAATTATGAAAATAAAGTTTATGTATTACCAAAAAATTTAGATGAAAAAGTTGCAATGCTTCACCTAAAAAAAGTGGGTGCAAAACTAACCAAACTATCTAAAGAACAAGCAGATTATATAAGTGTTGAGACAGAAGGACCATTTAAACCAGATGCCTATCGCTACTAATAGCGAAAAACTAGATATCTCATTAGAAGATAGAACCTCAGAGTTAGCTAAAAAAATCTCAATATCATTAAATAAAGCTGATGTTGTATTATTTCATGGTGAAATAGGTGTTGGTAAAACAACTTTTATAAAACATCTAATTAATAATTTACAAAAATTAAATAATATAAATCAAACAGAAATTACAAGCCCTACATTTAATTTAGTAAATGAGTATGATGTTGGAAAATTTACCGTTCAACATTATGATCTTTATAGACTAAAAAATATTGATGAGATAAAAAATATTGGTCTATTAGAAAATAGAAAGGAAGTTTTAACCTTAATTGAATGGCCAGAAAAAATAGAAAAAAATATTGAAGATAAGATAGAATTATTTTTTGAATATAATGATGATTTAAGTAAGAGATTTTTAACTATCAAAAATTTAAAAAACTAAATGCTGCCTTATAATTATAAATTAAAAAAATTAAAAGGTGACGCATCATTTAGAACCTTTTATAGACAAATTAAAGAAACAAAAAAATCTGTTATAGTTCATGCATCTAAAGAAAAAGAAAAAAATTTATTAATTTATGATGCAATTAATAGATTGTTAATTCAAAATAAAATTTTAGCCCCTAAACTTTATAGTGAAAATTATAAACAAAATTTTATAGAAATTGAAGATTTTGGTGATCAAACAGTTTTTAATCTATTAAAAAAAAATAATAATCAACAATTAAACTTATTTAAAAAATCAGTTCAGCTTCTTCATAAAATTCAAACAATTAAAAAAAATAAAGTTATAAATTTTAAAAATAAAATTTATAAGATACCCCGTTATAGCAATAGTATATTGCACGAAGAAGCCAATTTATTTACCAAATGGTATGCTAAAAAATTTGTAAAAAAAAATAAATTTTTAAAGTTTAAAAGAGAAATTAATAAACAAATAATAATTTTATCAAGAAATTTAAGATGTAAACATAATGTTTTTGTTCATCGAGATTTTCATGTATCTAATTTAATGAAATTTAATGGAAAATTAGGAGTTATAGATACACAAGATGCATTGATAGGAAATAGAGCTTATGATTTAGCATCTTTAATTGATGATGTTAGATTTAAAACCAGTCAAAAGTTAAAAGGAGATATATTTAGATATTATATAAAATTGAATAAAAAAAATATTGATGAGTATAATTTAATTAATGATTTCGAAATTTTATCAATTCTTAGAAATATGAAAATAATTGGAATTTTCACAAGATTGGCTATTAGAGATAAGAAGTTAAAATATTTAAAATTAATACCTTATGCTTGGAGATTAATAGAACTAAGAATTAAAAAAAAACCAGTTTTTAATGATTTAAAGAAAATATTAGATAATAATTTTTCAAATAAAATGAGAAAAATTTAATGAAAATTAAAACTGCATTAATTTTGTGTGCTGGTTATGGAAAGAGGTTAAATCCATTAACACTAACAACACCAAAACCACTCTTAAAAATTAATCAAATTACATTATTAGAGAATTGTATTAACTTAATAGTATCATTAGGCATAAAAAAAATTCTAGTAAATACTTTTTATTTAGAAGAAAAAATCAAAAACTTTATAGAAGAAAAAAAATTTAAAATTGAAATTAAAATAATTAAAGATGGAAATAATATTTTAAACACAGGAGGAGGAGTTTTAAATATGGTAAATTCTTCAGAAGACATGGATTTTTTAGTTTTTAATCCAGATACGGTATGGGGTGAAAATTATAAAAAAGATATAGAGGGTATGGAAAAACTATACTTCTTAAATAAAGTCAAGAATATACTTTTATTAGTAAATAAAAATATTAGCTTTGATAAAAATTTGCCAGGTGATTTTAGCCTTAATAATAATATGATTAAAAAAGATAAATTAAATAATTTAATTTATACAGGATGCCAAATTATAAATAAGGATTTATTTAAATCTTATTCAGTTCATAATTTTTCAATATCAGAGATTTGGAATAATTTAATTGAAAGTAATAGTCTTTATGGTTTTGAAAGTTTAGAAAATTTTTATCACTTAACTAATCTCGAAGTTTACGAGAATCTATTAAAAAACTAGTAAATTTTTAGCTCTTTCTTTATCTAAATAAAAACACTCCTTAATATTAAGTGAAATATCTAAATCGATTAAAAGTGGATTGCCCGTAGGTATTTCTAATAATGATATTTTGTCTTTATCTAATTTAAATAAGTATTTACATAAAGCTCTAATAGAATTTCCATGTGCTGAAATTAAAATATTTTTATTATCCAAAAGTTTATTTTGTATTTCATTTTTGTAAAATTGAATGACTCTTTCATAAGTATCTTTAAGAGACTCTGTGTCAGGAATATTTTCTTTTGGAATATCCTTATACACTTCAATATTTAAAGGATGATAAGGGTTTTTTCTGTCTAATGGATCAGGTCTAATATCCCAAGATCGTCTGAATTCATGAATTTTTTTTTCACCAAGTTTTTCTTTCATCTCATCTTTATTTAATCCAGTTAATGAGCCATAATGTCTTTCATTTAATTGCCAGGCTCGAATGAATTGTTTGTCATCTCCCAGTGTATTTCGAATAAATTTTAGTGTGTTAATGGCTCTTAATTGAAATGATGAAAAAAAATAATCGATATTTATTTTAATTTTTTTAATACTTTCTCCCGCTTTAAGCGCTTCTTGCTTTCCTTGTTCTGTGAGATCAACATCCACCCAGCCTGTAAATCTTTTTTTTAGATTCCATTCACTTTGTCCATGTCTAACTAAAATTAAATGAGGCATTTGATATATTTTAATAACTTATATAACCTATAAAATGAATATAATTATTATGAATAATTTAATAAAATTTTTAAAACTCATATTCTATTTTTTAAACATAATATTAATTATACTCTATTTGTTTCCAGGCAGTATTTTTGGGTATTTTCTTTATAATGACTTAAATATTCAACCTCAAATAACTAGAGATTTTATTATATCTAGTAATCATTTTTATGCTTTTGCTTTACTTTCTATTTTTGGTTTTTTTGCTTATCATAAAACTAAAAATATAAATTTTTTATCTTTATATTTAATATTTCTATCAATTATTCTAGAATTTTTTCATCTTATTATTCCTAACAGAGGATTTGAATTTAGTGATTTATTTGGAAACTTAGCAGGTGTTATATTTGTAGTTATTATTTATAAAGTGATAAGTAGATATGCTTAAAATTAAAAATTTTATTTTTTTTTCAATATTTACTTTAATTTTAGGCTGTTCTTCAATTCCACAAAATACATCAAATAGTTGTTCAATTTTTAATGAGAGATATCTTTGGTATAAACATGCTAAAAGTACTGAAAAAAAATGGGGCACCCCAATTTATGTTCAACTGGCAATAATAAAAATGGAGTCTGATTTTGACTGGTTAGCAAAACCAGAAAGACAAAAGCTATTTAAAATTATACCCTTTAAAAGACCCTCAAGTTCTTTTGGTTATTCTCAAGCAGTCAAAGGAACATGGGAGCAATATAAAAATGAGACAGGTAATAAATTAGCAACAAGGGCAAGATTTAAGGATAGCGTTGATTTTATTGGTTGGTATACAGATAAAACAGAATCTCTCCTAAAAATTTCAAAACAGGATGCATTTAGACAATATATTGCATATCACGAAGGTTGGGGTGGTTATAAAAATTATAAAAATAATCAAAAAGTTATAGGATTAGCAAAAAGAGTTAAAAATCAATCTGATAAATATAAATCTCAACTTAAAGAATGTCAGAAAAGATTAAATAAAAATAAATATATTATTTTTTAACGAAGCTGTTTTTTTAATTCAATGTCAACAGCATCTATTCGTTTAGTATTTTTTGCTAATACCAAATACATAGTTGGTGTCACATAAAGAGTAAATAATGTTGAGATGATCATTCCTCCCAAGATAGTTGCTCCTACTGCTAATCGCGAAGCTTCTCCAGCTCCAGGGCCAATGTTTCCAATAACAAGTGGTAACATTGCTATCATCGTGCTCATTGAAGTCATCATTATTGGTCTAAATCTTAATTGGCAAGCTTCTTTAACTGATGTTTCAATATTTTTACCAGCTGTTCGGAGTTGGTTTGCATAATCTACTATAAGTATACTGTTCTTGGTAGATATTCCAATTAATATAACAAGAGCAATTTGTGAAAAAATATTTATGGAACTGTTTAAGAATAAAATAAAAACTAATCCACCAAAAAGAGCCAGCGGTACAGTTAACATAATTATGAAAGGGTGAATGAATGAATTAAAAGTTGCTGCCATTACCAAATATGCCGTTAAGAAAGCCAAAGCAAAAATAATAAATAATTCATTACTAGTCTCTTTTAATTCTTCTGATTTACCTTTCCAGGTAATTTGATTTTCTACTCCAAGATTTGAGATTGTTTGTTCCAAATAAGATATAGCTTCACTTAATGTATAATTTTCTGAAATATTTGCAGATATAGTTACTGCACTTTGTCTATTATATCTTGCTAGTTTTTTAGCAGAGCCTTCTTCTTTAAACTCTACTAAATTTGCAAGAGAAATTAATTTTCCAGTTGTATCAGATCTTACAAATATTTTTGCTAAACTCTCTTTGGATCTTCTATCCTCCAAGTACTGCTGTAAAATAATTGGGTATTCTTTACCACGTTGATCAAATTTTGTAACAGTTTTACCCCCATAAAGTGTCTCTAACGTTTTACCAATTGAGTCTGTTGATATTCCTAAGTCTTTAGCCTTATTTTTATTGATAATAAGTTTAATCTCAGGCTTATCTCTGGAATAATCAGACTCTATTCTTGAAAGTTGTTTATTTTTTCTAAGCTCTGATATTATCGTATTTTGAACTACTTCTAATTCTTCGTAAGTTGAGCCTAATATAACCATTTGAACTGGTTTATTAAAATTAGAAACACGAATTGATTGAGGTGATATTGGAAAAGCTACAGTTTCAGGAACAGTAACAATTTTTCCAATAGCTTCTCTCATCACAGTTTGTGAACTTTTTTTTCTATCAGCCCAATCATCTAGTAGAGCAATAATTATGAAACTATTAAATGAATTTCTATTACTTCCAAAACCTGGAACTCTCATAATAAATCTTTTATACGGACTATCCTTTGCCTGAAGAAGAGGTATTAATCTTTCTTCAACATCTTGAGCTCTTTTTTCCGTATATTCAAATGAACTTCCTTCATCAGTGAAACCAAGAACAAGATATACACCCCTGTCCTCTAAAGGTAACAATTCTTTTTTTGTAAATGTATACAAAATACCAGAAGCCAAGATAGTTAAAATAATAAATGAAACTATAATTTTCTGTTTATTAAGCCAATAACTTAAAGTTTCTTCATAAAATTTTGATAATGATTTAAAAAAAGCATCAAATTTAATCACTACTTTATTTTGTTTCGGTTGTTTAATTAAAAATTTGCTTGCTAACATAGGAGATAATGTAAGAGCAACGAATGATGATACGACTATAGAAACAGACAGCGCTATTGCGGTCTCTCTAAATAATGTTCCAGCAATTCCATCAATAAATATTAATGGTAGAAAAACAGCTACAAGGATTAATGTTGTAGCAATAATTGCAAAACTTATTTGTTTTGATCCCTTATAAGAAGCTACTAGTGGATTTTCTCCTTTTTCAATTCTAGAATAAATTGCATCAGTCATTATTACAGAGTCATCAGTAATAATTCCAATAGCTAAAATAAAACTTAATAAGACAAAAATATTTATTGAAAGTCCAAATAGATAAAGCCCTAAAAAAGAAGCAATTAAACTTACAGGTAGAGCAATTGCAGGAACAATTACCGCTTTTATATTTCCAAGAAATAAATAAATAATTATTACAACTAAAATAAAAGCTACCAGAAGGGTTTTGTAAACTTCATTAATAGCTGAAGCAACATAGTCAGCTCTATTAAAAGCAACTTCAATGTTAACTCCTTCAGGTAATGTTTTTTTAATTTCAGTTATTTTTTTTTTAATTGCTTTTGATAATTCTACTGTTGAAGCGCCACTTTTTGCATAAATACCAATACCTACAGTTTTTAAATTTAAAGCTTCTTTTGTTTGAGCTTTAAATAATGTTTTTTCAGAAACTGGTCCAAATTCCACAACTGCGACATCAGAAAGTTTAACAATGCTATCTTTTAACATTTTAATTGGTAAGCTCTTTGAGGAATTAATATTATTATAAGACTTATCTAAATTTAAAGTTAAATCTATGTTGTTTGCCTCAAGTGTACCAGCAGGCAAACTTACATTTTCATTTCTTAATGCTCTCTCAACTTCTTGAATTGTTAGATTGTTTGCAGCTAGTTTTATAGGATCTATCCAAACTCTAACACTTAATTCTCTTAATCCTCCAGTTCTAATTCTACCAACATTTTTAACACTTGAAAACTGGTCAACCAAATATCTTTCTGTGTAATCTCCAAGTTCTAAATCACTCCAATTATTAGAAGTTACTGCTAACCACATTGTGGTAGTAAACCCAGCTGATTGTTTTAATATCTGAGGAGCATTTGCTTCACTTGGAAGATTATCAACAACTCTTGCAACTCTTTCTCTGATATCATTAGCAGCGTCGTCTAAATCTATATCAGTATTAAATTCAATATTAACAGAGCTACTCCCATTTTCAGATGAAGAATCTATATTCTTTATTCCTTCAGCTCCTCCAATAATATCTTCGATTACTTGAGTGATTTCCTGATTAATGATTGATGCAGATGCTGATTTATAATCTACTCTAACCTGTACCACAGGTGGTTGTAAGCCATCAGGATTTTCTCTAACAGGTAATTCAAAAAAAACAAAAATACCAAATACAATTAATATAAGAGACATTACCCATGCAACAACTGGTCTTCTTATACTTACTTCTGTTATATACATTATTTTTTAATTGGTTTGATTTTACCTCTAGGCCTAACTTTCTTTAGCCCTTCAGCAACAACAATTTCTCCTTCATCAAGACCTGATACGATCTCAATAAATCCATTATTTCTAATTCCAATTTCTATTTCAGTTTTATTTGCAATATTATCTTCAGACACTTTATAAACAAAATACTTGCTACCCTCTACCATCATGCTTGTATCTGGAATCCCAAGAGAGTTTCTTTCATTGTAATTAACATCAATTTCTAGAAGGGACCCTGGAATTAATTCAGAATTTTCATTTTGAATTATAACTCTTGTTAATAAACTTCTTGTTTCAGCATTAATTCTACTTGAAACAGCATATATTTTTCCATCATATACTTTATTTTTCATACCTGAGAATTTTACCTTAACAGGTAAATCTTTTTTGATAAAAGAAGCAAATGTTTCAGGGATTTTAATATCAGAATATAAAATTGAATTATCATCTAATGTTATAATAATTGAATTATCCGAGCCAAGAATATCTCCTGTAATACCTCTATATCCAAGCACACCATCAAATGGAGCAACAATCTTTCTATCTTTAAGCTGAACTATTAAATCTCCTTTTTTTACATTATCTTTTAAGGTTAACTCACTAGTTAAATCATCTTTTTTAATTCTAAAAGATTCAGTTCTTTTTGAGACTGCAGTACCATAACTTTCAATTTTTTCAGAAAAATCTTTATATGAAACTTCTTTAACGATTATTCCTGGAGGTGGTCTTTTACTAAACTTTTTCGCAAAATGATTACCAATCATTGTTCTTCCAACAATCACAATTGTAATAATTAAAAAGAAAGCAATGATTGCTGAAGTAATTTTTGTTGATCTTTTCATATTTTAGCTTTTTCCATATTCACTCCATGAACCATCATAGATTACTGGATTATATTTATTATCTATTAAAGAATAAGCAAGTGCCAAAACTGCAGCAGTAACACCAGATCCGCATGTAAACACAATGTTTTTGTCTAGGCTACTTTTTATTGAGCTAAACTTTTGAAAAATTTTTTCTTTATCAATAAAAGTATGATCAGCATTTATAAGTTCAGAAAATGGAAGGCAATAAGAATTATTTATAGAACCACTTCTTAAGCCTTTTCTTGGCTCAGGCACCACACCTTCAAATCTCTCTTTACTTCTTGCATCAATAACTAAAAATTCTTTTGTTAAAATATTTTCATTAATTTGGGCTTTATTTTTTACTAATTCTATTTTTTCATTGGCAGAATAATGAGAAGGTTCAATATTTACTATATCGTTTGTAGTGGGTTTTTTTTCATTAACCCATTTTTTTAAACCACCGTCTAATACTTTTATCAAGTTTGGATTATGTCCAAAATAAATGAAATTATACCAACATCTACATGAGCTAATAACATCTGAGTTATCATAAACAATAATCTGATCATCATTTTTAATACCCATATTTGAAACAATATTTTCCCATGATTTATTATCAATCAGCATATGGGGTAGGTCAGTATCTTTTTTTGAATTTTTATCTAAATCAAAAAAAATTGCATTTTTTATATGTTGTTTATTATACTCTTCAAAACCATTTCTTTTGGTTTGAGGCATGTGCCATGAACAATCAATAATTTTTACTTTATTAAGATTTGTCATCAACCAATCAGTACTTACTAATGACATCTTATCTTTTTTCTAAATATCGTTGATGATATTCTTCAGCTGGGCAATAATTTTTCACTAAAGAAATCTTTGTTACTACTTTTCCAGATAACCTTGAATTTTCTTTATCAATCATCTGTTTAGCAATTTCTTTTTGCTTATCATTGAGGTAAAAAATTTCACTTCTATATTGTGTACCAAAATCAGGCCCTTGCGAGTTTAATGTTGTTGGATCATGTATTTCAAAAAAATATTCTAAAAT
Source organism: uncultured Candidatus Pelagibacter sp. (assembly GCA_943789075.1). Classification (GTDB taxonomy): domain Bacteria; phylum Pseudomonadota; class Alphaproteobacteria; order Pelagibacterales; family Pelagibacteraceae; genus Pelagibacter. Next base: position 190,802 of record CALSSS010000002.1, on the reverse strand, counting down.
TTTTTCATAAGAAATAACAGTTGGATCAAAATCTAATTTAACAACTTCAGCATGATTGGTAGTTCCTTCACAAACTTCTTTATAATTTGTTTCCTTTTTGTCACCACCACAATACCCAACTTCAGTTTTTATAACACCTTCAAGTTTACTAAATTTTATCTCAGGCCCCCAAAAACATCCTAATCCTAAAACAGCTATTTCCATTGATTATCCTTTAATTTGATCTACAAATTATTCCTATGTTAACTAAAAATCAATTAGGTTTATTGTACATGTTTTTGTCTGTTTGTACTTTTTCTATAATGGATTTGCTTGTAAAATGGTCAGGGGATTACCCTACAGGACAAGTTCTTTTCTTTAGAGGTTTTTTTGGTCTCCTTCCTACTTACTTTTTAATACCAAGGGATCAATTAAGAACTTTTTATAAAACCAAAAGACCCACTGAACATATTTTTAGATGTGTTATGGGTTTAATTGCACTAGTTGCAATAGTAATAGCTTTGAGAGAACTGCCTCTTGCTGTAGTGGTAAGTCTTTCTTATGCTGCTCCACTCTTTATCACTATTTTATCAATTTTTTTATTAAGTGAAAAAGTTGGTATTTTTAGATGGGCAGCAGTTATTGTAGGTTTTATTGGAGTGATTGTAATTTCTGAACCTGGGTTTATTGAAATGAATTTTCTTTATTTTCTACCAATAATTTTTTGCATTGGAATGGCATTTGTAACTATCACAATTCGAAAATTATCTACAACAGAGCCAATTTGGCTTATTTCTATTTTTTTTACAATTACAATATCTATTGCAGGCTTAGCAACAATTCCATTGGGCTGGATAATGCCTAATTTTCAAGATTTTATTCTTTTAGCTTTAATTGGAGTTACTGGAGGTGCTGCAAATTTATTATTAACTCAATCCTACAAGCTTTCTGAAGTATCTTTGGTTGCTCCATTAAAATATTTGTCATTAGTTTTTGCTATATTTTTTGGTTATATGATTTGGAATGAGATACCAACTTTTAAAACATTAATTGGTGCATCACTAGTAATAATATCTTCCCTTGTAATTTTTAGAAGGGAAATTTACTATAAACAAAAAATACCTTCAAACATTAGACATGACTAAAACTCCAATATATTGGAATAATGCTAAAAAATATTTATCTAAAAAAGATAAAATTATGAAAAAGTTAATAACCAAATATAAGTCTCCATCTGAAACCATACTCACTTCCAGAAAAGATATTTTTTTTTCATTATGTAAAAGTATTATTGGACAACAGATAAGTGTTATGGCGGCAAACTCAGTTTTTTTAAAATTTAAAAAAAAATGTAAAAATAAAATTAATGCAAAAACAATTTCCAAATTATCAATTGCACAGCTTAGAAGTTGTGGTTTGAGCAGACTAAAAGCTAAAGGAATTAAAAGTTTAGCAAAACAAACTCTTGATAAATCATTTAATCCAAAATTAATTCCTAAAATGTCTGATGAGGAAGCTATTATCTACTTGTCTAATTTAAGACAAATAGGCAGATGGTCAGCAGAAATGATTTTATTATTTACTTATAATCGTTCAAATATTTGGCCAATTCAAGATATTGGACTTCTAAGAGCAATTTCAAAAAATTATAAAAAAAAATATTTTCCACCAGAATCTTATGTAAGATTATTAAATAAAAGATTTACACCTTATTGTTCTGTTGCAACTTGGTATTTGTGGAGAAGTATTGATCCAGAGCCTATTCAGTATTAAAGCCCTCTATAATTTGTAAATTTCTCTTAGTTGTATCTTTAGCTAAAGCCCATCCTGCTTGATATTCTTTTGAGTCATGACATTTGATAGCCTGCTCATAGCTTGGAAATTCCCAAATGACAGTTCTTGGATATTTTTCACCTTCTAAGGTTTGAAATTTTCCACCTCTAACTAGGGTTTTGCCACCATAACTTTTTAAAATTTCTGTAACTTTTTCTGCATAATTTTTAATATTTTCTTGAGCTATCTATTTTTTTGTATAAAGCAATCCAGTATACTTTCATATTAGTCCATCCATTCTTTAAGTTTATCTTTGATTTTCTTGAATAAATTGAGGCAATTTATTTAAATCATATTTTTCAAGAATTTTTCTCATCACCAACTTTTTTGACTTTTTATCACCTTTAAATTCATAAATTGTTTTGTTATTTTATTAATTCTTTTATTTTATTACTACCAGAGGTCTTAACTCATAGTCTCTATGATGTAAATATGATTTTAATTTTAATTCAATATCTTTCAGCGTCTTTAATATTTGAAAAATGCCAACCACCATTTTTTATATAAATTTTATTGATATATTTATTTTTAGAAAAAAAAGTATCTATACTCCAGAAAGGATATTTTCTATCTTTAATATTTCTTAGCCATTGAGGGACTTTGCAGATCTTTTTTTCTACAAGCTTTTGTTCCAAACCATTTAAAATTTGTAAGGTACAAGTTAAATTTATAGTAAAACATTTCTTGTTCAAACATAATAATTTGATTTTTTATTTTTATAAATTTATTGAATTAAAGTTTGGTATTTCATCAACATCAGAAATCTAATATAATCATCATTTATTTGCTTCCTTTAATCCTTTTAATATATGATTTCTTTGGTCATTTTCTCTCAAATGAGCATTATATATTAATTTGTAGGATTTTCATACTTTCATTATCTTTTTCATTTAATTTAGAAATTTGATCAGGTTCATCTATGCTGATATAAATAATCTTATCTTTAAATTTTTAAATTTTTTATATTCAAATTTTAATTGTCTTTTCACCATTATGAGTAAAATTGACTTTCAACTATTACAAAGATAATCAACATATTTATCTAGAAGTATTTAATCTTACATCAAGAACAAGCTCTTCATCAAAATACATAAAACAATCAAATATTTTCATAATTTTTTTATTCTTTTTAATTTATTTTATATGATAATAAAATTTTATGGCAGATAAATTAATTATCAATTTTGATCAGTATACAAAAATTGTTGAAAAATTAGCAATAGAAATTCATAAAAGTTATAAACCAACAGTATTAGTTGGAATTATGAGAGGTGCAGCACCTATATTGGATATTCTTTCTAGAATTTTAAAATTACCAATCGCTTATATTGTTATCCAGAGCTATTCAGGAAAAGGAATGGAGGATAAACAAGGTCAATTAATGTTTGCTAGAGAGATCAGTTCTTTAGCAGAAAATAAAGATTTTGATAAAGTGTTATTAGTTGATGATCTTTCAGATACTGGTCTAACTCTAAATAAAAGTATTGAATGGTTGAAAAAATATGAACCAACAAAAAATTATATTAATGAAGTTAAAACCGCCTGCTTGTGGAAGAAAAAATCTTCTACATTTGAGCCTGATTTTTGTCCAGTAAAATTAGATTCTGATCCATGGATTGTTCAGCCAACTGAACATTATGAAGAATTATCTATGGAAGAAATAATTAAGAGAAATAAATAGGGCTGGAATTAATCCAGCCCTAAAAATTATATTTTAAGCAACTACAAAGCTAATAAAACTTAGTATTGCAATAACCCATATTGCTGGAGAAGTTGAAGAAAACTTACCAGTAAATAATCTGATTAATGCATAAGATACAAAAGCTAAAGCAATACCATTACTAATACTGTATGTTAGTGGCATAGCTATCATTGCAAGAATAGCAGGGGCTGCTTCACCAATATCATCCCATTCAATATCAGTTATGTTTCTAACAAAAAGAACAGAAACAAATAATAAAGCTGCACCATCAATTTGCTTAGGCAAACTTGTTGCTAAAGGAGCAAAGAATATGCAGGCTAAAAATAATAGACCAATTACTAAAGAGGTCATTCCTGTTTTTCCACCAGCTTTTACACCAGCTCCAGATTCAACATAACTTGTAACAGTTGTTGTTCCCATCATTGCACCAGCAACGGTTCCAACACTGTCGGCCATCATTGCTTTTTCTATGTCTTGAACTTTTCCATTTTTATCAACCTTACCAGCAACGTTAGCTACAGAAGTCAATGTTCCAGCGGTATCAAAAAAATCAACAAATAATAAAGTAAATACAACAGTTGTCATACCTGCTGTTAATGCAGCTGATAAATCAAAATCAAATAGGTAAGTCATTGGAGGTGGTGAGCTTGCAATCCCATTAAATTTAGCAAGTCCAGTAGCCCATGCAATTATACTGAATAATAAAATTCCAATTATAATGTTTCCTTTAACTTTCATTTTTTCAAGAACAACCATTAAGATAAAGGCAGCACAACCTAATAGAACAAGTGGATCACCTAAGTCACCTAGCTGAACTAATGTGACTGGATTATCAACAACAACTTCCATTATTTGAAGACCAATTATAGCAAGAAATAGTCCTATACCAGCACCAATTCCTAATTTTAAACTTCTTGGAATTGAGTTAATTAACCAAGCTCTGATAGGTGTTAACGAAATGATTAAGAATAAAACTCCAGCAACTAACACAGCACCCAAAGCTTCTTGAGGCGTATAGCCCATTCCAGCACAAACACCAAATGCAACAAACGCATTAATTCCCATGCCAGGAGCTAAACCTATTGGCCATGTTTTTCCATAAAATGCCATTATGAAACAAGCAAGTGCTGTAGCAACAATTGTTGCCGTATAAACTGCTCCAAATTCAAAGAAACCTTTTTCTGGTCCAGCAAATTCACCTGATAATATAAATGGATTTAAAAACATAATGTAGGCCATTGTCAAAAATGTTGTTACACCAGCTATTACTTCTGTTTTAAAATCTGTCTTGTGTTTTTTGTAGTTAAAATATTTATCTAACATTTATCCTCCTAAGATTAGACTTGAGTTTTATTAGAATTTTTTTGTAAATTCTCTTAAAAACCTATGTTTATTAACATAATTCAACTTATAAGTTATATTTAAGCCATATTTTTGGTGCTATCATCGTTTCATGCGAAAATTAAAATATATTTTTATAAGTTTATTTTTTTTTAGTCTAGTGAGTGGTTGTCAAACAATTAAAGATAAAACTGATGAGATTGTTGAAAAAGAAAATACAAAATTAAGTCAATTTATTGGAAAGAGTTCAAATAGTTTGCAAATGGAACTAGGTAAGCCTGATGAAGATTTTAAAAATGATAAAGGAAATTTGGAGCTTGTTTATAATTCCAAAAAATATGGAATACTTTGTGAAAGAAGATTTGAAGTAGACTCGAGCTCTATTGTAATTGGTTTTGTGTCAAATGGTTGTTTTTAAATATTTAATACCTGTGGGGAAGTGCTCCCCACAAGTAAGGTTAATACTTATCTAATTTCAATAAGCTTTTTCTTTTTATATTCAGGTACAATTCTTTCACAGGCGATTGTCAAAAGACCATCTTTTAATTCAGCACCATTAACTCTCACATCCTCTGCAATTGTAAATGATCTGGCAAATTGTCTTTGTGAAATACCTTTATGAATAATTTCACCATCATCAGATTTGTTTTCTGATTTATCAACTTGTTTAGTTCTAACAGTTAATAAATTATCCTCAAACTCAACCTCAACATCATTTTTATTAAATCCAGCCAGAGCAACTTCAATAGCGTAGTTGTCTTTGCCAGTTTTTCTAATGTTGTAAGGTGGGTAATTGGACTGCATGGTTAACCCTCCATTTCCTAGCATATTTTCAAATTGGTCAAACATATCGTCAAAACCAATTGAAAAAGGTCTTAGAGTGTTAAATATAGATAGATCCCTACTTGTCATAGTTTCCTCCTTTGTTAGCAAGGTTAATTTAGTAAGCCCCATTAGGCGACTTACAGTTAATATTTAGGAACTAGTCTGAAAATTTCAAGATGGGATAATTAAATTTTTTTACAAATTTTTAAGGCAAATGCATAATCTAATGCAATTTCTTCAATAGCACCATCACGCCCAGATTTACCACCATGGCCCGCATTCATTTCAGTTTTTAAAAGTAATAAATTATTATCAGTTTTATATTCTCTAAGTTTAGCTGTAAATTTTGCTGGCTCATCAAATAAAACTCTATTGTCACTTAAACTAGTTGTTATGAGCATATGAGGATAGTCCATCTTTTTAATATTATTATAAGGTGCGTAAGAATATATATAATCAAAATGATCTTTTTTATCTTTTGCATTACCAAACTCGTCAAACTCTCCAACAGTTAAAGGTAAAGAGTGATCAAGGTTTGTAGTTAAAGAGTCTACAAATGGTACAGCCATTATAATTCCTAAAAAAAGTTCTGGTGCTAGGTTAACTACAGCACCCATAAGAAGTCCCCCAGCAGAACCACCCATCCCAATTATTTTATTTTTTGAAGTATATTTATTTTCAATTAAAAATCTTGCAGAAGCAATATAATCCTCAAATGTATTTTTTTTGTTAAGTAGTTTTCCATCTTTCCACCATTTCATCCCTCTTTCCATGCCACCTCTTATATGAGCGGTAACCCAAATTATATCTCGATTGATTAAACTTAATTTAGTTGAAGAAAACCCTGGACTCATTGAACTGCCATAAGAGCCATAACCATAGAGTAATAAATGTGCAGATCCATCTAATTTAGTATTTTTATGTCTTGTTATTGTAAGAGGAACCAATTTTCCATCATGAGATTTGCAATCAATTCTTTCAACTATGTAATTATCAGGATTATGACCAGAAGGAATCTCTTGTTCTTTAACTAATCTTTTTTCTTTTGTACTTAGATTATAAGAATAAACTCTAGACTGTGTTTTTGGTGAAGAATAACTTAAGTATATCTCATCAGTATTTTTATCTCTTTGTTTTAAAGATACACCAGGCACATATACAGTTTCATCAGAAAAAATTAATTCTTCTTCTATTCCTGTAGTGATATTTTTTACAAATAGTTTATCTAAAGCATCAGAAGTTTCTGATCTAATAATCCAATTTTTTAAAAAAGTTAATCCACCAATTAAAACTTCATCTTTTGCAGATATAAAAGTTTTCCAATTGGGATTTTCTAAACTATCACTAATATCTATTTTAAAATCTTCAGCATTTTCATTAGTGTGATTATAAAATTTGCCATCCCAAGAATTGACAGAATATAAAATTCCTCTTTGTCTTTTTTTTATTAATTTAGGCTTAGGATTTATTTCACTTACTTCAAAGTAATACTGTTCGGAGGTATTATGGTCTGAAGAGCTAATAAAAAAGTATTTATCATCAGAACTCAAACTTATACCAACAGTAAAAGCTTCACTTTTTTCTTCAAATATTAACTGATCTTCTTTAACAGAGGTTCCTAATTTGTGTCGATAAATTTTTCTTGGTCTATGGTTTTCATCAAGCTTTGAATAAAATATATATTTATCATCTAAGCTAAAAGTTATACCACCAGATGTCTCTTCTATTTTTTCAGTAATTAATTTTTTTGTGTTTATATCTCTAATATATATTGTGTAGTACTCTGAACCCTTTGTATCTAAAGAGTATCCTAAATATTTATCATTAAAACTAACTTCTAAATCGCCAACACCAAAATATTCAACGTTAAGTTTTTCTTTTTCTTCATCACCATTCCAAATTTCCTCAATATTATTAGTGCCAATTTTTTTTCTTAATTTTATAGAATAATTTCCTTTTGTGGTGGTCTTTGACCAGTATTCATAATCAAAATCTTTAAATGGAAGAGACTCATCATCTAATTTTATTCTACCTTTAATTTCATCAAATAATTTTTTTTGTATTTCTTTGGTGTCAGACAAGTGAAAATCAGTATATGAATTTTCTTCTTCAAGATATTTTCTAACCTCTGGATTAAGTTTTGTATTATCTTTTAAAACTTCTAGAATGTCTGCCTGATGAATCCAGCTATAGTTATCTTCCCAACTGACATTGTGACACGTTTTTATTTCTGATTTTTTTTTGAGTTGTGGTATTTTCATGAAGACAAATTAAATATATGAATATTATTATATATATACTAGTTTTTTTAGGAATTATTTATCTTTTATTAAAATTTTTAGCTAATGCTTCTTCTAAAAAAATATCAAAACATTTAAGAAAATTAATTTTTGTCGGATCAATTATCTTGGCTATAATTCTATTTATAGGTGGAAAATTTTTACTAAGTGTGCCCTTGACCCTTTTGAGTTTGGCTGTAGTTAAATTAAAAGGTCTTTCAATATTTCAATTAATTGGATTATTTAGACTTATTCAAACTCTTAGAAGATCAGGAAGATTTTCGTTTAATCAAAATCAAAATATTAAGAATCATTCAACATTGTCACTAGAGGAGGCTTACAAAATATTAAATCTAGATATTGAGAAAAGAGTAACAAAAGATGATGTTCAAAAAGCTCATATAAAGATTCAAAAAAAAATTCACCCTGATATTTCCCCAGAAACAGCCAGGCTATCTTCAATTGTAAATGAAGCGAAGGATCTAGTCTTAAAAAATATTTCTTAATTTAAAATTTGTTTTAATTGATCAAAAATTTTTATTGGATTAATTTTATCTTTACCTAAAGTGTTATGCGTTACAAAGCTTTCTCCATCTGGCAGAATTGGGTACATCAAGGTATTATAACTCCCATATATTAATGGCGTGTCTGCCATTAAAACAATTGTTTTAATACCAAGACCTGAAGAAAGATGACTGAAACTTGAGTCATTACAAATAGAAATATCACAATTTTTAATTATTCCTAAAATTTCATAAATGTCTAGATCATCTAAAGGAATACATTTATCCTTAAACTCTGAATTCAATATTTCTTTTAGAATTTCTTGTTCATCTTGATTTTTCCCAGTGGCTAAAAAAAATTTACAACGAAGAGTATTAGATGTTAGTCGAATAAGCTCTATAAATGTTTTAGCAGGAATTCTTTTTGTTGGACCCGATCCTCCAATACCAAGTAAAATATTTTTTTCATCATTTTTAATTCTAAATTTTAGTTTTGCTTCAAAAATAGATTTTTCATTAAGTAAAATTTTAGGATTTTCTTGTATATCTATATTTAATTTTTTTTTTAAAAGTTTTTTCGGGGCATCAATAATATTTTGTTCTTTTTTGTCAAACAAAGGGTACTGATAAACATTCTTGATTCCAGCAAATTTTGCAATCAAATTAAACCTTAATGATGAATTAAAAATAAAAATTTTATCAAATTTGTATTCCTTTAGCTCCCTTACTAATTTAAAAAAACCTTTAAAGCCTTGATGCTCAGCATTTTTTTGTTTATTGCCCTGTTTTAGAATTATGATTTTATCTATTGACTTATCATCTTTTAAAATTTTTTCAGCTTTTGAACTTTCTTTAACAAGGATGTTAACGGGTGTATTAAATTTTTTAGATATAGCATTTATAAATGGCAAATAGATGACCATATCTCCAATCCCCATTTTATTTTGTACTATTAAAATTTTCATATTAGGCTTTTATACCTTTACTAAACTTTTTTTTTATATAAATTTTAGTTATGGGTAAAATTAAGGGTATTTATGCAGCTTCAATGTCAGTTCTTAACGATGATTTAAGTCTAAATATTGAAAAAACTATTGCCCATGCTGAAAAAATCATAGATCAGGGATGCCATGGAGTTGCAATTTTTGGAAGCACTGGTCAAGCACAACTTATTCCAATTAGTGAAAAAATTAGTTTATTAAATAAATTATCAAAAAGTGTTTATAAAGATAAATACTTAATTGGAACTGGTCTTAATTCTTTAAATGAAACTATAAATTTAATGAAGATTGCTAATTCTTTAAAATTTAATGAATTTTTAATAATGCCTCCTGCTTATTATAAGTATGGTGATAGTGAAGTAGTTGAATTTTATTCAAGATTAGTAGATGCCGTGCCAGATAGTAGGATTGTTTTATATAATTTTGAAAAATTGTGTGGTTATAAATTTAGCATCAGTTGTGTTGAAAAACTTGTTGAAAAATTTCCAAAACAAATAATTGGAGTAAAAGATAGCTCATATAACCTTTATGAAAATTTGAAAATTGATAATTTTTCTGTCATGCCAGGATCAGAATTGAAACTTTTAAGAGGACTTGAGAATGGATGTGATGGTATAATTACTGCAACTTGCAATGTCACAGCTAATTTAGCTAGAAAAGTTTATGATGATTTCAGTAAAAAAGAAAAGCAAACAGTCAATGAAACTCTATGTAAAGTTAGAGGTGTATTTGACCAATATAATTTAATTTCTGGATTACATTCATTGATGTCTGATCAAGACGATAATTATAAAAATGTTATACCCCCTATGAGTCTTTTAAATGAAAAAGAAAAAAAACAACTTGTTGATGATCTTAATAAGCTTAATTTTAAATTAGAAGCATTAGAGGCAGCTTAAATGCAATTAGCAAGATTTTTAAATAATATTTTTAAAAAGGATGGCTTTGTATTAATTGATGCTTTTTCTAATAAATATATAATAGGTACACCATTTAACAAGGACCCTATAGTTGTTAGACTACTAAATAAAAAACTACACTATAAACTATTATTTTATCCAGATTTATATTTTGGTGAGGCTTATGCTGAAGGAGATATTGAGATTGAAAATGGATCTTTGACTGATTTTTTAAATATCGCATTAATGAATATTGGCAGAACAGATATAAATATATTTAATAAAATTTTAAATAAATTAAGAGGATCTTATAGATATTTAACTAATTTTAATTTTATAAAAAAATCTAAAATGAATGTTGCTCATCATTATGATATTTCTGATGAGTTATATGAGTTATTTCTTGATCCAAAAAAACAATACTCATGTGCTTATTTTAAGAATGAAGATGATACTTTAGAAACTGCACAAAATAACAAAATTAATCATATCATAAAAAAATTAAATATTAAGTCTGGTCAAAGGATACTTGATATAGGAAGTGGCTGGGGTTCTCTCGCTATCGATATTGCTAAAAGCATAGATTGTGATGTTACAGGAATTACGCTTTCAGAAAATCAATATAATTTTAGTTTAAAAAAGATTAAGGATTTAGGTTTAGAAAAAAAAGTTCGTTTCAAATTATTAGATTACCGACAAATTAATGATAAATTTGATAGAGTGGTAAGTGTAGGTATGTTTGAGCATGTTGGCCGTAAATATTATAAAAAATTTTTTGATCAGATATTTAATTTACTAGACGAAAATGGAGTAGCAATAGTTCATACTATAGGTTCAGTTGACCCCCAAGAGACCCTCAGCCCTGGATTAATAAGTATATATTTCCAGGAGGGTACACACCAAGCATGAGTGAGATGACAAAACCAATAGAAAAATCAGGCTTAATTGTATCTGATGTTGAGGTTTTAAAGCTTCATTACTCATTAACTTTAAGACATTGGAAAGAAAGGTTTTTAAGCAATAAGAATAAAGTAATATCGATGTTTGATGAAAAATTTTTTAGAATGTGGGAGTTCTACTTAACATCTTGTGAGATTGCTTTTAAATATGGTGATCAGGTAGTTTACCAGTTTCAACTAGCTAAAAATTACACTTCAACACCTACTACAAGAGACTATATTTATCAGTAATTAATTGATAAATCTAATCTTTTTAAAGTATGAAAAAAATAAAAAAAAAAAATATCAAAAACAAACCTTCAAAAAAAAATAAGGTAAAAAAAAGTATTAAGAAAAAATATAAAAATTTAAAAAAAAAGAGAAAAATTAATAACAAAAAAAAAATAAAAAATATTTCAAAAAAATTTATTAAAAAACAAAAATTTAGTTATAAAAAAAAAATAAGCCTTGTTTCACAAATAGTTAAGTTTCAACAATCTTTAAAGCCAGAATTTAATTTTAAAATTAATTTTAGTTTAGAAAAATATATACAAGCCTTTTTTGATGGCATAGCTAATAGAATAGTTGAATATAAGATTTTAAAAGCTGAAGAAAAAAAAAGAAAAAAAATAGAAGAAATTGAAAAAAAAGAAAAAGAAAAACTATTAATTCAAAAACAAAAAATCAAAGAAGAGGAAGAACAAACCAAACTTAAGGAGAAAGCTTTAAAGGAAGAGGCTAGACTTGAGAAAGAAAGAGCAAGAGATATAAAGTTATTTTTACGAAAGGAACAAGTATTAATAAGAATTGAACATGCTGAAAGACAAAAACAATTTTTAAAACAGTTACAGCTAGATAAACAAATTGAAAAATTCAGAATAAGAGAAATTAAAGAATTAGAAAAACTTGAAAAAATTTCATTAAAGGAAAAAAGAGATGATTATACAGGCCTTCAGGCAAGAATAGAAAAATTAAAAGATAAATATAGAATTATACGAGATCAAAAAATTAGAGAAAGAGTAGAAGCTTTAGGTGTTGAAATTCAAGGTAATGAAGATAGAGAAACTCTACTTCAAAAAGAAAGAGACTATAAAATTGCTAGACAAAAAATTGAACTATCTCTTGAGAGTTTCTATAGAAGTGCAAGTAGTTTGGTTTTTCAACTTAACAAAAGACATATTACAAGACATATGTCTATTTTTAGATGTATTGACCAAAGATTTGAAACGGGAGAAATATTTATCAAATGGGATGAAGCTCCAGATGAAGAATGGTTGTTATTAATTTATATAAAGAATAATTCTCCAGAAGAAGGAATTGTTATTGAAGATAAATCAAATCCAGAAAAAAATATCTCTCATGAATTTAAGGCCAATGAAATATTTAAAGCATCAGACTTAATGGTGGATTCATTAACTCAATTAATTTCGAGAATAAGAGCTAAAAAAGATTAAATTAAACACTTTCTTCGTTAATAAGCCTTTGAATTTCAGGTATTAGTTTTTGATTTTTAAATGTAGGATGAAATTTTAATGCTTCTTCAATACTTTTAATCGCTTTTTCATACTTTTTTAAATTTATATAAATTCTTGCTTGTCCAGATAAAGCTCCAAAATGCCTAGGCTCTATACTTAAAACTTTATCAATATCACTTAAAGACTCTGTAAACTGACTCATTAAAAAATATACAGTTGCTCTTTTATTCCATGCTTCAGACCACTCAGGATCACTATCTATGACATTATTAAAAACTTTCAGTGCATAATTATAATCTCCATATTGCATAAGCTCTGTTCCTAATTCTAATTTTTGAGTTAATTCCGTATTATTTGGATGTTCGTTCCAAATATCCCAGATCTTTCTTTCCAGTAACTCAGCAGTTTTTGGGTTAGTAACATCTCTAAGTTGATCGAATAGATTATTTAGAATTTTTTTTTCTGCAAAACTAGTAGAATAAGAAAGGTTTAAAAATAATATAACTAATATTAAAACTCTCATTTGCAAAAGATATTTTATTCAATATTTATTCTCAAGAATAAAAAAACCTAATTTCTACTTTAAAAGCTGGTTTTTATTTTTTAGGAATAAAAAAAATGCAACAATTTCATAAAAAAATGAAAATAAATTAAAGATTATAGGTTTTTTTAAAACTTTGTAGAGAAATCTATATTTAGGAATATTTTTCCAGATTAATAAGAAAGCTTCTGCACCCTCAATAATATTTTCACCATCTTTAATATGAAGTCTTCTTAAAAGACTTTTTGCATCTTTCTGAGTTTCTATTTCTGCTGTTTCATTGTCTGTGATATCAACCCATTCAATATTTTTTATGTTTTGTTTTTTATACAGATTGATCTCTGTTCGGCAAATTTTACAGGAATTATTAAAATACACTTTCACGAATTATTTATTTTCTTTCCAAGCCTTAATTCCACCTGTCATATTTTTTACATTCTTTATTCCCATTTCTTGCATCGTTTTTGTTGCAAGAGTACTTTGGCCACCAAGACCACAAAAAACTATATATTCTTTATCAGGGTTGTTTTTAAAATTTTCATTTTCTAAAGGACTACCCTCTGCTAAATAAAATTCAAGCAAGCCTCTTTCAAGATTAATTGCATTTCCTATAGTCTCTGAATCAAAACTACTTTTGTCCCTAACATCAATAAATTGAACATTTGGGTCCTTTAACTTTTCTCTTGCTTCATCTACAGAGATATTAGTTATTTCATTGGAAACGCTCATTAATTCATCAAATTTTTTCATTTTATCCTTATTTTTGTTAAAAAATAAAATTACACATAATCAATCATTTTGTATATGCGTGAAATACGCAGATTGAAAATATAAATATACCTATTATCTATTACATGTGAGTGATTTTTTTACTAAAACAGATTTATCTAGAAAAGATGCAGAAAATATTATTTCTGAGACTTTAAATAATTGTGATGATGGTGAGCTATATTTAGAAAATTCAAAGAGTGAGTCAATTGTACTGGATGATGATAAAATTAAGAGCTCAAGTTATAGTTCTGATTTAGGATATGGTTTAAGAGCAGTTACAGGTGAGGTAGTTGCCTATTCTCATTCTAATGAGATTTCAAGAAATTCGTTAAAGCAGTCTGCTAACAATTTAAGTTCAACTCTTAAATCACAAAAAGGTATTTATAATCATGAAATTCCCAAGACCAATGAAAAACTTTATAAAGATATTAATCCGATAGATGAAAAATCACTTGAATCTAAATTAGAGCTTTTAAAAAAAGTTAATAGTTATACTAGAGCAAAAGGTGGAATAGTTCAGCAGGTCACTGCTAGTTTTGCAGGAGAATATAAATCTATAGAAATCATAAGGTCAGGTGGAGAGGTATTAACTGATGTTAGACCATTAATTCGTTTTAATGTTTCGGTAATGCTTGAGAAAAATGGAAAGAAAGAAACTGGTGTTTATGGAATTGGAGGAAGACAATCCTATGATGAATATTTAAAAGATGACAATTGGAAAAATGTATGTGATGAAGCCTTTAGAATTGCATCAGTAAACCTTGATAGCAAACCAGCCCCCGCAGGAGAGATGAAAGTTGTTTTAGGATCAGGTTGGCCTGCAATATTGATACATGAAGCAATAGGACACGGATTAGAAGGTGACTTTAATAGAAAAAAAACATCTGCATTTCATAACTTAATGGGCCAAAGAGTGGCTAGTGAAGGTGTAACAATTATTGATGACGGAACACTTCATAACAGAAGAGGTAGTCTAACAATTGATGACGAGGGCACACCAACTGAAAAAACAGTCTTAATTGAAAATGGAATATTAAAAAATTTTATGCAAGATCGATTAAATGCAAGATTAATGAATACAAGATCTACAGGTAGTGGTAGAAGAGAAAGTTACAAGCATGTTGTCCTTCCAAGAATGAGAAATACCATGATGATGAATGGAAAATATTCTCAAGAGGAAATGATTAAGTCAGTTGATAAGGGAATATTTGCTGTAAGTTTTGGTGGAGGACAAGTTGATATTACTTCAGGAAAATTTGTATTCAATTGCACTGAAGCTTACGAAATTATAAATGGAAAAATAGGTTCTCCTATTAAGGGTGCAACTTTAATTGGTGATGGACCATCTATTTTAAAAGAAGTTTCATTGGTTGGAAATAATATGATGCTTGATCCAGGTATTGGAACATGTGGTAAAGCGGGTCAAGGTGTTCCTGTTGGTGTTGCGCAACCCTCAATCTTAATTGACAAAATGACTGTTGGTGGAACTCAATTATAATATAAATGGTAAAAGATCAGGAATATTTAAAAAAAAAAGCTTCATTTTGTATTGATTTAGCTAAAAAGTTAGGTGCTACAGAAAGCAGTGCTGCTGTTATGCACTCTATATCAGAGACAGTTAATTACAGAAATAAAAAGTTAGACGAGTCTGATAGGTCAGACAGCTTAGCTATAAGTTTAACAACTTATATTGGAAAAAAAAAATCTAGCATTACATCATCAAATCTTAATGATGATAATATAGAAACTTTAATTGAGCGATGCATTGAGACAACAAAAATTACACCAGAGGATGAGTATAATTCTTTACCAGACAAAGAATTGCTGGCTGATAAAATTAATGACTTAAACTTATATGATGACGATCATATCGAAAATGATGAAAAAATTGAATATTTAAAAGAAGCTGAAGAAGCAGCACTTCAAAAAAAAGAAATTATTAATACTGAAACAGGTTTTACTGAATCTAAGTCTAATTTTATATTAGCAAATAGTGATGGATTTATAAATGGTTATAAATCTTCATCTTTTTCAGCATCATGTGTTGCTGTTGCCAAAGATGCAAATGACAAAATGGAAAGAGATTATGAATTTACAAGCACTTGTCATTTACAGGATATGATTAGACCTCAACAAATTGGATCAGTTGCTGCAAAAAAAACAATACAGAAATTAAATCCAAAAAAAATAGAAAGTGAAAAGATTAGCATTATCTTTGATAGAAGAATTTCAAAAGGGATATTAGGTGTTTTAGCAAATGCTATATCAGCATCATCTATTGCAAGAGGCACATCTTTCTTAAAAGGTAAAATTGATGAAGAAATATTTTCATCTTCAATCAACATTTATGATAAACCTGACATTGTTAAAGGATTGGGCTCAAGATATTTTGATTCTGAGGGTGTTAAAACTGAAGAATTAAAGTTAGTTGATTGTGGTGTTTTAAAACATTATTTAGTGGACACCTATAATGGAAAAAAATTAAACCTAAAATCTAATGGTAGATCTGGTGGAACAAGTAATTTATTTTTTGAAAAAGGCTCAGTTTCATACAGAGAGCTTTTAAAACTTAATAAAAGAGCATTGTATATTACTGAAACAATTGGTCATGGGAGCAACTTAGTTACAGGAGATTATTCAGTGGGTGCAAATGGTTTTATGATCGAAGATGGAATATTTAAATATCCCGTTAGTGAAATTACTATTGCAGGAAATTTTAAGGATATATTCAAAAATATTACTTTAGCAGATGATCTAGAGTTTAAATATTCAACAAATGCACCAACAATATTAATTGAAGGTATGGTAGTTGCCGGTAAATGAAAGATTTTTGTGTTATTGGTTCAGGCATATCAGGCGCAACAATAGCAAATCATCTAAGTAAAAAATATATTGTAGATGTATATGATAAAGCTAGAGGTGCTGGTGGAAGAGCATCAAATAAAAAATTTAATCTCAAAAAAAGCTTTGATCATGGGGCTCAATATATTTCTCCAAAAAACATCAAATTTAAAAGGTTTGTAGATAATTTAATTTCAAAAAAAATTTTAAAAAAATGGCCTGGTAAACATCTTTTTTTAAAAGAAAATATCAAAGAAAATAAAAAACATATCAAAATAATTGGTAAGAATGGCAATAATGCCATCAGCAAATACCTCTTAAAAGATATTAATTGTTTTTTTAATAGTGAGGTTACCAATATTTTACACAAAAATAATATTTGGCAGCTTACTTTAAATGATGGTTCTAAGAAATTTTACAAATCAATAATTTTAACATGTCCATTTCCTCAACTAAAAAAATTATCAAAAAAATATATTAAAAATTCTTTTATCAATCAGAAAATTAAAATGGAAGCCAATATAACAATTATGATGGTTGTTAAAAATTTAGGATCAAAAATCAGTAGTTATTTTTTCTCAGACTCAGTTCTGGGGTGGGCTGCTTATGAAAATAGTAAAAAAAGATTTAAGAGCAATTATGATTTATGGACTCTTCAAAGTACTCCTAAATGGGCAAACAAAGTCATTAATAATAATAGAATTAATAAACTACAAAATTCTAAAATATTAATAGATAAATTTTTTAAACTTACAGGTTTTAAAAAAAGTAAAATTTTACATTCAAAAAATCATGGATGGAAGTATGCGTTTAATTCAAACCCACTTAAAATAAAAAGTTACTGGAATAGTTCTTTAAGATTGGGTGTATGCGCAGACTGGTTTGTTGGATCAAGACTTGAGTCAGGATGGCTAAGTGCAAAAGATTTATCTCTTAAAATTAAATAATAAATTTTATTTGTAACTCTTTAATCTATACTCCCAGTTTCCAAGTCTTGAATAAGCAACTTTTACAATCATTGCTTTTTCTCTATCGTACCAAACATCGAAATCTAGTCTTTTATCTTTAGGAATGGTCATATCTTTTGATGTCAATTTAAAGTGGTCGACCTCAATTATACTTCCATATAATTCAATTTTTTCTTTACCTAAAAAATTTACAACCTGTTCTTTTATACTGCCTGATATAGGGCTAATTTGCTGACTCTGCTTGTAATATCTGATGGTTCCACCAATTTCCTATTATATTTTTAGTATCTGCAAGACCAATATAAGATGATCCATTAATTTTGAATTTATCTGATTTAGAATCATAAATAAGATTTACAAATTTCTCTCTATCATTTTGTAAAGTCTTTGACTCGTATGATATCAGTTTATCATCTTTATGTTTTTCTACTCCATACCCCTCAAGATTAAAAACTTCAATGCCAAATAGGTTTACTTTAAATTGAATTTGATTTTTAATTATCAATATGTCATCAACTTTTTCAAAAAAATAATAATTATACCCAATCACTTTTCCATCTTTTAAAATTTCCATCTCTATCTTTTTAAAATCTTTGTAATGAGAAGTGTGTGCGTAAAATTTAGTATAAGATAAAAAAAATTAGATATTTTGCTTATATTGCATACTTATCATCATTTTAAGAGCTTTTTTATAAAATGTTAAAAATTTAATTTTTACACTTTAATTATGGATAACAATAATCTTGTAAATTCGATAAGTATAAAATACATAAAATATTATTGTATGTTTTTATATATTAAAAATATTCCTAAAGTATCATGGAGTTCTGAAAAACCTTTAAATCTCAAACCAAAATTTTCCTCACTTTTTTTTTTAGTGTTTGGTCTTATTTTGTTCGGTTTAGGTGAGGGGTTATTAATTGTATCATTTGCAGGAGCTTCACCCTGGAGTGTTCTTGCCCAAGGTATTTCATTAAATGTTAATTTTTCAACAGGAATAATAACTATTTTTGTAAGCATAGGAGTTTTTTTTTTTTGAAGAAAGTCTTTAATTTATAAAATGAGTAAAAAACATTATAATGTTGCTTACACTCCTAAATAAATTTTTGATAACAATAATCTTGTAAATTCGATAAGTATAAAATACATAAAATATTATTGTATGTTTTTATATATTAAAAATATTCCTAAAGTATCATGGAGTTCTGAAAAACCTTTAAATCTCAAACCAAAATTTTCCTCACTTTTTTTTTTAGTGTTTGGTCTTATTTTGTTCGGTTTAGGTGAGGGGTTATTAATTGTATCATTTGCAGGAGCTTCACCCTGGAGTGTTCTTGCCCAAGGTATTTCATTAAATGTTAATTTTTCAACAGGAATAATAACTATTTTTGTAAGCATAGGAGTTTTACTTCTTTGGTTACCTTTAAAACAGAAACCTGGAATTGGAACAATTTTGAATGCGATTATTATTGGATTAATGATTGATGTTTGTATTAATTTTGTACCAACTCCAGAAAATTATATTAACCAAGTTCTTTTAGCTATTGCTGCTGTGCTTACCGTTGGGTTGGGTGGTGGTATCTACCTTGTTGCAAATTTAGGAGCAGGGCCAAGAGATGGGCTAATGGTGGGTTTACAAAAAAAAACTAATTTACCAATTGCATTAGTAAGAGGTGCTATTGAAATTACCGTAATGTCTGTAGGTTGGTATCTTGGAGGGATAGTGGGACTTGGAACTTTATTGTTTGCTTTTGGAATAGGACCTGCGGTTGCTTTAGGATTATATCTTGTTGGAAAAATTTTTAGTAATTAAAGAGGTGTCCCAGATTTTTCGTTCTTTTTTCTCTCTGTAGGATTAAGAATAGCTTTTCTCAGTCTAAGAGATTTTGGGGTAATCTCTAAAGCTTCATCGGTATTCAACATACTTAATTGTTCTGCAATTGACATTTGTCTTACTGGAGTAAGTACAACATTTTCGTCAGTTCCTTGAGTTCTCATATTAGTTAATTGTTTACCTTTCATGACATTTATAATCATATCTCCAGGTTTTGGTGCTAAGCCAACAATCATTCCTTCATAAACAGGGTCATTATGTGTAACAAACATTTCACCTCTTGCCTGAAGGTTAAATATTGCAAACGCAACAGCTTTTCCGTTTGCCATTGAAATTAAAGCACCATTTTTTCTGCCATCCATTTCACCTTCAAATTTTCCATAACCATGAAAAATTCTGTTAATTACACCAGTTCCTTTTGTTAAAGTTAAAAATCTACTTGTGTAACCCATCAAGCCTCTTGTTGGTGCATGAAAGATTAATCTTTTTTTATCTTTTCCTGTATCTTTAAGATCAAGTAATTTACCTTTTCTTCTATTCATGGAGTCAATAATCTTTGATGAAAACTCTTCATCTACATCAACAGTAATCTCTTCAATTGGTTCTAGTCTGTTACCATTATCATCTTTTTGGTATAAAACTTTTGGAGGACTTACAGTCATTTCAAAACCCTCACGTCTCATTTGTGTCAGTAGAATTTCAAGCATTAACTCGCCACGACCACTAATTACAAAGGCATCAACATTTTTGTTCTGGGAAAAAGAAATTCCAACATTATTTTGTGCTTCAGTAACCAGTCTATCTCTGATTTGAGTACTTGTTAATTTTTTACCTTCTGTTCCAGCTAAAGGTGAACTATTCACACTTATAGTAATAGACATTGTTGGAGGATCTATTGGAGTTGCTGGAATTGGATCGTTTACTTCAAGATCACAAATTGTATCCGCTACGTTAGCTTTTTCTAAACCTGCAATTACAACAATATCTCCTGCTTCACCAACTTCGATGGGTACTTTTTTTGTTCCTTCATATCTAAAAATTTTAGTTAATCTACCTTCATCAACTTTCTCACCTTTAAGATTTATTGCCTTAATAGGTTGGTTAGCTTTTGCTGTTCCTTGAGATATTTTACCAACCAAACTTCTACCTAAAAAACTATCTGCGTATAATAAAGTAGATAGCATTGCAAAAGGTTTAGTTTTATCAAGGTCTGCTGGCTTAACATGTTCTATGATTAGATCTAATAATGGGTGTAAATTTTCTCTTGGACCATCTACTTCTTTATCTGCCCATCCAGATCTACCACTTGCATACATAACTGGAAAATCTAACTGCTCTTCGTTTGCATCTAAACTTACAAATAAATCAAATGTTTCATCTAAAACTTCATCAGCTCTTTGATCTGTTTTATCTAACTTATTTATTACAACTATTGGCTTTAAACCTTGCTTAAGAGCTTTAGCTAATACAAATTTTGTTTGAGGCATAACACCCTCAGCTGAGTCTATTAATAATAAGGCGCCATCAGCCATACTTAAAACACGTTCAACTTCAGCAGCGAAATCTCTGTGACCCGGAGTATCAATAATATTAATCTCTAGTGTTTTGCCAATCTATAGAAGCAGGTTTAGCTAAAATAGTAATTCCTCTTTCTTTTTCTAATTCTCCAGAATCCATCAGCCTTTCATCTACAACTTCATTTTCTCTAAATGAACCACTTTGCTTCATTAAGTTGTCGATCATAGTTGTCTTGCCATGGTCAACGTGAGCGATAATTGTGATGTTTCGAATATTGTTACTCATAATTTGACGCTCTTATACATTAATTGAGTCATTTGAAAACTTAAAAAAAATCAATATTTACTCACTTAAATTAATTATTCTAAAAATTGACTTCTTGTGATTGTTATAAAAACGTATAGATATCCCTATATAAATTAGACGTATTAAAGGATTAAGAGCACATCTCCTTAAATTTTAAAAAATCTAAATACCTAAATGGAAAATTTTAAATTATTAAAAATAGAAGATTCGTTAAAGAATTCATTGGAAAAAATGAAGTTTACGAAACCAACTCCAATTCAGGCAATGGCAATTCCTGTTGCTTTAGAGGGAAAAGATATTTTAGGAACAGCCCAAACAGGAACTGGAAAAACATTGGCATTCAGTATTCCTCTAATAAATAAATTAATATTAGATAAAAATGCATTTGCATTAGTTATGTGTCCAACTAGAGAGCTTGCAACTCAAGTAATGGCTGCAATAAAAAGTATTATTAGTGATAAAATTAATATTAAAACTGCTTTACTTATTGGTGGAGAGGCAATGCAAAAACAACTTAGACAACTAGGTAATAGATCAAGAATAATAGTTGGAACTCCTGGAAGAATTAATGACCACTTAAAAAGGAAAAGCTTAAATTTATCAGCTACCAAATATCTAGTATTAGATGAAACTGATAGAATGTTAGATATGGGTTTTACCCCTCAAATAGAATTAATTTTAAAATTTGTTCCAAAAGATCATCAAACTTTATTATTTTCTGCAACACTACCTCAGAATATTGTTAGAATTTCTGAAAGATATCTAAATAAGCCTGAAAGAATTTCAACAGGGTCAACATCAGTACCTATCGCAAAAATTAAGCAAGAAACTCTTCAGGTTTTTAAAGAAAATAAATACGATCAACTAGTAGACCAATTTATAGCAAGAAAAGGATCAATTTTAGTTTTTGTTAAAACTAAAAGAGGTGCTGATAAAATGGTTAAGCGTCTTAAAGAAGAGGGTCATTCAGCTGATGCTATTCATGGAGATCTTCGTCAAAGTAAAAGAGACCGTGTAATTAATTCATTTAGAAAAGGTCTTAAAAGAATATTAATAGCAACTGATGTTGCTGCAAGAGGACTGGATATTCCTTTAATCCAGCACGTTATTAATTTTGATCTTCCACAAGTTCCAGAAGATTACGTTCACAGAATTGGAAGAACTGCTAGAGCTGGAACAGAAGGTTCTGCTTTAACTTTTTTAACACCTGATGATAGATCGATGTGGAATGAAATTAGTAAATTAATTGATCCAAATTTTAAACCTGCACCACGTGGTGCAAGAGGAGACTCAAGAGGAAAAAAAAGAGGAAAAGCTCCTTACAATAAAAAAAGAAAATTTAGAGATGAAAAAAAATCTTTTAGCAAAGGAAGACCTGATAGATCATCAAGAGATGGAGAGAAAAAAAGTTTCGGTTACAAAGGAAAATCTAGTTTTGGTGACAAGTCAAAACCATCTGGTTACGGAAGACCTGATAGATCATCAAGAGATGGAGAGAAAAAAAGTTTCGGTTACAAAGGAAAATCTAGTTTTGGTGACAAGTCAAAACCATCTGGTTACGGAAGACCTGATAGATCATCAAGAGATGGAGAGAAAAAAAGTTTCGGTTACAAAGGAAAATCTAGTTTTGGTGACAAGTCAAAACCATCTGGTTTTACAAATAACCCAAAATATTTTGGAAAAAAACCATCTGAAAGTTTAGGATCAAGCACAAAAAAGAAAGACTTTACTTTTAAAGGTAAAAAAAAGTTTAAAAGTAGAAGTGATAGACCTAAAAGTTTTACTTTTAAAAAACATAGTCAAAAAAGAACCTAATTTTAAGATTTTTTAGTCTTTTCTTTTTTTTGTTTTCTTTTCTCTTTCAAGCTTAATTTTGGCTTTTTCGCAGTACTTGAATCTTTAAATGATTTTCCGCTGTATCTTTTTGACATATCTTAATCTTATAACAGCTTAATAAAAAAAAAGGCCACCTAAAAAGATGGCCTTTTTAAATTTTTTTGAGAAAGAGTGGGATTACATGCCCATTCCACCCATACCACCCATGCCGCCCATTCCACCAGGCATTCCACCAGGCATTCCACCAGCACCAGATCTTTGTCATCTGGTTTGTCAGCAATCATGGCTTCAGTAGTTACAAGTAATCCAGCAATCGAAGCTGCATCTTGTAAAGCTGTTCTTACAACTTTAACAGGATCGATGATACCTTTAGTAAACATATCAACGTACTCTTCGTTCTGAGCATCGTAACCCATATTCTTTTTATTTTGTTCAAGTAATTTTCCAACTACAACTGAACCATCAACTCCAGCATTTAAAGTTATTTGTCTAATAGGAGCCTGTAAAGCTTTAGCTACTAATGCAACACCAGCTTTTTGATCATCACCCTTAACTTTAAGTGACTCTAGACTTTGTGAAGCGTATAAAAGGGCACAACCACCACCAACTACTATACCTTCTTCAGCAGCAGCTCTAGTTGCGTTAAGAGCATCTTCAACTCTATCTTTTCTTTCTTTAACTTCTACTTCAGTTGCACCACCAACTTTGATTACAGCAACTCCACCAGCAAGTTTAGCTAGTCTTTCTTGAAGTTTTTCTCTGTCGTAATCAGAAGTTGTTTCACCTACTTGTTGTTTGATTTGAGCACATCTAGCTTCAATTTCAGATTTCTTACCATTGCCGCTAATAATTGTACTGTTATCTTTATCAACTTTAACTCTCTTACAAGATCCAAGATCTGTAAGTTTAACGTTTTCAAGTTTAACACCAATATCTTCAGAGATAACCTGACCACCAGTTAAAATTGCAATATCATCAAGCATTGATTTTCTTCTATCACCAAAACCTGGAGCTTTAACAGCAACAACTTTTAAACCACCTCTAAGTTTATTTACAACAAGAGTTGCAAGAGCTTCGCCCTCAACATCTTCTGAAATAATCATTAGTGGTCTACCAGCTTGCACAACGGCTTCTAAAAGTGGAACCATTGGTTGTAAGTTAGTTAATTTCTTTTCATGCAATAAGAATGAAAGGGTTTTCTAACTCTGTAGTCATTTTATCTGCATTTGTAATAAAGTATGGTGACAGATAACCTCTATCAAACTGCATACCTTCAACAACATCTAACTCAGTTTCAACTCCTTTAGCTTCTTCAACAGTGATTACACCTTCATTGCCAACTTTTTGCATTGCTTTTGCAATCATGTTACCAATTTCTTTATCACCATTAGCTGAAATAGTTCCAACTTGAGCAATTTCATCAGTGTCTTTAACTTTTTTTGCTGAAGAAATTAAACTTGCTTTAACATGATCTACGGCTGCATCTATTCCTCTTTTAACATCCATCGGGTTCATACCAGCAGTAACATATTTTACACCCTCTTTAATAATCGCTTGAGCTAAAATAGTTGCTGTAGTTGTTCCATCACCAGCTTCTTCATTTGTTTTGCTGGCAACTTCTTTAACCATTTGAGCACCCATGTTTTCAAATTTATCCTCTAGATCGATTTCTTTAGCAACAGAGACACCATCTTTAGTAATTCTTGGAGCACCATAAGATTTGTCGATAACAACATTTCTACCTTTTGGTCCAAGAGTAACTTTCACAGTATTTGCAAGGATATCAACACCTCTTATCATTGCCGCTCTTGCTTCAGAGTCGAATTTTATAATTTTAGCCATTTTTATTTTTCTCCTTTAATTTAATTATTTTCCCGAAATACCCATAATGTCAGATTCTTTCATTATGCTGTATTCTTTGCCATCTATTTTGATTTCAGTTCCTGACCATTTGCCAAAAAGAACTTTGTCACCAACTTTCACATCCATTGGAATTAATTTTCCATCTTCAGTTTTTGCACCACCACCAACAGCAATCACTTTACCTTCTTGAGGCTTTTCTTGAGCTGTATCAGGGATAATTATTCCTCCAGCAGTTTTTTCACTGCTGTCTAAAACTTCTATTAGAACTCTATCGTGTAACGGTTTAAATTTCATAAATTCTCCTTTTATTGTGCGACTCATATAGCTATTAGGCTAACTATTTCAAGGTTTGGTTAAAAAAATATGTGGGTCAAAAAACGAGAGAAATTGTGATTTTAATAAGCTATACCTCCCATTATGGCTAAGAATTTAGATAAAGAGGGATTGAGGTCAATTGTTGAGAATTATGATATTTTTTATATTGATTTATGGGGCGTAGTACATAATGGCATCACCCTTCATAAGGAAGCAGTTAAAACGTTAGAGCAAATTACTAAATCAAAAAAAGATTACGTGCTTTTGACTAATGCACCAAGACCCAATAAGACGGTAAATTCATTTCTAGAAAAGATGGGTATGAATAAAGAAATAAGAAAAAAAGTTTATTCATCTGGAGAAGCATCGTTAAATTATTTAAAAAAAAATTTATTAGAAGATAAGTTTTATCATGTCGGTCCACCAAGAGATTTTGATTTATTTTTAGACTTTAAAAAAAATAAGACATTAGAAATTGAAGAAAGCAAATATTTGCTTTGCACAGGTTTGTTTGAAGATCAGGGTGATAATTTAAATTTTTATAAAGAACTATTTAAAGATCAGATTAATAAAAAAATGATATGCACAAATCCTGACTTGATTGTAGATAGAGGTCACAAAAGAGAATTGTGTGCAGGATCAGTAGCATTAGTTTTTGAAAAATTGGGTGGTGAGGTTATATATTTTGGAAAACCATTTCCTGAGGTATATAATCAAGCAATTAACAATCAGGGAAAAAAAGTATTATCAATCGGTGATAATTTAAATACTGATATTAAAGGTGCAAATCTTTTAAATTATGATTCTTTAATTATAGCAAATGGTATTCATAAAGATGAAATTAAAAAAGAAGGTATAGATTTGGTTTCAAAGAAATATGAGGTTATTGTAAACTTCATCCAAACAGAATTAAAATGGTAAAATATGAAGCTATATAAAAATTTTAATGTTTCTAATAATCATAAAAATTCAATCATTTTGATTGGAAATTTTGATGGAGTTCATATGGGACATCAAAAATTATTTAAACAAGCTAATAATTATAAAAAAAAATTTAATTTAAAAATTGGGGTTTTAACTTTTGAGCCAATGCCCAAAATGTTTTTTAATAAAGGTTTTAAAAATTTTAGAATTTCAAACATAAATCAAAAAAATATAATTTTAGAAAATCTAGGAGTAGATTTTATTATAACTAAAAAATTTGATAAAAAATTTTCATTAATAAAATCTGATTTTTTTATAAAAGAAATTTTGTCAAAAAAATTGAAAGCAAAATATATATTCGTAAGTGATAACTTTAGGTTTGGCAATAAAAGAGAGGGTAACGTAAAGCAACTAATAAAAAATGAAAAAAAATATCACTACAAAATAGTCAAACCTCAACCATTAATTTTAAATAAAAAAGTTATCTCATCAACCTATATTCGATCTCTTTTAGAAAAAGGAGATTTAAAAAAAGCTAACAAGTTTTTAAGTAGAAATTGGTCAATTGAAGGAATAGTTCAAAAAGGAAGACAACAAGGAAAAAAAATTGGATTTCCAACATGCAACATAGATATAAAAGATTATGTCATTTCAATGCCGGGGGTTTATGCGGTTAATGTGAAGCAAAAAAATTCAAATAAATCTCTTAAAGCTATAGCTAATCTTGGATATAGGCCAACTTTTAACCAAAAAAAAATATTATTAGAAGTTCATATTTTTAATTTTTCTGGAAATCTTTATAATAAGCACTTATCAGTGGAGTTCACAAAATTTATAAGAAAAGAAAAAAAGTTCAAAAAAGTTGATCAATTAAAAAAACAAATTCAAAGTGACTTAAAAGTTGCTAAAAGTTAAAATGAGTAAAGAACATATCAATTTACCAAAAACAGCTTTCTCAATGAAAGCTAATTTACAAAATAAAGAGCCTGAAATTTTAGAATATTGGAAAAAAATTGATCTCTATAAAGAGTTAAGAAAATCCAACAAAGGAAAAGAAAAATTTATTCTTCATGATGGACCACCATATGCAAATGGCAATATTCATATGGGTACTGCTCTAAATAAAATATTAAAAGATATTATTGTTAAATTTCATCAAATGGATGGAAAAGACTCAGTATATGTTCCAGGTTGGGATTGTCATGGACTACCCATTGAATGGAAAATTGAAGAACAATACAAAAAAAACAAAAAAAACAAAAATGAAGTTCCAATTACTGAATTTAGAAAAGAATGTAGAGAGTTTGCTGAAAAATGGATTGAAGTTCACAAAACACAATTTAAAAGATTAGGCGTTGTTGGAGATTGGGACAACCATTATGCAACAATGAGTTTTGAAGCTGAAGCTCAAATTGTAAGAGAATTAGGAAAGTTTTTAAAAGAAGGAAGTTTATATAAAGGCTTTAAGCCTGTTCTTTGGTCAACTGTTGAAAAAACTGCATTGGCTGATGCTGAAGTAGAGTATCAAGATCATAAATCTGATACAATTTATACAGCCTTTCCAGTTGTAAAAACAAATTTAAAAGAACTAGAAGGAACAGAAATTATAATTTGGACAACAACACCTTGGACAATACCAGCAAATAAAGCTTTAGCTTATAATGAGGCTCTTGATTATCTAATCATTCAATTAAATGATGAAGGTGATTTTAAAGGAAAAAAAATAGTGGTAGCAGAAGCACTTATTAGAGTCTGTTATTAAAGACTGTAATATTAATGACTATAAAGAAATAAAAAAAATTAAGGGAAGTGATTTTAAAGACACAATTTGTAGTCATCCTTTTTTAGCACTTGGCTATAACTATGATGTTCCAATGCTTGAGGCTAGATTTGTTACAACAGAACAAGGAACAGGAATTGTACACTGTGCACCAAGTCATGGACCAGACGATTTTAATCTTTGTTTAAATCATGGAATTAAAGCAATAGAGACTGTCGATGGCGATGGAAAATATACTAAGAACCTACCTTTATTTGATGGTATTCACATTTTTAAAGCTAACCCAATTGTAATTGAAAAGTTAAAAGCAGAAAAAAAATTGTTATCTAGTGGAGAATTAATTCATTCATATCCACATTCATGGAGATCTAAAGCACCTCTTGTTCATAGAGCAACTCCTCAATGGTTTATCTCAATGGAAAGCCATGGACTTAGAAAGAAAGCATTAAAAGCTTTAGATGACACTACTTTCTATCCAGATAAAGGAAGAGAACGGATAAAAGCAATGATTGAGACAAGACCAGATTGGTGTGTATCAAGACAAAGAGTATGGGGAGTTCCTCTACCAATATTTATTCATAAAACCACCAAAGAAGTTTTGGTTGATGATGAAGTAAACGAAAATATTGCAAGCATCTATGAAAAAGAAGGTTCTGACTGTTGGTTTTCAGACAACCCACAAAGATTTTTGGGCAGCAAGTATAAGGCAGAAGATTATGATAAGATGAGTGATATTGTTGAGGTTTGGTTTGATAGTGGCTGCACCCACTCATTTGTTTTAGAAAAAAGAGAAGATTTGCAATGGCCCGCTTCAATGTATCTTGAAGGTTCTGATCAACATAGGGGTTGGTTTCATTCGTCATTATTAGAGTCTTGTGGAACTAGAGGTAGAGCTCCTTATGAAGCTATTTTATCACATGGATTTGTAGTCGACGGCAAGGGACTTAAAATGTCTAAATCTTTAGGAAATGTAATTGCACCTGAAGATATATTAAAAAAATATGGTGCAGATATTTTAAGAATTTGGGTTGCATCATCAAATTATGCAGAAGATTTAAGAATAGATTATTCAATTTTAGAACAACACGCAGATTCTTATAGAAAAATTAGAAATACCTTTAGATATTTATTAGGAAATTTAAATGATGAATTTTAAAAAAGATAGATTTAGAAAAATTAGATTTAAATCAATTACCAGAATTAGAGCAATACATGCTTCATAGAGTTTTTGAATTAAATAAAAACTTTAATAATTATTTTAAATCATATGATTTTCATAATCTTTACAAAGAACTATTGAATTTTTGTACTGTAGATTTATCTGCATTTTATTTTGATATCAGAAAAGATGCTTTATATTGTGATAGCAAAGACTCAGATAGAAGAAAAAGTTGTATTATAGTTTTAAATATATTGCTTGAGTCTTTAAGCAAATGGTTTGCGCCAATTTTATCATTTACAACTGAAGAAATTTTCAAATTAATTAATAAAGATGAAAAAAGTATTCATCTTGAAAAATTCATGAAATTTCCAAAATCTTTTGAAAACGATCAATTAAATAAAAAGTGGATTGAATTAAAAAAAATAAGAGATGTTTGTAATATTAGTATTGAAGCAAAAAGAGCAAGTAAAGAAATAGGCTCAAGTTTAGAAGCAAATCTTGTAATTAATTTAATAAAAACTGATTAGGAATTAACAAAGGATATAGATTTGTCTGAACTTATGTATCACCTCAGCAGTAGAAATATTGAAAGCACAAGACAATGACACAACTGTACAAACCAAAAAAGCAGAAGGAGAAAAATGTGCTGTTTGCTGGAAAATTATTAAAAATGGCTGTCTTAGACATAAAAATTAAAAATGAATGCAAAGTCAATTTAAAAAGAAACTATTTTATTGTGGAATAATAATTTTAACTATTTTTTTGCTAGATAGGTTTACAAAATTTATATGTTTTAAGCTTAGCCGAAATACACAATCATGTAGATATTTTTATAACATCTTTTTTAACATATATCTAGTTTGGAATAAAGGAATAGCATTTGGATTGTTTAACTTTGAGCAAAGCCAAATATATAACTTAATTACAGGATTGATTGTAATAATTTCATTGATATTTTATTCATCATTATAAAAACAAAAGATATGAGGGTTTACTATTTTTCCTTTATATTTGGAGGTGCAATTAGGCAATCTTATTTGATAGGTTATATTACTCTGCAGTACCAGATTTCATTGACTTTCATGTAAATGATTTTCATTGGTTTATTTTTAATGTGGCAGATATATTTATTTCTTTAGGGGTAATTTGCCTTATTTTAGTATGAAATAATTTTAGATAAACATTAAAAAATGAAAATTAAAAAATATAATTTTAATTATTTTAGTTGCACTAGTTGGACTTTCTTGTCAGTCAATCAAAGATGGACTTAGTGGTAAAAAATCTGAAAATAGTGATGAATTTTTGGTTCAAAAAAAAAGTCCACTAGTTTTACCACCAGAATTTTAAGAGCTACCACAACCAAAAGATAAAGATGAAGAAATATACAATTAGAGGAAGAGATAGATATAGAAAAAATTTTAAGCATTAAAAGTCAAACTATTAGTGAAACAAATAAATCAAATAAAACGGCAGAGGATTTTGTATTAAAAAATATTAAGAATAATTAATGCTAACTAAGAATATTAATTTTAAAAATTTTAAAAAATTCAAAAAAAACAAGAAAGTTAAAAATCTTTTTAAGAAACTATTAAAAAATCAGCCTTCATTTTTAGAAACATTAAAACCAAATTATAAATATAGTTATTCAAAAAAAACACTTGTTAAGTATAAAAAATTTTCCAATATAAGAATTATTGGTATGGGAGGATCAATACTTGGATCAGAAGCAATTCATAGTTTTCTAAAAAAAAAAATTAAAAAAAATTTTTATTTTGTAAATGATTTAAAAAATAGTGAAAATTATTTAAAAAATAAAAAAATTAATTTAAATTTAATTATATCCAAATCAGGAAACACTTTAGAAACAATAGTAAATTCAAATACATTAATAAAAAATAAAGATCACAATATCATAATTACAGAAGATAAAAAAAGTTACCTAACTAACCTGGTGGGGCAAATTAAAATCTGAAATATTTGAACATAAGAATTATATAGGTGGAAGATATTCCGTACTGTCAGAAGTTGGAATGTTGCCTGCAGAATTAATGGATTTAAATGAAAATAAATTTAAACAGTTTAATAATATTATTAAAAATAAAATTTTCATTAATAATCTCATTAATAACGTAGTAGCAACCTTGCATTTTATTAATAATGGAAAGTTTGACGTCAATAATTTTGAATTATGATGAACAATCAGAAAATTTATTTAAATGGTACCAACAGTTAATAGCTGAAAGTTTAGGTAAAAAATCGAAAGGGCATGTTGCCTGTTGTATCGTCAATGCCAAAAGACAATCATAGTCTAATGCAACTTTATTTAGATGGTCCCAAAAATAAGTTTTTATACTTTTTTTAATACTTTAGATAACAAAGATGTAAAAATAGATAATAATAATATTTTATCTAGCCATAGATATTTAAAAAATCAATCAATACAAAAAATTAAACACTCACAAATGCTAGCTAGTGAAAAAGTTTTTAATAAAAGAAAAATTCCATTTAGAAGTTTTAAAGTTTTAAAACGAGATGAAAAATCACTAGGTGAACTTTTCTGTTTTTTTATTTTGGAAACAATTTTATTAGGAAGATCTTTAAACGTTAATCCTTTTGATCAACCCTCTGTTGAATTAATAAAAAAAGAAACAAAAAAAATATTAATCTAATTTATTACCAAAGATAATTTTTGAAATACCATAAATTTTACTTATTATGATTTTGAACTCTTTGGGAAATAAGTCTTTTTCCTTTTTATGCCTATGAATTATTATTACCCCATTTTCTTTTAATAAATTTAATTTGATGATTTTATTCAGAATATCGGGCACTTTTTTTTCTTTATAAGGAGGATCCATAAATATTATATCATATTTTTTGTTTAAATATTTAAACGTATTTTCTAAAAAAATATTTTTTTCAATAACTTCTGAAAAATTTTGTTGCTTCATGCACTTATGTTTTCTTTTAAAATAATTAATGCTTCTTTATAATTCTCAAAAAAAGTAACTGATTGAGCTCCTCTAGATAAACACTCGAGACCAAATGAGCCCACACCAGCAAATAAATCAAGACATTTGCATTTTCAAGTTTACAATCTAATAACTTTGAATGTTTAATTAAATTGAAAATTGACTCTTTAGTTAAATCCTTAAGAGGTCTTGTTAATTCATTTTTAGGGGATAAAATTTTTTTACCTTTGAGGTTACCTGAAATAATTCTCATTCATTAATTACTTTATATCCAATATCTTTCCTAAAAAAACCACTGTTCCAATTTAGTGCTTTAATATGACTGTATATTCTATTTCTACTTTCCTTAAAGCTAGAAGATAAACTTACAAAGTTCATAACTCTACCACCGTTAGAATATATTTTATCATTAATTTTTTTTGTGCCTGCATGATAAATAAAGTCTCCCTTATTTAAATTAAGTTTATCAAAATTTTCAATCAATATGTTTTTATTATACTCATTAGGATAACCTTTTGAGCAAAGCACAATACATAAACTTTTCTTGTCATGCCATTCTATTTTCAAACTACTTAAGTTTTCATTACAGCATGCTTCTATAATTTCTAAAAAATCTGTTTTCAATTTTGGTAAAATAGTTTGGCACTCAGGATCTCCCATTCTAACATTATATTCTATTAAAAATGGTTCTCCATCAACTATCATCAATCCTGCATACAAAAATCCTTTGTAATTAGAACCCATGTCTTTTAATGCATTAATTGTTGGCTTTATTATTTTTGTTAAAATTTTTTTTTCAAGTTTTTCATTAATTAATCGTGATGGAGAATAAGCCCCCATGCCTCCAGTATTGCTCCCTTTGTCGCCTTCAAGTACTCTTTTATGATCTTGTGCTGTTTCAAAATTTTTAATTGTCCTTACCATCACTAATTACAAAAAAACTCATTTCTTCACCCTTGAGAAATTCTTCAATTAGTAAGTTTTTAGCTACTCCAAATTTTCCATTAAATATTTCTTCAATAGCAATATTGCCTTCACTCTTATTTTCACAAATATAAACACCTTTCCCAGATGCAAGCCCGTCTGCTTTAATTACAATTGGAAATGAGGTTTTATTTAAAAATGTAATAGCCTCATAGAATTTTTAAAAACACCAAACTTAGCAGTAGGAATTTTATAAGTTTCACAGATTTTTTTGGTAAATATCTTAGAGCCCTCAAGCTGAGATGATATTCTGTCAGGACCAAAAATATTTATTTTTGTGTTCTTGAAAAAATCAACTATTCCATCAACTAATGGTTTTTCAGGACCAACTATAATTAATTTTATTTTATTAGAAAGTGAAAATTCTTTAATTCTAATAAAATCAGAAATATCTATTTCAATATTTTCTGCTAGTTCAGATGTGCCAGCATTTCCTGGAAAACAATAAATTTTGTTTACTTTTGAGGATCTCTTAATTTCTTTACATATTGCATGTTCTCTTCCACCGCTTCCAATTATTCCAACATTCATGTAAGAATATATAAACTAAAAATGAATAAAAAATTAGCTAAAATAAGATATTTACCAAATAATTTTGAAGTTATTGAAGAGGGCGATCATGTAATTTGTGCAGTATCTGGTAAGAAGATTGATCTAAATACTTTGAATTATTGGAATGTGGATTTGCAAGAACCATATTATTCGTACGTTGAGGCAGCAAAAAAAAGAGAAAGTGAATAACTTTAAAGAACTCTTATTTCCATCGATTATGAGACCAAATCCATTGTTCGGGATTTTTTAAAATCATTTTTTCTAACAAACCGTTTAAGTTTAAAGTTATCGACTCAATTGTTTCATCACCTGAAAAATTTATTGGCTCATGTATAGTAATTTGGAAATTTGTGCCCTGTATTCTTTCAATATAAACAGGGATTATTTTGCATTTAAATTTTTTAACAAATTGTGCAGGAATAGTAGTTGTAAAACATTCATCATTAAATAATTTAGCCTTAATACCTTGAGAAACTCTTTGATCAATCATGAGCGCTATAGAAGTTTTCTGTTTGAAAAAACTAAGCAATTTTTTAGTACCTGAAATTCCTTTTTTGATTTGATTTTTACAAATATATTTTTTTCTAACCCTCTCCATTATATAGTTAAGAAATTTATTATTAAGTGGTCTATAAATTGCTGCGAGGTTAATTCCTGATTTTTCAATATGTAGAGCCATTAATTCAAAGTTATTGAAATGTCCTGAAACAAATATAACAGGCTCATTATCTTTTTTAATTTTTTCAAGCACATCTTGACCTTTAACTTTTATATTATTATTAAATTTGGGCCCTCTAAAATTTTTTATAAAAACGTATTCAGCAAGTATTCTTCCATAATTTCCCCACATCTTTTTTGAAATTTTATCTAATTCCTCAGGACTTAAATGTGGAAGTGCTTTAAGAATATTTGATTTAATTAAATTTTTAGATCTAAAAAAAGGTCCAAAACTTGATGCAATTTTATTAGAGATAAATGAAGCAATTTTAAGCCCCAAAATTCTAAATAAAAGAAGAAGTGTTATTATAATTATAAATTGAAAAAAATATTTTATTAATTTCATATATATTTTTTTAAATGATTTATTAGCCTATCTTCATTCTTGATATCCAGCTCTACTTTTAAATATTTAATATCATTGTTATCGATTGATTTAATCTTAATATAATCTTTTTCAGTAGTTAATATCTTTAAGTTAAGTTTTCTTGCCTGATATTTTATTTGGTCAATATCCTTATGAGTATAATTGTAATGATCAGGAAAAATCATTTCTTTTGCTATCTTAATATTATTATTGATTAATGTTTGTTTAAAACTATCAGGATTACCTATGCCTGAAAAAACAATATATTCATCGTTAATATTAAATTCTTTAATATTTATAGCTTTATAGTTGGTCTCAAATATTTCAATATTAGCATTATAACTTTTTAATAGTAACTTTAGTTTAGAGTTATCTACCTCATTTCCATTAATAAAAGCCATGTCGTACTTTGAAATACTATTTATTTTTTCTCTTAGAGGTCCAGCAGGAATTAAAAAACCATTTCCAATTAATTTTAAGTCATTGAAGCAAACAATTTTTAGATCATAATTTATTGAGCTATCTTGTAGACCATCATCAAAAATTGCCACATCTTTGTTGTCTAGAATTGCCTTATTAAGTCCATCAATTCTATTTTTTTCACAGTAAAGTATAGTTTTTTCAGATAGCATTTTTTGCTCATCATAATGGCTTTTGTAAAACTTTTTTATAGTGCAAGCATTAATGTCAAGTTTATTTAAAATTTGATAAATTTTTATTGTCAATGGAGTTTTTGCTGTGCCACCTACATATATATTTCCTACACAAATTTTTTTAGGCTTATGATCTTTTTTTTTATCTTTTTTTTTATTTAAGAGAAAATTATTTAAAATTAGAGGAAAAGTTAGTGGCAACAAAATATATGACAATAAATTTGGACGTTGATAGTCCCAAAATTTTGGTTTTTTAAATTTCATTTTTTCTTTATATGAAAGTTTATCTCATTTAAGGTTGAGTTTAAAATTTTAGAACTAAGATTTTTTATTTTTAATTGAAGTTTTTTAGAGTTGCTTTTATTGTTCAGTATCTTGCTAACTTTAAGAGTTAATTGATTGGGTGTGGTAACTTTATGTGATGCTCCATTAGCTTTTAAAAGGTTATAAATTTCTTTAAAATTCCATATATTTGGGCCATGTAATATTTGGCACCCATACTTTGCTGCCTCCAAAGGATTTTGCCCTCCATGTTTAATAATTGAGCCTCCTAAAAAAACAGTTTTACTAATCTTAAAAAAGGATTGGGTTTGTCCAAAAGTATTTACTAGGTATATATCTGTTTTTTTATCAATCTTTTTTTTAGAGTCGTGCAAGTGAATTTTTAAATTCATTTCCTTTATATCTTGGAGAATTTTTTTAACTCTATGAATATGTCTTGGTATTATAATTGTTAATAAGTTTTTATACTTAACTTTAAGTTTTTTATGTGTATTTGCACATATCTTTTCTTCAATTCCATGTGTGCTGGATGCACACCATATTTTTTTTGTTAAAAAGAATTTATTTAAATTATTACCTAATTCATTTGTAGTTTGTTTGCTTTGAGTAAATTTTAAATTACCAAAATATGAAATTTTTTTTGCCCCAAGTAATCTTAAATAATTCTTAGACGCCAAGCTTGATGATATGCACATGTCAAAATTTTGAAATATCGTTTTAGCAGAGGAAGAAAAAAATTTCCATTTCTTAAAAGATTTCTCAGTTATTCTTGCGTTAATTAACATTAATGATATTGATTTTTTTTTTATATTTGTAAGCATATTTGGCCATATTTCAGAATCTATAAATATTGCAATAGACGGATCCCAATATTCTAAAAATTTGTGAGCATTATAGTTTGTATCTATTGGAAAAAATTGATGGATAGTTTTTTTTAATTTTAATTTTGATAAAATCTTAGAGGAACTTAGAGTATTTGAAGTTACTAAAATTTGTTTTATTTTATTATTTTTTTCTAGTTTTTCTATTAGAGGAACCACACTTAAGATTTCCCCAACACTCGCACCATGAAACCATATCAAATTTCCTTTAGTCTTTTTTTTTGAAAAAAAACCTAGCTTTTCTCTAAATCTTGATGGATCTTCTTTTTTTTGTAATAATCTTATTATTACAATTATAGGTGATAAAATAAAAATTAAATTTATTAGAATCCTGTAAAAAAAAAACATTAAACTTTCTTAATTTGTTTTTCGTAGAAGTTTTTATAAACCTTTGAGTTTGCTAGTAGTTGTTCATGATTTCCTTCATCAACAACTCTACCTGAGTCAATTACATAAATTTTATCTGAATTTAAAATTGTCGATAATCTGTGGGCTATCACTATTGTTGTTCTATCTTTAGTTAAGAAATTTATAGCATCTTGAATTTTATTTTCAGTTTCTGCATCTAGTGATGATGTTGCTTCATCCAATAAAATAATTTGACTTTTTTTCAGCATTGCTCTTGCTATTGAAAGTCTTTGTTTTTCTCCACCAGATAATCTAGTTCCATTTTCGCCAATAATAGTTTCATACTTATTTGGAAGTTTTTCTATAAATTCACTTGCAAAAGAATATTTTGCTGCTTCCTCAATTTCTTTTTGACTTGCATTTAGGTTTGCATAAGCAATATTATTTCTAATTGTATCATCAAATAAAGTAGTATCTTGACTAACTAGTGAAATATTTTTTCTTAAAGATTGTATGGTACATTTATAGATAGATTGATTATCTATCTGTATATCTCCTGAAATTGCATCATAGAACCTTGGAATTAAATTTAATATTGTTGATTTACCAGCCCCACTATGACCAACAATTGAAGTCATTTTTCCACCTAACATTTTTATACTTACTGAATTTAAGGTTCTGATTTCTTTTTCTTTTTCATACTTGAAAGATACATTTTTAAATTCAATATTGCCTGTATCAACTTTTATTTCAGAGCCATCTTTGTTTTGAAGAAGTTCAGATTTTTCGTCAATAACAGGCAAAATTCTTTTTGCAGCTGAAAGTCCTTGGCTAATTGTTATATTCAATGTAGCAAGTGATCTAACCGGTTGATATGCTAGCATCATAGCTGCAAGAAAAGAGAAAAAATTATTTATATCAATCTCATTCTTTAAAACTAACTTTCCAGAGTAAAAAATTAAAACTGCTATCATAATACCTGTTAAGGTTTCCATTATTGGTGATGCTCTAACGTAGACAGTTGCAATTTTTATACTTTTTTCTTTAACATCATTTATGAACTTTTCTGCTCTTATTTTTTCATATTTTTCCTGTTGAAAAATTTTAATAAGTTTATGATTTTTAAAAAGTTCAATTAAATATGTATTAAGAATTCCAGCTCTTAACATTTGTTCTGTTGCAACCTTACCTATTCTTTTACCTAAGGTTCTTGCTGCAAAAGTTGCTAGAGGTATCATTATAATTGCCACCAAAGAAAGCTTCCAATTT
This sequence comes from uncultured Candidatus Pelagibacter sp., assembly GCA_943789075.1. Lineage (GTDB taxonomy): Bacteria > Pseudomonadota > Alphaproteobacteria > Pelagibacterales > Pelagibacteraceae > Pelagibacter. Next base: position 152,343 of record CALSSS010000002.1, on the reverse strand, counting down.
TGAAAAAACATTACAATCAATAATCCGATTAAAGTTAAACTATCTTTGAAAATATTTAAAACTGCAGTGCTGATTAAGTTGGTAATATGACTTACATCATTAGTTATATTGGATATAAATTTTCCAGTATGCTTTCCATCAATTAATTTTGTGTCAGCCTCAACCAAGTTATTTAACATATCACATTGAAGGTCTTTTCTTACCTCTTCTGAAACACCTATCATAAGAACTTTTGCTACATATAGTGAAAAGCCTTTCACAGCAAAAGCAACAATAATGAAAATTGGAATGATAATTATTAAAGCTTGATCTTTTTCAATAAATATTTTTTTTATTGCTGGATCTAAAAGATAGGCAATGGCTGAAGTACTACCAGCCACAAGTAAGGCAAAAAATACAGACAATATTATTTTATTAATATGTTTTTTTGTATAATCAAAAAAAAGTCTTTTTATAATATCAATTTTATTCACTTAAAGTTTTCCAATTAAAATATTACACAAAACTATAGCACCAAAAAAATTATTACTTTTAAAAATTTTCAAACAAGTTTTTGGATCTTGATAATTAAAATTATAGATTTGAAAAAAAAATAAATGTGCAGCTGAGATAAGAATAAAAAAATAAGACATTGAATTAAGCTTCATAATAAAACTTACTAAAATTAAAGAAATTAAAAAGAGTAAATAACATGTTGTTAAAAATAATTTTGGTTTTTTTTTAAATTTTATTGAAGTTGATTTTACACCTATAATTTCATCATCTTTAATATCTTGAAACCCATAAATCGTGTCATATCCCAGTGTCCAAAATATGGCTCCAAAATAAAAGATAATAGCTACAGCATTTATTTCCCCTTGTATTGCTGTCCATCCAAGAACCAAACCATAATTGAATGTTATTCCTAAAAATAGTTGAGGCCAATAAGTAAACCTTTTCATCAATGGATAAGTAAATGCTAAAGGCATAGAACCAAGGGCTAGAATAATTGTTAAATTATTAAAATTAATTAAAACTAAAAAAGCAATCGAACATAAAATAATAGTATAGAGCAATCCCAATTTAACAGAGATATTACCTGAAGCGATAGGTCTATTTTTAGTTCTCTCTACTTTTTTATCAAATTCTTTATCAGAAATATCATTTACAATGCAGCCTGCAGAACGCATTAGAACTGATCCCATAAAAAATAAAAATAAATAAAAAAAATAATTATTGAGTGAATTTGAAAAATCATAGGCAAGTGTTAAACCCCATGCACAAGGCCAAAATAATAGCATAAAGCCAATAGGCTTTTTTAATCTAGTTAATTCGATAAAGAGATTTAATTGCTTCATAATATTTTACTTGTAAATAACAAAGGCTAGTTTCATAATCAAATTGATTCGTATGAATATAGATTACACAGTTACAGCATTGATGTTTCCAGCCATTCCTCTATTGATGAGTGTATATAGCAACAGATTTCACTCTTTGAGTAAGCTTATTAGACAGCTTCATGATGAACATGTGTATGAAAATCATATTCCTCCTGAGTGGAAAAAACAGTTTATAAATTTAAATGGAAGAATTGTTCTTTTAAAGTGGACTATTATGTTTGCTGCATTTGGTTTCTTATTTAATATGCTGACTGTTTTTGCTCTTTACCTAAATGAGATTTTTGCTGCAAGAATAATCTTTGGGTCATGCTGTTTATCGATGATGATTTCAATTATTGTTTTTATGAGAGAAATTCAAGTATCAACAAATGCATTAAAATTGCATATGTCTGATATGGATGTTGATTTAGATTAATTAGGAATAATAACTGCAGGGCCAGTTAATAGTCTTGCTTCTAATTCTTCATGAGCCTTTTTTGCATCATCAAGAGCATATTTTTTTGAAATTTCAACTTTAAATTTTCCAGATAAGATTGCATCAAAAACTTTTTTAGCAGACTCAACCAATTCTTCTCTCGTCATTGTGTAATGAGCAATTGAAGGACGAGTAAAAAATAATCCTTTTGCATTAATATGTTTTTTAACATCTATAGTATCAACGTAACCTGATGCATTACCAAAAGCGACCATCATGCCTCTAACTTTTAAGGTTTCAATTGATCCATCAAATGTTTTAATACCAACACCATCATAGACAACATCAACTCCATTTTTACCTGCAATTTTTTCTACCTCTTCAACAAAGTTTGTATCTGTATAATTGATTACATGATGACATCCATTTTTTTTAGCAATAGCCTCTTTTTCTTTAGAGCCAACAGTTCCAATAACTTCAGCTCCTAATGCATTAGCCCACTGACATAATATTTGGCCAACACCACCAGCTGCTGCGTGGTATAATACTTTGTCACCTTTTTTAATTGGATAAGCTCTGTGTAATAAATATTCAGCAGTAATTCCTTTAAGCATAATACAAGATGCAATTTCATCTGAGATACCCTCTGGAACTAAAACTAATTTTTCTTGAGGAAATAATTGTTTTTCTGAATAACTTCCAATTGGCATTGAAGAGTGAGCCACTCTATCGCCAACTTTAAATAGATCAACTTCAGAACCAACTTCTTCAATTACTCCACATGCCTCAAGACCAATTCCACTTGGAAGAGGAATAGGGTACAAGCCTGTTCGGTGATAAACATCAATATAGTTAAGACCAATTGATAAATTTTTTATCAAAACTTCTTTTGGCCTGGTTTACCAATTTCAATATCTTTAACTTCTAAGACTTCAGGGCCACCAAATTTTTCTATTTGAATTTTTTTCATTATTTTACAAATGTATCATTATGATAATCTTGAACTGCTTGCAAGATCTCTGCTTTAGTGTTCATTACAAATGGACCCCCTCTAGCAATAGGCTCACCAATTGGTTTTCCAGATATCAATAAAAACTTAGCTTTAGTTAAGCTAGAGACTTTTAATTTTTCACCTCTAGTTAGAATAATTAAAGTAGAATCTTTAACGGCATCATGCTCTTGATTGCCAACTTTAATTTCTCCTTCAACTAAATATATTAATGAATTGTGAGTTGAGGGAAGATCAAAATTAAATTCTTTTCCTTTTTCTAAGATCTACATCAAAATAAACAGGTTCAACATTATGACCTTTAACAGGTCCTTCTGCATCTTGAAATTTTCCAGCAATCACTTTGACAGTTTTATCATCATCTTTGTGAGTGCTCATTTTATCTGCATCAATATAAATATATTCAGGCTTAGTCATTTTCAATTTAGCAGGCATGTTTACCCATAATTGAAATCCATGAAGCTTACCTTCTTTCATTGCGGGCATTTCTGAATGAATGATGCCACTTCCAGTTTTCATCCACTGAACATCTCCAGCAGTCATTATTCCTTCGCCACCTGTGCTATCTTTATGTTCAAAGTCACCAGCCAGCATATACGTTACTGTTTCAATTCCTCTGTGAGGGTGGGGAGGGAAGCCTCCAATGTAATCATCTTTATTTTCAGAACCAAACTCATCCAACATTAAAAAAGGATCGTGGTAATCAATAAGGTGAGTACCAATACTTCTTTTTAATTTAACACCAGCACCATCTGATGCTGAAACTGGTTCTATTATCTTTTCAACTTCAATATTTGCCATTTTCTAAATTACTTATTATGAGAGCCATCACAAAGAGGCTGATTGTTTGTTGCTTTGCATGTACAAAAAAAAACTTTTTTTGTCTCTTCAGCTTTATAAGCTAGAGGAGTAAATTCAGAGCCTTTGTGAGAACCATCACATAATGGTTGTTTTGAACTTTTTCCACAAGCACACCAATAATAAGATTTATCTTTTTCAACTTCTACTGCAATCGGTGCATCTCCTGCTCTATGTGCTTTTGTCATTATTAACCTTTCAATTTGATTGAACTGTATTTAATACTTTGTTATGAATAATGCAATAAGGCAATATAATCATACCAGTATATAAAATCATACCATGAAAAATTTAATAGATTGTCCAGCTGAAAGAGCCGTCTACTTTCTTGGAGGTAAATGGAAAATTAGGATCTTGTTTGGTTTACTACAAAGAAAAAAAATGAGATTTGGTGAGTTTAAAAAAGCATTAAAAACTATTACACAACAAATGTTATCTAAGCAGCTTAAAGAGTTAGAGGCTGATGGTATAATTAATAGAAAAGTTATTCAAATAATGCCTCCAAATGTTGAGTATTCACTTACTGAATTTGGTCTTTCAGTTATGCCTATTTTAAAATCTTTTTCTGAATGGAACAAAAAAAATACTCGAACTATTTCAGTAAAACTAAATAAGAATTTTGAAGAGAATAGAATTAAATAATATCAAGTAATTGTTTTAAGTTTTTAACTTCATCTTTAGGTTTATAATCAAGATTATCAAAAATATTATTATTTCTATTTACCCAAATAGAACTGTAACCATAATTCCCACCACCAGAAACATCCCAAGTGTTAGCACTTAAAAATGCAACTTCTTCTTTTTGTATTTTGTATTTTTTAATTGGCAAGTCATAAACTTTTGCGTCTGGTTTATAAATTCCAACTTCTTCAATTGAAAAAATATCATCAAATATATTATCTAGATTATTACTCTTAACTAATTCATTAAGAAGAGAGGGTGTTCCATTTGAAAGAATACCTAATTTATAATTTTTTTCTTTTAATCTTTTTAAAACCTCAGGTACCTCAGGAAAAGGTGAGAGAACCTTATAAAGATTTAATAATTCATTTCTCATTGATGAATCTATTTCGTAAGCCTTCATAGATTTATCCAAACTATCTTCGGTTACTTGCCAAAAGTCCTTATGTCTATTCATTAGACTTCTAAGCCAAGTGTATTCAAGTTGAGTAGTTCGCCAATAATTAGCAAAGCCTTCCCATTTATCACCAATTTTATCTTTACATTTTTCTGCAGCTGAATTGACATCAAATAAAGTGCCATATGCATCAAAAATTATTGCTTTAATATTTTTCATAATTTAACTTAATATTAATGAGTAATATTAGATTATTTTTTAAAGAAAGTTTATCACTTAATTTAACCGCTAAACTTAATAAATCACAATCTCACTACGTAAACAAAGTTATGAGGATTGAAGTTGGTGAAATTTTTTCATTATTTAATAGCAATGGAGAGTGGGAAGCAAAAATTTTAACTATTTCAAAAAGTATAGTTGAATTTAATATAACGAAACAATTAAGACAAAAAGAGACTTTAAATGAATTATGGTTAGCTTTTTCACCCATCAAATCAAACTATTTTAATTTTATGATTCAAAAAGCAACAGAACTTGGTGTCACAAAATTTCTTCCAATAATATTTGACAGAACAATTGTAAGAAAAATTAACAAAGATAGATTAGAAAAGATAATCATAGAAGCTGCTGAACAATCTAATCGTATTAACGTCCCTTTTGTTGAAGATCCTCAATCTTTGCAAAATTTTTTAAAGGAAAAAAAAATGGATTTAATATTTACAGATTTAAACTCTGAAAATAAAAAATTAAGATTAAATAAATTAACTCATAATCCAACGTGTGTAATTATTGGTCCAGAAGGAGATTTTTCTGAAGAGGAAAGGAAGGAGATTCTTGGTTTTGATGGGGTTCAGCCAATTAAGATAAATGACAATATACTTAGGTCAGAAACTGCTGTAATTTCAGCGTTATCAATTGTTAATTATGCAATTAATTGATATTTTGTCGCGAAAACTAAAGTGTAATTTTTTAAAAGACACTTTATATAGTGTGTAACAAATGAAAAAATTTTTAATAACAATTATAGCTACAATGTTAATGACTAGTGCTTGGGCGGATCAGCCTAAAAACTGGCAACTAGGCTTTCAAGATTCAGCTTCTCAAAGTATGACTGAGATTGTTAGTTTTCATAACAATATTCTTCTTCCTGTAATTATTGCTATTAGTGTTTTTGTTTTATTCCTAATGATTTACGTTTGTATAAGGTTTAGAGCGTCAAACAATCCTAACCCATCAAAAACTACTCATAATGTTGCTGTGGAAGTTTTATGGACATTAATTCCATGTTTAATTTTAATAGTGATGGCTGTTCCATCATTTAAAATTTTATATAAACAAGATACGATTCCAAAAGCTGACCTAACAATTAAAGCTGTAGGTTACCAGTGGTACTGGGGATATGAGTACCCTGATGAAAATATTATTTTTGAATCATATATGATCAAAGATGAAGACCTAAAAGAAAACCAACCAAGATTACTAACTGTTGATAATGAAGTTATCGTTCCAGTTAATAAAGTGGTTAAAGTTTTAATTACAGCTAATGATGTTTTGCATGCTTGGGCATTACCATCATTTGGGGTTAAGAGAGATGCTGTTCCTGGAAGAATTAATGAAACTTGGTTTAAAGCTGAAAAAGTTGGAACGTACTACGGTCAATGTTCTGAACTTTGTGGAATAGAGCATGCTTTTATGCCTATTACAGTAAAAGTTGTGACAGATGAAGAATATGCGATATGGTTAACAGAGGCAAAAATGAAATTTGCTAAAGAGCCAATTACAGAAAATGAATATAAAAAAATAGCGAGTAAATAATAATGTACACACAAACAGCATCACACGACGATCACCACACGCCAACAGGTTGGAAACGTTGGGCTTACTCAACTAACCACAAAGACATTGGTACAATGTATTTAATTTTTGCAATTGTTGCAGGAATTATTGGTACAGCTTTTTCAGTATTAATGAGAATTGAATTGATGCATCCTGGTGATGGAATTTTAGGTGGCAACTATCACCTATACAATGTGTTGGTTACAGGCCATGGATTAATAATGATTTTCTTTATGGTAATGCCTGCAATGATTGGGGGATTTGGTAATTGGTTTGTTCCAATTATGATTGGTGCACCTGATATGGCTTTTCCTAGAATGAATAATATTTCATTTTGGTTATTACCAGCTTCATTTATTTTATTATTACTTTCAATTTTTGTAGATGGCCCTCCAGGTCAACAAGGTGTTGGTGGAGGATGGACTTTATATCCGCCTTTATCATCTAAAGCTGGACAACCAGGACCTGCAATGGATTTTGCTATTTTAAGTTTACACTTAGCTGGGGCTTCTTCAATTTTAGGAGCAGTTAACTTTATTACAACAATTTTAAATATGAGAACACCAGGTATGACTTTGCATAAAATGCCATTATTTGCTTGGTCGGTTTTAGTTACTGCATTTTTATTGTTATTATCACTTCCTGTTTTAGCAGGTGCAATAACAATGCTTTTAACGGATAGAAATTTTGGAACTGCATTTTTTGATGCTCAAACTGGAGGAGATCCAGTTTTATACCAACATTTATTTTGGTTCTTTGGTCACCCTGAAGTTTATATTTTAATTTTACCTGGCTTTGGAATGATTAGTCATATCGTTTCAACATTTTCTAAAAAACCTGTATTTGGATATTTAGGAATGGCTTATGCGATGGTTTCAATTGGTGTTGTCGGGTTTGTTGTTTGGGCTCACCACATGTACACAGTAGGTTTAAGCACAGATACTAAAGCATATTTTTTAGCTGCAACAATGATTATTGCGGTCCCAACTGGGATTAAAATATTTTCATGGATTGCAACAATGTGGGGTGGATCAATTTCATTTAAAACTCCCATGATGTGGGCATTAGGTTTTATATTTTTATTTACGGTAGGTGGTGTAACAGGTGTTGTTCTTGCAAATGCAGGTGTTGATACTGCAATGCATGATACTTATTATGTAGTTGCTCACTTTCATTATGTATTATCTTTAGGTGCGGTATTTGCAATCTTTGCAGGATTTTATTATTGGTTTGGTAAAATGTCTGGGTATGAGTATTCAGAATGGATGGGGCAATTACATTTTTGGTTAACATTCATTGGAGTGAACTTAGTATTTTTTCCTCAACATTTTTTAGGTTTAGCTGGAATGCCAAGAAGATATGCTGATTATCCAGATGCATTTGCAGGTTGGAATTACGTATCCTCTGTGGGTTCTTATATTGCAGTTGTAGGCTTACTAGTATTTTTTGTTAACTTAATTTATTCTTTTTCAAAGAAAAAAGCTGCGGCTCAAAACCCTTGGGGAGAAGGTGCAACAACTTTGGAATGGACAGTTCCATCACCACCTAACTTCCACACTTTTGAAGAGTTACCAAAGTTTGAAGATATTGATGGTGTCGAAAAATCTACTAGTTAGTAAAACTATAATTTTTATAAATATTAATGATTAATTCTAAATTAAAAAATAGAAATTTAAGACAAGCAGAAATTTTTAGTTTTTCTGAATTACTTAAATTAATGAAACCAAGAGTTATGTCTTTGGTCATTTTTACTTGTGCTGTTGGACTTTTAATGGCGCCTGTTACAGTACCAACTCTAGACGCAATGATTGCAATTTTCATTGTTTCAGTTGGGGCAGGAGCAGCTGGTGCATTAAATATGTGGTACGAATCTGACCTTGATGCGTTAATGACTCGAACTTGTTTAAGACCAATTCCAATGGGTAAAGTAAATAAAAAACAAGCTTTAATTTTTGGAATTTTGCTATCATTTTTTTCTGTAGTTGCACTAGACTATTATGCAAATACTCTATCAGCAGCTCTACTACTTTTTACAATTTTATTTTATGTTTTCATTTATACAATTTGGTTAAAAAGAAAAACTCCACAAAATATTGTTATAGGAGGAGCAGCAGGAGCTTTACCTCCAGTAATAGGCTGGACTATTGCAACCAATTCACTTTCTTTAGAAGCATTAACTTTCTTTTTAATTATATTTTTTTGGACACCATCACATTTTTGGGCATTAAGTCTTTATAAGTCAGATGATTATAAAAAAGCTAAAATACCAATGTTACCATTAACTAATGGTATTGAGGCTACAAAAATAAATATTCTTGTTTATTCACTGTTAATGTTGCCAATGGTTGTTTTACCATATGCAATTGATTTTGTTGGACTAATATTTTTAATACCTGCTTTAGCTTTAACGCTTTATTACAATCTTTTATGTTTTCAACTTTATAAATTCAAAAAAAATAAATTTAACCCCAAGAAAGCTAAAACAATATTTGGATACTCAATTTTATATTTATTTTTGATATTCGTTATTTTTTTAATAGATAAAATATTATGATGGTGCCTGATAAAAAAACTAAGCGAAAAAATATTTTAACAGCAGTTGCAATATTAGCATTTATGATTTTTTTATTTTTTTTTACTCTCTATAATACGGGTGTTTTTGATAGACAAATATAATGCAAAATAAAACACTTACACCAATTCTATTAGCAGGAATATTTTTTCTAATGTTAGGATTATCTTTTGCTGCAGTTCCTTTGTATGATTTATTTTGTAAAGTAACAGGCTTTGGTGGTACCACCCAGGTATCAAGACAGGCCCCTGAGTTAGTTTTAGATCAAAAAGTAAGTGTTAGATTTGATACCAATGTTAATAAACTTCCGTGGAACTTTAAAGCCAAGACAAATGTTATGGATGTAAAAATTGGTCAAGTAAATAGTATAGAATTTGAAGTTGAGAACTATGGAAATGAGACAACCTATGGTGTTGCAAGCTTTAATGTTTCACCATCAACATTTGGGAAGTATTATAGTAAATTAGGCTGTTTTTGCTTTGAAAAACAAGAGTTAAAACCAGGGGAAAAGGCTATATACATAATGACTTTTTATTTGGATCCAGAAATGGTAAATGATCCTGGTACTAAAAATATTAAAGATGTAACTATGTCCTATACTTTTTTCTCATCAGATTACTATAAACAGCCTCAAATATAAAATATGTCTGCAGAAAAAAAACATGATTATCATTTAGTAGATCCAAGCCCTTGGCCTATTTATGTATCTTTCTCTTGTTTAGTTCTAGCCATAGGTTCGGTTTATTATTTACACAACGAAGTATCTTGGGGAATGTACCTTGGTTTAGCTTTACTTTTATATGGAGCATACATGTGGTTTAGAGATGTTGTTATCGAGGCAGAACATCAAGGTCATCATACTCCAGTTGTACAAATTCACCATAGATATGGAATGACACTATTCATAGCGTCTGAAGTAATGTTTTTTGTTGCATGGTTTTGGGCTTATTTTGATATAAGTTTATTCCCCAATGAATTTGTAGGAAGTGTTTGGCCACCTCAAGATATAGAAACACTTGATGCTTGGGATCTTCCATTAATTAATACACTTATTCTACTATTATCTGGAACAACAGTAACTTGGTCACATCATTCATTGATTGAAGGTGATAGAAAAGGTTTTATTCAAGGATTAATTTTTACAGTTATCTTAGGGTTTAGCTTCACGTTACTTCAAGCATATGAGTATAGTCATGCAGCCTTTAATTTTTCAGGACACATTTATGGATCAGTATTTTATATGGCAACTGGATTTCATGGATTTCATGTCATCATAGGAACTATATTTTTAGCTGTATGCCTTTGGAGAGGTAAATTAGGTCATTTTAATAAAGACCATCATTTTGGGTTTGAAGCAGCTGCATGGTATTGGCACTTTGTTGATGTTGTTTGGTTGTTTTTATTTGCAGCTATTTATGTTTGGGGAAGTTAGTTTCTAGCCTTTGAGATATAAATTTTTATTTTCTATTTTTGTTTTTTTCTTCATATCTGTATTTGTAGCTTTAGGAAGTTGGCAAATTGTTAGACTTAATTGGAAGTTAGAATTAATTAATCAAATAGAAACATCCCTTAAGGATACTCCGGTTGATTTATCAAGTAGTAAACACACAAACTATCTTAGAGTTAAAACTAGTGGTTTGATTGATTTTGAAAAACAAATCTATCTTTATAATTTAGATGAAAAAGGCAAACCAGGATTTGAAGTTATTAGTCCATTAACAGTTGAGAATAGAAACTATTTACTAAATAGAGGGTGGATACCTTTTGATAAAAAAAATGATCAAACAATAAATCTTATAGACTCTAGTAATATTAATGGAATTTTAAAAAAGCAAACAAAGTCTAATATGTTCAAGCCAGAAAATGACATCCCAAATAATTATTGGTTTACTTTAAACAGAGAGGATGTTTTTAAATATACTGGGAAAAATTTTTCTCCTTATATAATTTATCTTTCTGGACAAAATGATCTTCCTAAAACAAAATCAATTACTGCAAACATTTCAAATAATCATAAAAAATATGCACTAACTTGGTTTTCATTAGCGATTTCGATTCTTTTAATATATTTATATTTAAGAAAAAAAAATTATTAGATGAAGTATATAAGCACTAGAAATAATTCAAAAGAGCATAGTTTTGAAGAAGTATTTATAAAAGGATTAGCTGACGATGGTGGACTATTTATTCCAAAGGAGATTAAAAAATATACTCAAGAAGAATTAAATTCATTAAGTGAATTGAGCTACCAGGATTTAGCTAAAAAGATTATCTATCCCTTTATAGGTGATTTTATGTCTGAGTCTGAGTTGTCTTTGATCATAGATAAATCATATTCAACTTTTCGAAAAAAAAATGTTGTTGATTTAATAAAACTTGGTGACACAAAAGTTTTAGAGCTATTTCATGGTCCAACACTTGCTTTTAAAGATGTTGCAATGCAGTTGCTTGGAAATTTTTATGAATTTTATTTAAGCAAAAATAGTAAAAATATAAATATTATTGTTGCAACATCAGGAGATACTGGTGCTGCGGCCATAGATGCAATTAAGGGTAAAAAAAATGTAAATATATTTGTCCTTCACCCTCATAATAAAGTTTCACCCGTTCAAAGAAAAATAATGTCCACTGTTAAAGAGAATAACGTCTTTAATATTGCCATAGAAGGAAACTTTGATGATTGTCAAAATTTAGTTAAAGCGATGTTTGCAGATAAGGATTTTTCAAACTCGATTAATATGTCGGGAGTTAATTCTATAAATTGGGCAAGAATAATTGCCCAAGCTGTTTATTATTTTTATACTTACTTCTTAATTAAAGATAAAAAATCAATTAATTTTTCAGTTCCCACAGGAAATTTTGGTGATGTATATGCTGGCTACTTATCAAAAAAGATGGGTCTTCCAATAAATAAATTAATAGTTGCAACGAATAAAAACGATATTTTACATAGAGCAATATCAACTGGAAAATATGAGGTTGAAACAGTTTTCGAAACTAATTCACCAAGTATGGATATTCAAGTTGCCAGTAATTTTGAAAGATTAATTTATGATTTGAATGATTTTGATGACATAGAAACTAAAGATGTAATGATAAAGATAAAAGATGAAGGAAAGTATATCTTTGCAAAAAATAGATTAGAAAAAATTAGAAAGGATTTTCTCTCTGAAAGTATGAATGAAGAGGAAGTAATAGAAACGATAAGAAATATCTATAATAAATATAAAGTAATATTAGATCCTCATACAGCGATAGGTCTTGGCGCTTTAAATAAAATAAATATAGAGGGAGATAATATTGTTTTAGCAACGGCACATCCTTGCAAATTTCCAGATGCTATAGATAAATCAATTTCAATAAAGCCAAGCCTACCCAGTGAATTACAATATATTATGGATAAAAAAGAGTATTACGATATAGTTCCTAATAACGTAAGTAAAACCAAACAATACATTAAGGACAAATTAAAATGAAGTTGAGAGAAAATGAAAATATTCCTAGTGCTGATTTTTTTATCTTAGAGAATGGAAATCCTATAAAAAAAAACACATTAGAATTTTTTAAGGATAAAAAAATAGTTTTATTTGGACTTCCTGGTGCATATACTTCAGTTTGTTCAGCCAAGCATTTACCTAGCTATGTTGAAAGTTATGAGCAATATAAAGCTAAAGGCATCGACCATATTGCTTGTATTTCAGTTAACGATCCTTTCGTAATGGATGCATGGGGAAAAAGTCAAAATGTTGGTGACAAAATTATAATGATGGCAGACCCAATGTTAGATTTTACCAGAGCTATTGGTGCAGATATTGATAAGAGTGCTAGAGGCCTAGGTATTCGATCGAATAGATATACAATGTTAGTAGATAATCTTAAGGTCATTAAAGTACAAGAAGAAAAAGATACAGGTGCTTGTGAAATTTCAGCAGGTCAAAATTTTTTAACTTTAATTTAGTTCAGCAGCTTTTTTAGCTAATAAATCAACTTCTTCATTTAAGGCATTGCCAGCATGAGCCTTAACCCAGATCCATTTTATTTTATACGATTTAGTTAATTCATAAAGTTGCATCCATAACTCTTTATTTTTAACAGGCTCTTTCTTAGAAGTTTGCCAATTATTTTTGATCCATTTATGGATCCATTCAGTAATACCTAACCTTACATATTGTGAGTCAGTATAAATTTCGATTTCGTTATTTTTGTCAATTTCTTGAAGCGCCATGATTGGAGCCATCAGCTCCATTTTATTATTAGTAGTATCTTTAACACTTCCGCTAATTTTTTTAATTATCTCATTATCATTTATAATTGCAGCCCAACCTCCATTTCCAGGATTATTTAAACAGGAGCCATCTGTATAAATTTTGATCATTATTTATAATAATCTTTGTAGTCCGTAAGATTGTTGTGAATAATTAATTTTTGTAAATATTCTCTAGGGTCCTTAATCTTAATTAATGCATTATTTGGTGTATTAAAAAAATCATAAATTCTTGTTAAAAGATATCTCAAGGCAGCGCCTCTGCACATTAAATTAAGTGACTGCTTTTCTTTTTTTGACAGAGATCTTATTGCTTCATATCCATTAATTAAATTTTTTATCTTTTTATTATTCATTACAAAATTATCTTTCTTTTTATCAAAACATAATGCATTTATACAAATTGCAATTTCATAAATAAAATAATCATTAGAAGAAAAATAAAAATCAATGAATCCTGAAAATTTGTTTTTTTTAAAAAAAATATTATCTATAAATAAATCTCCGTGAATAATTCCCTGGGGTAAGTTTTTAGGCCAATGTTTCAGAATATCTTTAAAACATAGATTTAGAGTTTTCTTAAGGTTAGGTAAAAATTTATAGGATTTAAAATTAATACTCTTCATTAAGCCACCAAGCTTATTAATTGACATGGAATTCTGTCTACTTAACTTTAGTTTAGATGTAACAGTATGAAATTTTGCAATATTTTTTCCAATATCAAAACAATTTTTGTAGTTAAGATTTGTTTTATCTTTGCCTTCTAAAAAGGTTACAATACAGGCAGATTTTTTTTTAATTTTACTTATATGGGAACCTTTTTTAGTACGTAATGGCTTTGGACATGCAATTTTTTTTTTATTAAGCTCTTCCATCAAGTTCATAAAAAATGGTAAATCTTTTTTTTGAACTCTCTTTTCAAAAATTGTCAGGATAAATTTATTTTTTTTTGTTTTAAGTAAATAATTGGTATTTTCTATTCCTTTTTTAATACCTTGAAATTTTTTAACTTCATTTATTTGATAATCATTAACCAATGAAGAGACATCTCTTTTTGAAATTTTTGTATATACAGCCATCTAATTAAGTTTGCCAGGAACTTTAAAAACAATATTTTCTTTTATAATTTCAACAACCTCAATCTTTACTTTATATTTACTTTTAATTTGATCAATAAAGTTTTCAACTAAAACTTCAGGGGCAGATGCTCCTGATGAAATACCAATTGTTTTACAATTTTTCAATTTATCAAATGGGATGGAACTTTCAGAATGTATTAGTTCAGAATGTGGGCAACCAGCTTGTTCTGCAACTTCAACTAATCTTACAGAATTTGAGGAATTTCTACTTCCAAGGACAAAAAACATATCGCACTTTTTTGCAATATTCTTAACTGCTGCTTGACGATTAGTTGTTGCATAACAAATGTCCTCTTTAAATGGCTCTTTTATTTCTGGGAATTTTTTTTTAAGAGCTTTAATTATTCCTTTAGTGTCATCAATAGAGAGAGTTGTTTGAGTTACATAAGCAATTTTTTTATTCCCATCCAATTCATAGGCCTCAACATCATGCTCATCTTGTATTAAATCAATTGTTCCATTTGGTAGCTGACCCATAGTACCAATAACTTCTGGATGGTTATTGTGCCCAATAAGAACTATATGATAACCAGCTTTATGTAAATTTTCAGCTTCTCTATGAACTTTAGAAACAAGTGGACATGTAGCATCAATATATTCCATTTTGTAATCATTAGCTTGTGTAGGTACCGATTTTGGAACACCATGTGCTGAAAATATTACTGGTCTGCTTTTATCTTGAATTTCATCAAGCTCTTCAACAAAAATTGCCCCTATGGCTTTAAGGCTATCTACAACATATTTATTATGAACTATTTCATGACGAACATAAACTGGTGCGCCATATTTATTTATACTTTTTTTTACAATTTCTATGGCTCTTTCTACTCCTGCACAAAATCCGCGTGGAGCAGATAGCAAAATTTTTATCTCTTTATTTTTCATTTTTTTCTAAAAGGTATTCGAGCAATATATGTGGAAAGGTCAAAGACGCCAAACCAATAAATATAGTTTTAAATATAGCATCATTGATAGGATAATAATTTGTAAGAAAATATAGGCTTATAATATAAAATATTGCAGTTAATATTGTTAGTGGCATAGCTTTTTTCATAAATTTAAGACTTCCACTTTTGAAATCAATATTATCTATTTCATTTATTAATGAAATGGAGTGTCTAAAAGAATGTAAAAAACAAAAATAAACTGTAAATGCAACCAAAGGTGAAAAAAAATAGTTTAAGATTAATATCGAAATAAAGTCAAAAAAAATTAGAATATTAAGTATTTTAAAATCCCTGCTAAATAAGTAAATATGAACAATTAGAGTAATCAAAAATATATAAAAAATTAGATTATTAGTTTCAATAAAACTTAATATTAGATAAAAATTTTCATTTTCAACTAATAGCAATTTAAAAATATTGACTGTTTCGGTAAAGTGAAACATTAAAGGTGCTATAATCACAAGTAAGCCTTTAAAAAAATAAAAAATAATATCTTTATTCGATTTTTTTTGTATCAAAAAATCTGTATCTTCTTTTCCAAAATGGTAAGCAGCCACAATCAAGAATACAACCAAAGATAATGTGGGAATAGAAAGCCAAAAAATAATTATGATAATAGCAATCAGTAAATACAGTAAGTAAAAAATAGAATTATTTTTAATTTTATAAAAGTTTAGAAGCCTTTTCCCTTTTTGGTTATCTAGTGCACCATGAGAAATACCAATTGAAAGTATAAGAAATAAACAAATCATAGGAGATATATATAAATTTTGAAACTGGTCAAAAATGATTGAAAATATACTAGTAAAAATAAAAAAAACTAAAGAGTGAAAAAAATTGATTTTGTTAATTTGACTATTTATCATTTTTAAATAAAGCTTTAATGAATATCCATTTTGGCATTTTCAATATTACAGATAAGTCTTGGAATAAATTACTTTTATTTGATAAAAATTTTATAACATTCTTAGGTAGACCATTAAACATGTTCATGAATATATTTGGCATTTTATTGGGGTGACTATTAAGCACTCTTAAAAATATTTTATCTAAAAATTTATATTTCGCACCAATATTATATTTTTTACATTCATGGATATTATGAATATTTTTTCTTATATATTTGCTATGTTCTTGAATATTCAAAAAAGTATAACCGGTACTTAGTCTAGTCATTCCCCCGGCGGTACCAATATTTATTATATTTTTTTTATCATTGGTTTTAGGATAAAATAAAGGAATTGCACCTTCCTCTTCATATAATATTTTGTAATCTTTTATATTAAGATGATTAACAATATAATTTTGCAATTGATTATCATAATCTTTTAGTGAATTATTAGCCATTGTTGATAACCAAGTTGTTTCTACTAGTGCTCTATTTTTAGAATATGGAAGTGTATAAAAAAAATGAACACTATCCCTTTGATCACAATCAAAATCCATTAAATTAAAAATTTGGTCATCAAAATCATTTTTTTTAGTTTCAATTTCAATACCTTTAAAGTGTTGCCATAATTGATTTTGATTAGCTTTAAATGAAGAAACACTATTAAAAATAAAACCTTTATCCAAATTTATTTCCTCAGAACTTTTATAAAAGCTAATATTTTTATTTGTATTTAATTTGCTATTAATTTTTTCATAAAACAAGCCACTATCTATAGATTCATAAGGCAAATCACTACATTCTATAAATTTAGTTTTATTGGGAATATTAATTGAAAAATTAATCCAACTTTTTTTTACACAATCTGTAAAGTTGTGCTCTAAAGTCTTCCAATAAGACCAAGTTTTATCTCTTTTATATTCTAACCTTGGTTCAATTATTGCTAAAGTTTTGTCTCTGAGCTTATTGTGAATCTCAAGCTCATAGGCTAGGGATAGACCTGCACAACCACCACCAATTATAACGTAATCAAATTCTTTCATCTAAATTTATTTCTTCTTTAATCAAGAGATGTTCTTCTTCTCTTAGATGACTTTTTTCATTCGTAAATGATAATAAAATTAAATCATATATTGAGAGAAATGTTTCAAATAATTTACTAAAATTACTCACATAAATCTTTCCACTTTTATTATAATTATCAATATTTCTTTTTTGTAAAATATTGTCTCCGATTTTTTTATAAATTCTTCTAGCTACCAATATTGCAAATCTAAAAGTAAAAGGAATTTTTTTTATAGAGTTAAAAGAGCTCTCATAGAAAAGATCAGCTATCCTTAAAGTTTTTTTTATGTTCTCAAAGTCATATTCTATGTAAAATCTATTATTATTTGCATCTTCTACAACATCTCTGGATATATTGGTTAGTTGCATCGCTATGCCAAGATCTATTGCAGCTTTCATTGATTTTTTATCTTCAACATTTAAAATTTTTGCCATCATTAAACCGACTGTGCCAGCTACTCGATAAGAATAAATTAATAGTTCTTTTTTTGTATTTAGTTTAACTATTTCACTTAGATCAGATTCAATACCATCAAATAAATCATCTATAACCTTTATTGAAATCTTATAATTTTCTATTAAAGACCACATATTTCTTATTACTAAGCTATCAAAATTTTTATTTAAGAACTGACTTTTAAACTCCGATAGTTTTTTTATTTTAATATCTAAATCATTCTTATCATCTGCTATATTGTCTACTGTTCTACAAAAATCGTATAAAGAAGAACAATCTTTGTATGTATTTTTTGGAAGAAAAAAAGCTGCCCAATTAAACGACTTGGCATAAATAGATAAATAATTGTTTTTTAACATTATAATATTTTATCTAAAACTTTTGCTGAAGATAGTACGCCTGGAACTCCTGCACCTGGGTGTGTTCCTGCTCCAACAAAATATAATCCATCATAAATTTCTGATTTATTATGAAATCTAAAATATGCAGATTGAGTAAATTTTGGCTGGATCGAAAAACCTGATCCAAATTTGGTATTTAATTCATTTTCAAAATAATCTGGTGTTAAATAGAAATCTTCAATAATATTTTCTCTAAGATTGGGTAGCAATGCTTTTTCCATCTTATCTATTACTAAATTCTTCATTTTTTCACCTTCAATTTTCCAATCAATTTTGGATTGATTGTTTGGGACTGGCACAAGAACATAGAAACAATCATTTCCCTCAGGTGCCATTGATTTATCTGTAGCTGATGGTCTATGCAGGTAATAACTTATGTCATCGTTTAATTTTTTATTTTCAAAAATATCACTCAGATGTTCTTTGTATTTTTCACCAAATTTGATCGTGTGGTGCTCTACATCTGGGTATGTTTTTTTTGTTCCAAAGTAGTAAACGAATAGACCCATAGAATACTGCATTCGATTTTGCTTCCATTTAAATAGAGAGCTTGTTTTATTTAGACTTAGAAGTTTTTCATATACAGCAGGAGGATCAGCGTTACATATTACGTTATTTGAATGAATTTCTTTTTGATTATCTAATTTTACTCCACTAATTTTTCCATTATTTGAAATTATTTCTGTAACCTCATGTCCTTTGATTAATTCAATTTCTTGTTCAATCATTAATTTTTCTAAGCCGTTGATTATATTACCAGTTCCACCCATTGAGTAATGAATGCCCCATTTTTTCTCTAGATATAGAATTAATCCATATATAGAGGTTGTTGTAAAAGGGTTTCCACCAACTAATAGAGGATGCATACTCAGCATACGTCTTAATTTTTCATTTTTTATATATGAAGAAACTAATGAATAAACTGATTTATAGCTTTTAAGCTTTAGTAAAGAAGGTAATTGCTTCATCATCACAAGAGGCTTATCAAATGGAACATCAGCTAGTTCTGTGAAGCCTTTATCAAATATTTTTTTTGTGAATTTTACAAGCTGCTCATAACCTTTTACATCTTCTTTGCTTATTATCTCAATTTGCTTTTTCATTTGATCTTCATCTCCAGAATAATCAAATACACCTCCATCTTCATAAATGAATCTATACCAAGTTTTTAAAGGAGTGAGTTTTATGTAATCTTGAGACTTTTTATTAAATAAAGTGAAAAGCTCTTCAATTAGATAAGGTGCAGTAATTACTGTTGGACCGCCATCAAAGGTAAAGCCATTTTTTTTAAATACCCTAGCTCTTCCGCCTAAGTCAGGGTGTTTTTCAATTAAAGTTACTTTATGATTTTTAGCTCTTAATCTTAATGCTGCAGCTATACCACCAAACCCAGAACCAATGACTATAGATTTCATTAGGTTAATTTATATTTTTTTTAAAGAATTGTAAGGTAATTATGAGCTTATTTCTTTTAAAGCTATTTTTGTTTCTTCAACATTTTTTTCAAAAAGACCATCAAGTTTTGATTTATCAACAGATGTGTTAATAATTTTTTTAACAGAATCAACAGCGATTTTAATTGAAACATCTTTTATTTCTTTAAGTGCAGCCTCTTTCATTTGTGAAATTTTATTTTCTGCTAATTTCTTTTTAATTTCTGAAGATTTGTGAAATTTATCATTCATTTCGATTATAAGATGTTCACTATCTTTTTTAGCTTGTCGCAAAATATCATTACTTATTGTTTGTGCGGTATCAAGTTTATTTTGAGCGTTATCCAACAAGACTTTCGCTTCTTGTCTTAGCTTTTCACTTTCATCTATTTCATTTTTAATATCAAGGATAAGCTTATTTAAAAGTTCATTAATTTTTTGAGGTATTTTTAAATAAATTAAAACCCCTAAAAATATTAAAAAAGATATAGCTACCCAAAAAGTTCCATCAATTATCATAATATTTAACCATTTTTTTTCTCGAAAGATCTTCTACTATTGCAGAGATGCTACTACTGTTAACTTCAGCCCCTATTAGTTTCTGTAGTAAGTCTGAAGAGGTCTCAACAGCAATCTTCTTAATTTTCTCTGGAGCGCTATCTCTAAAAGTTTTTATTTCAATCTCAGCTTTATTAACTTCTTCATCAAGTTCTTTTTCTAGTGTTTCTTTTTTTACACCAATGTCCTTCAGCACTTCTTCTCTAGCTTGTTTAAAGTAGTTTTTTGCTTCATTTTTGCTGCCTTGTATTATTTTTTCGTATTCTTTAATTTTTTGTTCACTTTCTTCTCTTTGCTTTTCCGCAGCCTCAATGTTTTCTAAAATTTGAGATTTTCTATTTTCTAGATTGGCACTTATTTTTGGAAGTATAAGTTTAGATAAAACAACATATAAAATTCCAAAAGTAATAATTAACCAAAAAATTTGAGAAACCCAAAACTCAGGATTTAATTGAGGCATTCCACCACTTTCAGCTGCAAAAGCTTCCATAAAAAACAGGAAGCTTAAAAATATCGACTGAAAAAATATTTTTTTAATCATTAAATTTAAAATGCAAATAAAATAATTAACGCTACAACTAATCCAAATAGGCCAGTTGCTTCAGCTAAAGCAAAACCTAATAAAAGATTAGGAAATTGTTTTTGAGCTGCAGATGGGTTTCTCATTGCACCAGAAAGGTAATTACCAAAGATAATTCCAATTCCAACACCGGCACCTGCTAGAGCTATTGCTGCTAGTCCTGCCCCGATCATTTTTGCTGCTTCTAATTCCATTATATCCTCCTTATGTTAGTTAATGGTGTAAATTTAATGCATCATTTAAGTAGATGCAGGTTAAGATTGCGAAAACATATGCTTGAAGAAAAGCAACTAATATTTCCAAGCCAGTTAGCGCAACCGAAAAACTCAGTGGAAGCCATCCACCAACTATTCCAAGGCTTATTACAAAGCCTCCGAAAACTTTCATCATAGTATGACCAGCCATCATGTTTGCAAACAAACGAACTGAAAGACTAATTGGTCTACTTAAGTAAGAAATTATTTCTATAACAACTATTAGCGGCAATAGTAAAGCAGGCACCCCGCTAGGCACAAATAATTTTAAATATCCCAATCCATGTTTCATAAATCCAATAATTGTGACTCCCAAAAAAATAAATGAAGCTAAAATAAAAGTAACAATAATATGACTAGTTACTGTAAAGGCGTAAGGGATCATCCCAAACATATTGCAGAATAGTACAAACATAAATATTGAGAAGATAAACGCAAAGTATGGTTTTGCTTTTGATCCTGCTGTATCACTAATCATTTTGGAAACAAAAGTATAGCTTAATTCGGAAAGAAGTTGCATCTTGCTTGGTAGTAAAGAGTTTTTTTTTGACCCTAAATTAAAAACTAATAAGATTGCAAGTGAACTAATCACCATAAACAAACTTGCGTTTGTGAAAGAAATATCTATTGCTCCTAATTTAATTTCTGGTCCAATTCTATAAACTTCGAATTGGTTCATTGGGTTTGTAGCCATAATTTTTTAAGTCTATTTTTGCATATTCTTTGCAGATCTAAATACGTTTATAATTCCAGCAACAACACCTACAAAAAAAAATATTAATATTAACCAGGGTTTAGTACCAAAGGTCTTGTCTAAAATAAACCCTATAATTGTCCCAACTGCCACTGCAGACACTAATTCTGTACTTAATTTAAAGGCAGTTCCAATAGAGGAGGTTGCCTCTTCATTTTTAATAAGATTTTTCTTTGTAAACTTTGTTTTTGCAATCTCCAAGCGAGTTTTAAGGTCTTCTTTTGGCATCTAGTATTATGCAACCATACTTTCAGCTTTTTGTAAATCAACAGCAACCAACTGGCTAATTCCCTTCTCAGGCATTGTAACTCCATAAAGCCTATCCATTTTAGACATTGTTAAAGCGTGGTGGGTTACAATAATAAATTTAGTATCTGTAATTTTAGTTAGCTCTTCTAATAGGCCACAGAATCTTGTGACATTGGCGTCATCTAAGGGTGCATCAACCTCATCTAAAACGCAAATTGGAGAAGGGTTAGTTAAAAAAACAGCAAAGATCAGAGAAAGAGCAGTCAAAGCTTGCTCTCCACCTGATAATAAAGTGATTGATTGAAGTCTTTTACCTGGGGGACTTACTAGCATTTCTAAGCCTGCTTCAAGTGGATCATCAGAGTCAATCAATTCTAATTTAGCATTACCACCATTGAATAGTTTTGTATAAACTTCATTAAATTTTCTATTAACTTTTTCAAAAGCTTCTAATAATCTTTCTCTTCCTTTTTGGTTCAATTCATTGATGCTTTCTTTTAATTTTATAATAGCCGTTACAAGATCCTCTCTATCTTGTTCCATTTTTTTTATTTCAATTTCATATTTACTAGTTTCCTCATCAGCTCTTAAATTAACAGATCCTAATTTCTCTCTTTCATTTTTTTTTTTATCTAAAGCATCTTCTTGTATTGTAGAATTTGGCAACTCTTCAACACCGTTTAAATTTGAGTTTTCAAGAATTTTATCTTCATCAAGATTAAGCTCAGAGCGTACCCTATCAAGTAGATCATCTTTACGTTTTTTTAATCCTTCAATCGTTGCACCAGAACTTGCTTTTCTTTCTCTTATCTGAATAGATTTTTCTTGAACTTCATTTAATTCGAGTCTTAAAGAATTTATTTTTTTGTCTGTTTCTTCTATTATTTTTTCATTTTCAATTTTTTCAGCTGAAGCAATTCGTAAGCCTTCAGTAATCTGACCTTTTCTTTCTGCTTGAGCTTTTGGCTGTTGATCACGTTCATTTAAATTTGATAGTAATTTATTTTTTCTTTCAGTTAATTCTGTAACCATTTTTTGAGAATTTGAATATAAGTTCTTCCAGCTTTCAACTTCTGTTTCTATCGCTTTAATTCGCTCATTTCTTTTTACAGACTCTTTTTTAATTGATTGGTTTTTACTAAAACTATCTGCATATTTTTCTTGTAATAGTTTTATATTTTCATTTTTTTCATTAATATTAGAAAGTTTCTTTTTACTTTCTTCATCTTCAAGGTTATTTAAAAAATCATCTATCTCTATTTGACATCTATCAAGTAAAACAAGTGCCTGACTTACTTCATTATTATTGATTAACTCTTTTGCTCTTGTTATTGTACTTTTGACATTTCTAATTGGGCCAACACCAATATTTATATTTCCATCGGCAAAAACATTAATTATTTCATCTACTTTTTTTTGTTCCTCTTTTAATTGATTTTTTGCATTTTCAAGATCTTCATTGGAAAGTTTCTCAGTTTCAAAGTACTTGGAGTCAATTTCTATTAATTCAGCTTTTTCTTCTTTCAATCTTTTTTCGTTTGAATTTGCATCAATTACAATCCCTTTTTCTCTATCAATATCCTCTTCAATTATTTTTAAAGATTTTTTAATATTTTCTATCTCATCTTGAGTTCTTACATTTTCTTCATCTAAATTTTGTAATTCTAAATTTAATCTTTGGATTTTAGAGAGATTTTCTATATTTTTTTCTCTTAGTGGTGACACTTTATCAGTTTCAGTTTTAATAGAACCTTCAAACTGAGCTATTTGTTGATTGAAATTGCTTACCTCTCCTTGGGCCTCATTATTAATTTCATTTTCCACCCTAATTTCATTGTCAATTTCTAATAATTTTAAATAATACAAACCTGCTTCAATTTTTTTTATTTCCTCAGAGATTAGTTTGTATTTAGTTGCTTCTTCAGCCTGTTTTTGTAGGTTGGCTAATTGTTTTTCTTGTTGTCTTCTTAATTCATCTGCTCTTTTTAAGTTTGTTTCTGCAGCATTCAATCTAAGTTCCGCTTCATGTCTTCTCACATGTAGACCCGAAATATTTGCTGCCTCTTCCAAAATAGCTCTTCTGTCTGTAGGCTTAGCTGTAACAAGAGCTCCTATACGACCTTGACTTATTATTGATGGTGAGTGGGCACCTGTAGATAAATCTGCAAAAAAAATTTGAGCATCTCTTGCTCTAACTTCTTTGTCATTTATATAAAACTTTGAACCTTTATCTTTTTCAATTTTTCTTCTAATTTCAATTTGGTCTAATTCTTTATATTGCATGGGTCCTTCATGGCTATCGTTATCCAGTGTAATAGAAACTTCCGCTATATTTTTAGATGCTTTATTCGAAGTGCCATTA
This sequence comes from uncultured Candidatus Pelagibacter sp., assembly GCA_943789075.1. Classification (GTDB taxonomy): domain Bacteria; phylum Pseudomonadota; class Alphaproteobacteria; order Pelagibacterales; family Pelagibacteraceae; genus Pelagibacter. The sequence goes on along the minus strand of CALSSS010000002.1, from coordinate 127,844 downwards.
AAAATAACATCTTCCATACCTGAGCCCCTCATACTTTTAGCAGATGTTTCGCCCATTACCCATCTTAAGGATTCTACAATATTGGATTTGCCACAACCATTTGGGCCGACAATACCTGTCAGGCCATTTTCAATTAAAAAATTTGTTTTTTCGGCAAATGATTTAAACCCATTTAATTGGATTTTTTTAAACTCCATGAACTAACTTATATCAGTTTTTCTAGATATTTTTTTAAATTCTTATAATTTAGGGATTTTTCAAACTTTTTATCGTTTATTATTATCGTAGGAGTAGCATTGACCTTAAATTTTTTAACACCTTCGATTCGGTCATTTAATATGTAATCTTCTATAATTTTATCACTTAAACATTTATCAAAATCTATGTTTACATTCTCACCTTTTAAAAATTTTTTTAAATATCCTGTAGCTTCTTCCGGTGTTTTTCCTCTAGCCCATTTTTTCTGGCCTGAATATAAAATATTCATAATGCTTGAACTGCCGTCGTTATTACACTGAGCAATTTTTGAGGCATTAAATGCTGCAATATCTAATGGAAAATGTCTAAATTCTATTTTTACCAACCCGTTATCAATGAAGTCTTTCTTAAGTTCTGGATACACATCTTTATGAAAATTTGCACAGTAGCTACAAGTCAACGACTCGTAAGCAATTATTGTTATTTTAGCACTTTCTTCTCCTTCAGTAATTCTTTTAACAATTTCATTTTCTGCAGCAAACGATTTAGAGGAGAAGATTAAAAATATTATGAATAATGTTGAGGCAAATTTTTTCATCTTTGTTTAAATAATTTAGTTAATTCTAGTAGTGATTTTTTTATTTTATCGTTTTTAATATTATTAATTCTATCTGTATATTTATTATTTGTCACATGATTTTCATTAGTATCTAATTTTTTGAATTTTGTTTGAGCATCATCAAAGCTTATGAATTTCAATTTCTCAACAACGGCATAGCCAAAAAAACTATTCATTTTATCCATTATTATTTTTTTTGAGTATTCTAAATCAATTTCATGTCCCCTCTTTACCATTATTTGAAGAGTGCTTACTCCAAATTTATTCGAATTTTTAAAGGATTTGGGATAGCATATCTGAAAAAGATCATCTCCAACTATATACTTCCAGTTACTAAGTGTTTCAGAAAATATATGACCCTTTTTTTTGATTATTTTTTTAATGTTTTTTGGCAAAGTGTCTTTAAAAGACCTTAAGCCTTGAATAGTTTTAAACCTCTGCTTAGTATTATTTTTAAATTGCATATGACTAAATCCATACTAACAAAAAAAATTCTTTATTGGTACGATAATAATAAAAGATCACTGCCATGGAGAAAAAAGCTATCTCAAGTTAAGCGAGAATATTACACGCTAGTAAGTGAATTTATGTTGCAGCAAACGCAGGTTGCAACTGTAATTCCATATTTCAATAATTTTGTAAAAGATATTCCAGATATTAAATCTCTATCAAAAATTAAGGAACATAAACTTTTAAAGTATTGGGAAGGGCTTGGTTATTATTCAAGAGTAAAAAACTTAAAAAAGACTGCACAAATATTAGAAAAAAATTTTAACAGAAGGTTACCAAGCACGATTGACGAATTAAAATTATTACCTGGAATAGGTGACTACACCTCTAATGCAATAATGGCAATTGCCTTTAACAAGCCATTTATTCCCCTGGATGGAAACATTGAAAGAGTAATTAAAAGATTATTAAATTTAAAATTACCCAAAGAAATTACAAAAGATAATCTTGCAAAGAGTAAAAAAATATTAGGTAATTCAACTAGAGCAAGTGATTATGCACAAGCGATAATGGAGCTAGGTGCATTGATTTGTCGACCTAAAAATCCCTTATGTTACCAATGCCCTTTAATTAAAAATTGTAAGTCTTTTAAAAAAAAAGATTTTGAAATAATAAAAGTAAGAAAAAAGAAGATTGATAAATTTTATTTGTTAGAAGTTTATAAAAAGAATAATAAATTTTTACTGATAAAAAATACTAAATTAAATTTTTTAAAGAATTTACAAATATTTCCTATGAAACAAATACCCAAACCTGACAATTCAGTAAATGCTTTAAACTTCAAGATATCAAATATGAATATGAATATAATAATCAAGTTTTCTAAGTTAAAGGGTACAATTTCTAACTCTTCTTGGATTGATAGCTCTAAGCTTGAAGATTATACTTTGCCCACATTTACTAAAAAAATTTTTAATTATTTAAAAAAAAATTAATGAAAAATATAGCAATAATAGGAGCGGGTATTTCAGGTCTGTACATTGCAAATCTTTTTAGCCAAAACTCAAATTATAAAATTACAATTTATGAGAAAAATAGTTCTGTTAACTTAGAAAAAGGATACGGTATTCAACTTTCAGTTAATAGCATCAAACTATTAAATCAAATAAATTTCCAAAAAATTAGTGTAGAAGATAAATTTCACCCTCATAAACTAGACTTCTATTCTTTAAAAAATAATAAGAAAATATGTGATTTAGATATATCCATGTTTAACAGTGCTGATACAAAATATACTACCTTGCAGCGCTCTACTTTAATTAATTTCTTAAAAGATGGGCTTCATGAAAATATTATCCATTATAATAAAAAAGTTATAAAAATTAATGAAGAAGCTGAAAATAAAGAAGTTTCTTTTGAGGATGGTTCATCTATTAAATGTGATTACTTAATTATCTCTGATGGAACTTTTTCAAAAACAAAATCATTAATTGCCAATAAAGAAATTAAACCAAAATACTTTAACTCTATTGCCTTAAGAGCAACAATAGACCAGGATGCCCTCAAGGGTATTAACCCAGAGAATATATCTTTATTTTTAGGATTTAATTTACACTCAGTTCTTTATCCAGTTAATAGCAAAGGACAGTTTAATTTCGTTACCGTTCTTAGAAAAAAGCTTAGTACTAACGAGTTATCGGATTATTCTTTGTTTGAGAGCAGAGATTTTACTGCAAATATTATATCTGAAATATCAAAGCAAGTAGTTCCTGAAACAATTAACAATCTAAAAAGCATTAAATGCTTCCCAATATTTGTGAGTTCTAAGGTGCATGAACCAAAAAATAAAAATACTTTTATCATTGGAGATGCTTTTTTTGCTTTACCTCCAACTTTTGCTCAAGGTGCCTCTCAATCAATAGAGGTTGCTCATGAACTTTATAAAAATTTAGAAAATGAAAACACTCAATTTAACTCTGAAAGAGTTAAAAGAGTAAGGATGATTGATATGAAATCAAAACTTAATTACTTTGCTTTTCATTTATCCAACCCATTAATAATTTGGATTAGAAACTTAGTAATAAAAAAATTAGTTAAAAATGAAAAATTTATTAACAGCTATCTTGGTAAAATCTATAAAGACTAATTTTTAGAAATTAATCTTTGTCTTAAATTATCAATTGGAACAGAAACACCATTCACTGTGCAATGCCAATAAGTCCATCCATTACAGCTTTCAGAACCCAGTATTGTTGCTGCAACTTTATGAATTGATCCTTCAGCTTGATCATGTTTTATACTTCCATCGGCCATAATTTTTGCAACAATTTTTTTCTTTTGATCAAAAATACTTGTTCCAGGCTTTATTATTCCAAGCTCTACCAGTGATCCAAAAGGTATTCTAGGTTTTGATCTATTATTCTTTAAAGTGTCTAAGAAATCATCTTCTATTGGTTTTGTTTTCTTTAGTCTTTCCTCTGCAGCTTTAAAATAGTTTTTTTCTTTTTCTATGCCGTAATAGTTTCTACCTAATTTTTTTGCAACTGTGGCTGTTGTTCCAGATCCTAAGAATGGATCTAGAATTAAATCATTTTTGTTTGATGATGCTAATAAAACTCTATGTAATAGAGACTCTGGTTTTTGAGTTGAGTGAACTTTTATACCATTTTTTTTAAGTCTTTCTGCACCATTACAAATGGGTAAATTCCAATTAGATCTCATTTGTAGATCATCATTTAAACATTTCAAAGATTGATAGTTAAAAGTATATTTTGATTTCTCACTTTTAGAGGCCCAAATTAAAGTTTCATGAGCGTTTGTAAATCTTGTTCCTCTGAAATTAGGCATTGGGTTATTCTTATTCCAGATAACATCATTTAAAATCCAAAAACCCAAGTTCTGTATTGCAGTTCCTACTCTAAAAATATTATGATAGCTTCCTATAACCCAGATGGCTCCGTCCTTTTTTAAAATTCTTTTACATTCAGTAAGCCATGCAATTGTAAACTCATCATATTTTTTAAAGTTTTCAAATTGATCCCATTTATCGTTAACAGCACTGACTTTGCTTCTGTCTGGTCTTGTGAGTGAATTTTTTAATTGTAAATTGTATGGTGGATCAGCGAAAACAAGATCAAAAGTTTCGCTTGGAATTTTTTTTAATTCCTTGAGACTGTCACCATTAATAATCTTATTTTTAAAATTGATATCCATTTTGTATAAAACAATTAGACTCCATAGAGATTCTAGCGTCAACCTGAGATTGAAATAACTAGATTCAAATTGTGTCTGAATTTTTTGAGGGAACCAGATGTTGTGCTGTTACACGTGAAAATTATAAAAGATCACAAATAGGTGAGAAAGTTTTTCGATGATATTTAGTAATACCAAATTTCTTAATTGCTTTTAGGTGTTCTTTTGTACCATAACCAGAATTTGTGTCCCAACCATACTGACTAAATTCCTCAGAAAGTTTAGTTATAAATTTATCTCTGCTAACTTTAGCAATAATTGATGCTGCTGAAATACTTGAAATTTTTTGATCACCTTTAATTATATATTTTAAATTATAATTTTTGATTGTGGGCAGTTTATTTCCATCTATTAGCACTAAAGAAGGTTTTTTTTTTAATTTAAGAATTGCTCTTTTCATAGCTAGTAGACTAGCGTGCAATATATTAATTTTTTCTATCTCCTTAGTAGATGCTTGGCCAATTGCCCATACTGAATTTTGTCTAATATATTTATAAAGCTCGTTTCTTTTTTCTTTTGTTAAACTCTTAGAGTCTTTAAGTAGTTTTTGGTTAATTGAGTTATTTAATATTACAGCAGCTGCATAAACTGGACCAATCAAGCTTCCTCTGCCAACTTCATCAACACCAGCTACAATTTTCATTAAATATTAATCTTTAGATCTATAATTTTTTTTTTAATCCTTTTTAAGTCTTCCCAAGAATATTTTTTATTTTCTGGTGTGCGCAAAAGATATGAAGGATTAAAAGTTATAATAACATTATAGCTAGTATTTTTAACAATTATCTCTTTCCACTTTCCTCTTTCATTGGATATTTTACTATTCAGGCCTGTTAAAGACTCCATAGCAGTACTACCCATGAGAATAATTATTTTTGGGTCAATTATTGAAATATGTGTTTGTAGAAATTGTGAATATCTTTTTATTTCAGCTGAAGTTGGTTTTCGGTCTTCAGGAGGTCTAAAATTAACAGCATAAGATGTATAAATATTTTGCTTTTTGATATTAATTGCGAGTAACATTTTTTCTAAAAGATTTCCGACCTCACCTCTAAAAGTCAAACCAGTTTTATCCTCTTCTATTCCGGGAGCTTCACCAATTAACATAATTGAACTATTAATATTTCCATCACCCAAAACAATATTCTTTGAATTATTTTTTAGACTACAATCACTAATTGAGTTTATTTGTTTTTTTAGTTCAGTTAATTGAGTTATTTTATCGATTTTATTTGCCTCTTTTAAATTTAAGTTAGTATCTTTTAATCGATTAATAGGCTTTTCATTAAAAACAAAGTCTGATCCAATTGAGTCTAAGAATTTAGCTTTAAAATTCGAATTTTGATTTATTACTTTTTTAGACATACAATAGTAAAATGTTAGTAAAATTTCTTAAATTTATTTTAATATTATTAATTTATCAAAGCCCATTATACTCAAAAAATAATACTTTAAACGACTTTAATTCACGTTTTTTATCTAATTATTTTTCTGGAATTGTTGCATATGAAAATTCAGATAATTCTCAGGCACTGAAATTTTTTAATTCATCAAAATTTTTAATTAAACAGCATGAAATTTACTTAGAGAAATACACATTTGCATTAGTTTTAAATGGCAAAGTAAAAAAGGCAATCAATCAAATTAAACAAAACTCTACAAAAGATAATTCTAATTTTTTTCAAGCTAATTTATTATTAGCAATAGATAGTTTAAAAAAGGGGGACTATAAAAGTAGTGAGCAATATATTAATAGATCGTACGAGCTTATTAATAATGATAGATTTTCCCTAATTATTGCAGAAATTTTTAAAGAATATCTTTATGTCTTTAATGAGAAAAAAATTCCCAAATCAAAAAAAAAATTTGGCAATTTTTCTTATATCAATGAAGTTTTCCAAAGGTGTTATTTAGGTGATCAAAGTACAAAAACTTACTTTAAAAGATTAATTAATTCTCAAAATGATGCAGATTATTCAAGGTATGCATTTTTTTTTGTGAACTATTTGATAGAAAGTGAAAAATATGATGAGGCAAAGCAAATCACAGATGACTTTGATTATCTAAATTCTTCTCTTTTAATTTCCCAAGGAAAAAAATGGATAGAAGATACAAAATTTAAAAATTTTTTAGATATTTTTTCATGTACTAATTCCAGTGATATTATGGGTGAATTTTTTTTTCTAGTTGCTAATTTATATTCATCTCAAGGGGACTATGAAAAATCAAATTTCTATTTGAATATATCTAATTATTTAAACCCAAAATTTACTTTAAACTTATCTCTTCTAGCAGAAAATTATTATACAAATGAAGATTATGAAAATACTAAAAAGACATTAGAAGTTTTTGATAAAACAAATGAATTTTATTATTGGTTTAAAATAAAGAAAGAAGCACAAATTATATCAAATAATTTGGATAAAGATGTTTCTTTAAAGTTTATTAATTCAAAATTTAAAGGAATTAAAAATCCTAACAAGAAAATGATTTTTGATATTGCAAATTTCAATAAAAATGCAAAAAAATACGCAAAGGCGATAAATTATTATGACCAAATACTCCTAAACATTGATAGTAATTCTGATTTATATGCTGAGATCCTTTACAGGAGGGGAGGAAGTTACGAGCGCTCTGGTGACTATAAAAACGCAGACAACGATCTTTTGAAATCACTAGAAATTAACCCAGATGATGCTTATGTACTAAATTATTTAGCGTATTCGTGGCTTGAGCGAGAATATAAAATAGATACAGCTCTTGAAATGCTAGAAAATGCCTATGCTTCAAGAAGTAATGATCCTTATATAATAGATTCTATTGGATGGGCTTATTTTTTGGTTGGACAATATGAAAAGGCTGAAAACTTTTTAAAAAGAGCTGTTGAATTAATGCCTCAAGATCCAATAGTTAATGATCACTATGGAGATATTCTTTGGAAATTAAATAGAAAAATACAAGCAAGGTATTTTTGGCAATATGTTTTGAAGCTTGAAGAGACAGAAGATGAAATGAAAAAAAACATCAAAGAGAAATTAATTGATGGAATCAAGCAATCTTAACCTATGACCTCATTTAAAATAAAATCTCATGCAAAATTAAATCTTGCTTTGAATGTAATAGGACGAGCTGTAAAACTCCACAAGATTGAAAGTTTGATATCCTTTATAAGCTTACATGATTTGATCTATTTAAAAAAAATAAAAAGTAATAATCACAAAATATTTTTTACAGGAAAATTTTCAAAAAATATTAGCAAAATTAATACTATATCAACTTTGCTAAACTTATTAGACGCAGAGAAGCTTTTAAATAATCAAAAATTTGAAATAAAAATTAGAAAAAATATACCTCATGGAGCTGGTATGGGAGGTGGTTCAATGAATGCTGCAAGTTTAATAAATTTTTTGATAAGTAAAAAAATCTTAAAGATTAAAAATAAAAAATTAAATGATTTAGCTGCTAAGATAGGCTCTGATGTCGTTTTGGGCTTAAAACCAGGCAATACCATTCTTTCATCAAATGGTAAAATTAAGAGATTTGTTAATAAAAAGGCACTATATGTTTTAATAGCTAAGCCGTATTTTGGCTGTTCTACAAAACTTATCTATTCAAAAGTTGTTTCATTTTCAAAGTCTCAATTTAAAAGACCGCAACAAAAAATGTTTCAACCACAATATTTAAAAGCCCTAAATAATGATCTCGAAAAGATTGCTTTAAGGAAATATCCAAAACTAAATAAGATCAGATCTTTTATGGTAACTTTACCAAAAAATATATTTGTTAGAATGACAGGATCGGGCTCTTCAATTGTAGCCTATTTTCATTCTCAAAAGGATTGCAGTAACGCATACGGGCAATTTAAAAGGAAATTCAATAGTCATTGGTGTATTGAATCAAAAACTATATAATTTTTTTTTTTTGTGTTATATGCAATTAATATTGGGGCGTAGCCAAGCGGTAAGGCACTGGTTTTTGGTACCGGCATCCTAGGTTCGAATCCTAGCGCCCCAGCCATATATGAACAACTTATTAGATAAAATTTTTTTTAGATCTCAAAATCTAAATCATATAAATTTAGGCTTCAAAAAAATAAAAAAAGAAACTGAGGTAGAGCAGTTATTTAAGGCTATTCACTCATTTTCTGTAAATAGTGAAATTCGATATGTTGGTGGATGTGTCAGAAAAATTATTAATAAAGAAGACTTTGATGATATTGATTTAGCAGTAAATTTAAATCCTAAAGATGTTTGTGAGGCGCTTGATAAAAAAAATATCAAATATTATGAAAGTGGTATCAAGCATGGCACGATTACAGCATTAATTAATGATATTAAGTTTGAAATTACATCCCTTAGAAAAGACATTGATACCGATGGTAGACATGCCAAAGTTGAATTTTCTGAAAATTGGAAAGAAGATGCCTCACGAAGAGATTTTACCATAAACTCTATTTATGCTGATATTGATGGAAGTCTTTTTGACCCCTTTGATGGAAAGAAAGATTTAGAAAATGGAAAGGTTCTTTTTATTGGAAATGCAGAAACAAGAATTAAAGAAGACTACCTAAGGATCTTGAGATATATCAGATTTTTTTTAAATTATTCAAAAGTTAAGCATGAGACATCAGTCATTAAGATAATTAAAAAAAATCTTACAGGTATGATGAATATATCTGCTGAAAGATTACTGGATGAGTTACAAAAATTAGTAAGATCAAGAGGGTTTACAAAATTAGCAAAAGATAAAGATAGCCTTGAAATAATAAGTCTTATCTTTCCACAACTTAAGAATATTTCATTATTCAGCAAACTAAATAGTTTTGCACTAAAAAATATTGCTAACGTTGATTTTATTTTATTATTATCTCTAATGATTATTGATGGGACAGATAATGTGGATTATTTTATTTATAAATACAATTTATCAAAAAAGGATCAAAAACGTCTTTTATTTTTAAATAAATTTTATTCCAAAAAAGTTAATAGGTCATTTTTTTCAGAAAAAAATTTAGATAAAATTCTCTATTTTAATGGAAGGGAGGCATTGAACGATATTATTTATTTTAAAATTTTTTTATCCAAAAAAGTAGATGATAATTTGATAAAACTGATTAAAATTTTTAAGGAAAAAGAAATTCCAGTATTGCCCCTTAAAGCAAATACATTGATAGAGAAATATCAAATTCCTGAAGGGATAGAATTAGGAAAAAAATTAAAAGCTATCGAGGAAATTTGGAGTAATAATAATTTTAAGATTTCAGAGAAAGAAATTCAAAAAATTGTAAATAATTAAATATATTTAACGTTTTTTATTTCAAAGTTTTTAACACCAGCTGGAGTTTTAATTTCAACCAAATCATTCTTATTTTTGCCAATTAATCCTTTGCCTATCGGGGATTGAAAAAATATAAGTTTTTTTTGCAAATCTGCTTCATCTCTACCAACAATTTTGTAGGTAATTTTTTCTCCAGTATCAAGGTTCTCTAAGTCAACAGTTGAACCAAAAATAACCTTTCCATCATTGTTTAATTTGGTAACATCAATTACATTTGCTCTTGCAATAATATCATTGATTTGAGCAATCCTTCCTTCATTATGAGACTGCTCTTCTTTAGCCGCATGATATTCAGCATTTTCTTTTAAATCTCCATGTGACCTAGCTTCAGAAATTGCCGCTACTATTTCAGGACGTTTTTTTTCTTTTAAAAAGATTAGCTCTTCTTTTAAACTTTCAAGTCCAGCAGATGTTATTGGTTCTTTATCCATATTAATTCCATTTTGCTATTGGAGGTAATGACATTAGAATTCCTTCGACATTACCACCTGTTTGTAGGCCAAACTTAGTTCCTCTATCATAGAGTAAATTGAATTCAGCATATCTACCTCTTTTAATATACTGCATCTCCTTTTCTTTTGTAGTCCATTTCTTTTGATATTTAGAGTTAATTATTGAATTAAATAACATTTGAAAAGTAACACCAAGATCAGTCACAAATTTGAAATCTTTTTCCCAATTATCTTTTTTATAATCAAAAAAAATACCACCAATACCTCTGGTTTCTTTTCGGTGAGGAAGATAAAAATATTCATCACACCATTTTTTATAATTTTTGTAATAATTTTTATTATGTCTATCGCACATCTTTTTTAACTCTTTATGAAGAAATTTTTTTTCTTTAGAATCTTTTATGCAGGGTGTTACATCCATTCCCCCTCCAAACCAGCCATGAGTTGTATAAATAAATCTTGTGTTAAAATGAATAGCAGGAACATGGGGATTATGCATATGCATTACAACAGAAATTCCAGATGCCCAAAATCTAGGGTCTCTTGAGGCGCCAGGTATTTTTTTACCCATTTCTTTAGAAAATTTTCCATAAACTTCAGAAAAATTTACTCCAACTTTTTCAAAAATTTTTCCATTTTTTAAAATTCTAAATTCACCTCCACCCTCATCTTTAATTTGATTTCTTTTCCACACTTTAGATTTAAATTTAAGTTTGTGGTTTTCTAATTTTTCAATATCATTACAAATAGTATTTTGTAATAACTTGAACCAATTAGAGGCAATTTTTTTTTTAATTTCCTTATCCATCATTTAATAAAAATAGTTTGTCTCAAATTTTCTGAAAGAATTATAGCAACTGAAGAGGCTATGTTTAAAGATCTTTTATTATCTTTCATTGGTATTTTTAACTTATATTTTATAGAATTATGCACATGATTAGGTACACCGGCACTTTCTCTACCAAATAATAATGTATCATTATTTTCAAATTTGAATTTTGCATAAGATTCGGAAGATTTAGTAGTTAGTAATATAACTCGCTGATCTTTTTTTGATTTAAAAAATTCTTCAGAACTTTGATAGAATTTTATCATTTTTTCATCCATATAATCCATTACTACTCTTTTAAATCTTTTATCGCTAAACAGAAAACCACAAGGTTCTATTATCTCTAAATCTGCGCCCAGACACGCACATGTTCTTATAATAGCGGCTGTATTTTGGGGAATATCAGGTTCATATAAGGCTATTTTAGGTCTCAAATTCATTGGTTCTGTGTCATTGTTTCAGTAGAAAAAAAACTTTTTTCTTATATGAAATCATATATTAGATAACAATATACAAAAAATTACAGATGTCTGACAAAAAACCTGAAAGAAGAGAATTTTTATTTACAGCCTCGTATGCAGTAGGTGCGGTAGGTGTAGGAGCAGTTGTTTGGCCTTTAATTGATCAAATGAATCCTGATGCATCAGTTAAAGCATTAGCAAGCACTGAAGTAGATGTAAGTACAATGGAGCCCGGTAAAACAATCACAGTACTTTGGAGAGGAAAACCAGTTTTTATAAAAAGAAGAACTTCAGAAGAAATCGCTGAAGCAAGAGCCGTTAAGATGGAAGACTTGAAGGATCCTCAAAAAGATGAGGATAGAGCTAAAAATCCAGAGTGGCTAGTTATGGTGGGAGTTTGTACACATTTAGGATGTGTGCCTTTAAATGATAAAGGTGACTACAATGGATGGTTTTGTCCTTGTCATGGATCGCACTACGATACATCTGGTAGAATTAGAAAAGGACCAGCGCCAACGAACATGGAAATACCTAAATATGAATTCGTTAATAGTAATACAATAAAAATCGGATAAGAATTATTATGAGTGATCACGAATACACACCTAAATCAAAGTTTGGAAAATGGTTTAATGATAGACTGCCACTTTTATCTCTTGCCAGTCATTTAACAGATTATCCAACTCCTAAAAATTTAAATTACTGGTGGACATTTGGTGGAATTTTAACTTTTTGTTTAATAACGCAAATCGTAACAGGTTTGACTTTAGCTATGCACTATATTGCTCATGCTGACATGGCTTTTGAAAGTGTTGAACATATCATGAGGGACGTTAACTATGGTTGGTTAATAAGGTATATCCATGCCAATGGTGCTTCAATGTTTTTTCTAGCAGTTTATATTCATATATTTAGATCTTTATTTTATGGATCATATAAATCCCCAAGAGAAATTATTTGGATTTTGGGAATTATAATTTATCTCTTAATGATGGCAGCAGCTTTCATGGGCTATGTTCTTCCATGGGGACAAATGAGTTTCTGGGGTGCAACTGTAATTACAAATCTTTTTAGCGCAATACCTTTAGTGGGCGAGGGTATAGTGAACTGGCTATGGGGTGGTTATTCAGTTGATAATCCAACCTTAACAAGATTTTTTACGTTACATTATTTAATTCCATTTTTAATTTTAGGCTTAGTAGTTCTTCATATCTGGGCACTACACGTACCTGGAAATAATAATCCGGTAGGTATTGATATTAAAAAACCATCAAAGGATACAGTTCCATTCCATCCTTATATTGTCATTAAAGATGGTTTTGCTTTACTAATGTTTATGATCGTTTTTGCTTTTTTTGTGTTCTATACACCAAATATTTTAGGTCATGCTGATAATTATATTGAAGCAAATCCATTAGTAACGCCAGCTCACATTGTACCTGAATGGTACCTATTACCTTTTTATGCAATTTTAAGATCTGTACCTGATAAATTATTAGGTGTGATTGCAATGCTATCAGCAATTTTAATTTTAGCTGCTCTACCTTGGCTTGATACATCTAAAATAAGATCAGCTGTATTTAGACCTTTGTATAAACAGTTTTATTGGATCTTAGTCGCTGACGTACTAATACTTGGTTACGTAGGGGCAATGCCAGCTGAGGGGCTGTACTTATTAATTGCTAGAGTAGCAACTGGTTATTACTTTATTCACTTTTTAGTAGTTCTTCCAATATTAGGTTTTAAAGAAAAAACTATGCCTTTACCACTCAGTATTACAGAGCCAGTTTTAGGAGGGTCTCCAATGGCCTCAGCAGTTAAAAAAAAAGAAAGTTTAAATTAATTTAGTGAACAATATTTTTAAAATCATTTATCTAATAATATTCATTATAACTGGAACAATTCAGGTTAATTCGGCAGAAAAAATAGATTATTTAAAAACAGATTGGAGCTTTAAAGGTCTTTTTGGTAAGTTTGATAGAGCTTCATTGCAAAGAGGTTATCAAGTCTACAAAGAAGTATGCGCTTCGTGCCATTCGATGAAATATGTAAGTTTTAGAAACTTATCAGAACCAGGCGGACCAGAATTTACTGAGGAACAGGTGAAAGCAATAGCCGCAAGTTATGAGGTGAATGATGGACCTAACAGTGAAGGCGAAATGTTTCTAAGACCAGCAAAATTATCAGATAAGTTTGTTATGCCCTACGAAAATGTTAAAGCTGCACAAGCTGCAAACGGTGGTGCCTATCCACCAGACATGTCTGTATTGGCCAAAGCTAGAAGTGGAGGAGTTGACTACATTTACTCATTGCTCCTTGGTTATGAAGATGCGCCAAGTGATGTGAAACTTGATGATGGCGTTTACTATAATAAATTTATGTATGGTAATAAAATTAAAATGGCTGAGCCAATTACTGATGATTTAATAGAATATGGAGATGGGACTCCTGCAACAAAAGAACAGATGGCTAAAGATGTTACGACATTTTTAATGTGGGCAGCTGAACCGCACTTAGAAAGCAGACACAAGATGGGATTTAAAGCCATCTTATATTTAATAATTTTGACAGTTTTAGTTTATTTCAGTATGAAGAAAATTTGGTCACGTATTGAATCTGAAGTTTAATATATCACCATCTTTGACAATATAATCTTTTCCTTCAAGTCTCATTTTTCCATTTGTTTTAGAATTTACCCAACCTTGATTAGCTATGAAATCTTCATAAGCAATTGTTTCAGCTCTAATAAAACCTTTTTCAAAATCAGAATGTATTTCACCAGCTGCTTTTGGTGCTGTACAATTTTTCTGAATAGTCCAAGCTCTGGTTTCCTCAGGCCCGGATGTGAAATAGGTATCTAACTCTAGGATATTATAACCCTTTTGAATTAACATATTTAGACCAGTTTTTTTTAAACCGATCATCTCCATATAGTTTTCTTTTTCTTCATTTTCTAACTGATTTATTTGATTTTCAATATCAGCTGAAACTATTAAGGTATTTTTTTCTCCAAATTTACTAATAAAAGCCTCAGTATATTTGTTTCCATTTTGAACACTTGGTTCATCAACATTACATACAAAAATTTTTGGCTTTAAAGATAATAAACCACTTTGATTTAATAGTTTTTTTTCAAATTGGTCACGTAGAATTTGAATATCTTTAGAATTATTTATGCAATCTAATGCAATTTCTAATATTTTTATTTGCTCTTCATCTACATTTTTTTTATTACTCTTTTCTAATCTTTTTTGAATAGACTCAAGATCAGCAAGCATCATTTCAGTTTCAATAATCTCCAAATCTCTTACAGGATCAACCGTGGGATTTACATTTTGGATATCATCAGAATCAAAACATCTGATCATATGAATTACAGCATCAACCTCTCTAATGTGTGATAAAAATTTGTTTCCCAGGCCTTCACCTTTAGATGCACCCTCTACTAATCCTGCAATATCCACAAATTCTATAGTGGTATTAATCTTTTTTTTTGATTTTGAAATTTCAACTAATTTATCTAGTCTCTCATCAGGAACTGGAACAATTCCTACATTTGGCTCAATTGTACAAAAAGGAAAGTTGGCTGCTTGTGCTTTGCTAGAATTCGTTAGTGCATTGAATAAAGTAGATTTTCCAACATTGGGCAATCCAACAATTCCACACTTAAAGCTCATTATTTATTATTTACTGTGCTTGAAAATAAATCTAATTTCTTATCAAGTAGTATAGATATTGAATCAATGATGTTTTCTGTAATTTTTTCTAATTGTAACATTTCATCTTCATCAAAATCTTTCAAAACATGATCTGAAACATCTGCCTTAGTTTTTGGTCTTCCAATTCCAATTCTCACTCTCGAATAATCTTTTCCAATGAATTTATCTATAGATTCAATTCCATTATGTCCTGCACTTGAACCAGCAAACTTCGCTTTTACTTTGCCAAATTCAATGTCCAGATCATCATGAAATACAATTACATCCTCAGCATCGATTTTAAAATATTCAATTAATTCTCTGATACAAATTCCAGAGTTATTCATAAAGGTAAGAGGTTTTATTGCGTAAACTTTTTTATCCTCAATATTACCCGTCGTTAGCAAACCTTTGAATTTTGGTTTTTGTTTAGAAAGCCCAAATTTTTGATTAAGGGCATCAATTAACTTAAAACCAATATTATGCCTATTGTTTTCACTATCAGGTGTTGGATTTCCTAAACCTACAAATAAAAGCATATTTTTTTTAAATCGTATCTAGGAAACTTCACTATGATTAGTTAATTATTTTTTCTCTTCAGAGGCTTTTTTGTCATCGCCATCTTTTTTATCACCATCAGCTGCTGCTGGAGCTGCTTCTTTACCTTCTTCTGCTGCACCTTCTTCTGCCGCAGCCTCTTCAGCTGGTTTCTCAGGCTCTTTCATTACTGTAGGAGCCGCTAAAGTTGCAATCACAAAATCTCTACCTGTAATTGTTGGTGTTACACCCTCTTCTAGTTTAACTGCAGAGATTTTAAAGCTTTCTCCAATATCTACACCGTCCAAATCCAATGTAATTACAGATGGAATTTTTTCACTTGGACACTTTAATTCAATTTTTCTTCTAACTATGTTTAATACTCCACCTCTTTTTAAACCTGGAGATGTTTCATGGTTAATAAATTCAACAGGCACCTCAATTCTAATTTTTACACCAGGTACAATTCTTAAAAAATCAATATGAGTTGGCTCATCAGATAATACATTATAACTAATTTCTCTTGGTAAAACATTTTGAGGTTTACCGTCTAAATTAAGAGTTATTATGTTTGATAAAAAACTTCCTTTATCAAGTAAAGATTTTACTGTCTTTTTTAATACAGTAATTTTTTGGTTTTGCTCAGGACCACCATAGACTATACCTGGAATGTTACCAGCTAACCTAAGAGATCTAACATCCCCTTTAGATTTTGAGTCTCTAGTATTTGCATCAAGTGAATTCATAAAAAAGAGGTTTCTAGCCCAAGTTTGTTAATAACTCAAGATAATTATTTAAATAAATCTGAAACAGAGGTCGAATTGGAAATTCTTTTAATTGCTTCTCCCATAAGGGTTGAAATAGGCAAAACTTCTATATTTTTAACATTTTTAATTTTATTCCCATTATCAATTGTGTCAGTTATTACTAATTTTTTAATAACTGATTTTTTAATTTTTTCTACAGCTTCTCCACTAAGAACGCCGTGAGTAATATAAACAAAAACTTCTTTTGCACCTCGATCTTTAAGAGCTTTAGCTGCATTTACAATAGTTCCACCCGAGTCAATTATATCGTCAACTATGATACACGTTTTATCTTTAACATTTCCAATGACATTCATAACCTTTGACTGTCCTGGTTTAGGTCTTCTTTTATCTACAATAGCAAGATCAGCATCCAACATTTTACCAAGAGCTCTTGCTCTTTCGGTTCCTCCAACATCTGGAGCAACACAAATAATATTTTTACTTTTAATATTTTTTTTGGCA
Source organism: uncultured Candidatus Pelagibacter sp. (assembly GCA_943789075.1). GTDB lineage: Bacteria > Pseudomonadota > Alphaproteobacteria > Pelagibacterales > Pelagibacteraceae > Pelagibacter. The sequence continues at coordinate 110,740 of CALSSS010000002.1, read as the reverse complement.
TGTCTTGCAAAAATGGGTGTAGCAAATAAATTGTCTACAGGAATATCAAAGAAGCCCTGTATTTGGCCAGCATGAAGGTCTACTGTCACTACTCTATCAGCACCAGCTTTAGTAATTAAATTTGAAACTAGTTTTGCTGAAATAGAAGTTCTAGGGACAACTTTACGATCTTGTCGAGCATATCCAAAATATGGAATAACAGCAGTAATATTTTTTGCTGAAGATCTTTTTAATGCATCAATACAAAGTAATAATTCCATTAAATTATCATTCGCTGGTGATGAAATAGACTGAAGGATAAAGATGCTATTACCTCTAATATTTTCATTTATTTCCACATAAATTTCACCGTCAGAAAATTTTTTGATACTTGAGTTAACAAGTTTTGTTTTTAAATATTTTGAAATATTCTTACTGAGAGGTTTATTGCTATTTCCAGTTAATAATTTCATGAGATAAACTTAATTAATCATAATTACTGAAATATTTCTACCATAATCATTCTCATTAAGCCTGATAGATCGTCTTGCACTAAAAAAATTGTTTTTTAAGACAAATGTATCTTTTTTGATAACATCAATATTCTTAATATCTAGAGCTTTTAGTTGATGATGAATATATTTACCTAAACTAAAGTAGTTTTTATCTTTTGTTTTTTTAAAAAAAAGGACATTCTTTTTATCTTTTTTTATAAATTTCTTGATAAAATCTTCTTTAACCTCGTAATTATTTACAGATATGCAGGGCCCTATAACAGCAGTTATGTTGTTAGAAGAGCAACCTTTTTTAATCATAAAATTAATAACACTTTGAATGATACCCTTGTAAGCACCTTTCCAGCCAGCATGTATTGCGGCTATCATTTTTGTTTTTTTATCATGTATAAGAATAGGCGCACAATCTGCAGTTAGAACTGCAATTGGAAGATTTGTTCTATTTGTAATTAAAGCGTCGCCTTCAAGTTTTTTTTTTGGAACTTGTGTATTTTTACTTATAAAATGAAATTTATTACTATGCACCTGTTTTAGTAAAACAATTTTTTTGGCAGTAGTATTAATTTTTTTTTTAACAATATTAAGATTTTTTAAGATATTTCGTTTATTGTCATTCGATCCAGGACCACAATTTAAACTTTTAAAAATACCAGTAGATTTGCCCCCAGCTCTATTGAAAAAAGCATGATTTAAATTTTGTAACTTACTAAGCTTTTTTGATTTAATCATTACCAAACCCTAGTTTGAATTTATTTTTATGATTTGTTATAAACAATACTTTAAATAATTTTCCCATTTGTTTTTCATCAATTAATCTTTGAATTCTAAAATAAATATCAGCCTTTTCACTAAATTGCATATTCTTAGAGATAATTTCAGCTCGCTCCATTATTCCAAGCTTTGTTAGAAAATGTTTTTGTGTAGTCATTAAAGAATTAAAAGTGCCAAATCTTTTCAGCATTTTAATGATCAAATCAAAGTTTGGGTTATAAGTAATATCTGAATTTCCAAATTCATCGAGAACACCACAGTACTTATGTTTTGATACTGCTTGAAGTGTATTTTTTATTTTTTTATCAACATAAGCATAGTCAATTATTAATACCCCACCATTATTTTTTTTAATTTTATTGGTTATATTTTTTAAATAATCATCAGCTTGAGGTGAATATTCAATAAAAGTTTGTTTATCTGAAATCTTAAATTTAATTTTTTTTTCAAACTTCTCTATATCAAGTGGTATATCCAAATATTCTTTGTGTGTATTATCTATAAATTTTACATATCTTTCGTGCCATTTTTTCTCTTTTTTAATAAATTGCTTAATTGGCAATGCATCAAAAAATTCATTTGCTAGAAAAATACAAGGCAGATTATTCAATTGATCTAAATTATTTAGCCATCTAATTTTATTATTATTGATAATATTTTTTTGAATTTTTCTAAGTAATTTACTTCTTTCCAATATATTAATTTTACAAGCACTAAAAAATTTTGGAAATTTTGAAAATGTTTTATTTAATACCCTCATCATTTCACCGTTACCAGCACCTAGCTCTATTAAATTAAATTTTTTTGGACAACCTAGATTTTCCCAAAACGAAATTACCCAAATTGCCAGCATTTCAGAAAATAATACAGATATATTGGGTGCAGTAATAAAGTCACCACTTTTTCCAAATGGAACTTTTTTAACATAATATCCAAATTTTTTATTATAGAGAGACTCCTCTATATATTCATCTAGAGTAATCTTATCACCATTTTTAATTTTCATTTTTTTTTAAATAAAATAGAAGCACTCCAATTACAAAAAACAGAAGGCTTATGATTTGACCTAAAGTTGAGTTTAAAAATAGAAATCCAATTTGTGGGTCTGGCACTCTGAAAAACTCTAAAGAATATCTAAACAAAGAATAAAAAATTAAGAATAAAGCAGAAAGTTTTCCAGGTGTTACAATATATTTTCGTCTAAAAAGATAATTTAGTATAAAGAAAAGAATAATACCTTCAAAAAAAGCTTCATAAATTTGAGAAGGATGTCTTTTGATATTATCTATTAATACAAATTGAACACCCCAAGGCAAATCTGTAGCTCTTCCATAAAGTTCAGAATTTATAAAGTTTGCAATTCTACCAAAAAAAATACCAATAGGAGCTGATAGCGCAACTAAATCTAAAAAGATAAATGAATTAATTTTATGTTTTTTTCCAAATATTACACAGGATAGAATAACTCCAATTAAACCACCATGAAATGACATCCCACCATTCCATACCATTAGAATTTCTAATGGATTGTTTATATAATATGAGAAGTTGTAGAATAGGGCATAACCAATTCTTCCACCTAAAATTATACCAATGATTAAATAGGTAATAAAGTCATCAAATAGATCAAGTACAATGGGATCTTTAATTAATTTTTTTTTACAATAAATCCAACCAAGCACTATTCCAAAAATATAGGCCAAAGAATACCACCTAATTTCTAGTGAAAAAACTTCAAAGGCAACTGGGTCAAAATTATTAATAAACATTTTTTAAAAACTACTTATAAAGTATATTAATTTTATAAATGAATATATGACAAAATCTAAATTTGTAATTGATAAATTAGCTAAGCTATTTGAGCAAGGTCTTATTTCTTATAAAGATTTAAGTTCTGAAATTATAAATGTTTTAAAATCAAAGAGAGATGAAATAGTTTTTAAAATGAAGCTAGTTAGTAAAGAGGAAACTGATATTTTAATTAAAAGAGTAGAAAATCTTGAAAAAAAATTAGAAAAACTAGAAAAAAATAATTTAAAAAAGAAAGCTACAAAGGTAAAAAAACCTTAACTCTCAAGCCATTCAAGTGAGATTTTTCTAGTATAATATTTCCACCATGAGACTTAATGATATCTGATGTTATGGCTAACCCAAGACCTACGCTTGATTTAGAGTCAGCTCTTCCCTTGTCTATTTTGTAGAAGGGTTTAAATACATTTTGATATTCATTTTTAGGAATACCAATCCCATCATCATCTAAAGTAATTGTAATATTATTATTTTTTTTATTTAATTGTATTTCAATTTTTTTGGCATATTTAATTGAATTATCAATAAGATTATTAATAGATCTCTTAATTAAATTCTTTCGACCACTCATGTAGATTCTTGGTATTATTTTATTTGATATGTCTTTATTATTATATTTTTTAATTATATTTTCTATTAATTCTGAAATATCAAAAGTCTCATCTTTTTCTACAAAAGTTGAACTTGTAAATTGTAAATATTCGTTTAACATTTTTTCCATCTCATCAATATCTGCAGACATTTTTTTTGATAGATCTTTATCTTCAATAAAGGAGAGTTGTAATTTTAATCTTGTTAATGGTGTTCTCAAATCATGACTTATTCCAGATAACATTTCCGATCTTTGATTAAGGTGTCTCATAATTCTTTTTCGCATTTTGTCAAACTCTAGACCTGCTTGTCTGATTTCCATTGCACCAGAAGGTCTATACTCATCAACTTTTTCACCTCTTCCAAATTTCTCAGCAGCTTTTGCAAGATTTACAATAGGGCGAGTTTGATTTTTTAGAAATATTATAGCTATAGTTATCATCAGCAATGCTGGAAGGGTTATCCATAATCCAAACAATCTGGCGGATGTGCTGGTTACCCTGTCCTTTGGAATAAAAAATTCAAAATAACCATCATTATGTTTAATATTTATATGAATGAGCTCTTTATATGTTGTTGTATCAAACCAATAATTATTAGTTCCAATATTTGATTTTAATTCTCTTCTTAATGTTCGATCTATTGGACTAAACCACCTTTGTTTTTGCGGTAATTCAAATGAATCATCTGTTTTAAACTCAACGTTAAGATCTAGGTAAATTGAAAAAAGACCTGACAAATCATTATTATTATATTTACCATTGTCATAGGCTACGATGAAAGTTTTCATTTCACCTACAAGTGCTCGTGTCATTCCTTTATTTGTTTTAATCCACAGACTATCAAAGAAAACAATGGTGATAACCAATTGCAAAACTATTATTGGAACTGCAACAATTAGTAATGCACGGTAAAATAGTCTACGAGGTAATAAATTTTTAATAAAGCTACTCAATCCATAAGACATAGCCAGCACCTCTTAAAGTTTGCAAATATTTTGGATTTTTTGGATCAAGTTCAATTTTCTTTCTTAGTCTTGTAATTATAACATCAATTGATCTCTCTTTGTCTAAATCAATTAGTTTACCAATACTTTCTCTTGAAAAAGTTTTTCCAGGGTTATTAATCATTTTTTCTAAGATAATTTTTTCAGTATTGTTAATTTTAAATTCACTATCATTTTTAATGATTAGCAATTTATTTAAATCTATTTTTATATTATCAAAAGTTATAATTCTCTTTAAATCATTTTTTTTTGTTTTATTTAGTATATTCTTTATTCTTAATACTAGTTCTTTAGGCTCAAAAGGTTTTGGCAAATAATCATCTGCACCTATTTCTAATCCACTAACTCTATCCTCAGTTTCTCCTTTGGCAGTTAAAAGAATGATTGGTGTATCAATATTTGATTTATTTTCCATTATAAAATCTAAACCACTTTTTCCAGGCATCATCACATCAAGAATGATCAAATCAAATTTTACTATTAATATTTTTTCTTTAGCATTTTCAGCACTATTAGCAGTCGTAACTAAAAAATTATTTTCATTTAAAAATTTTTTTATTAATGATCTTATTCCATCATCATCATCAACTACTAAGATATGGGCTATAAAATCATTCATTAATTATTTTTTTTAGTACATTATCAAAATTAATAACTTGCTCTGAACTTGAGTTTAGAAGAGCATTATAAATTCTCTTTTTTTGAGTGGAGAATATGTCATTAAAAATTTTTTCTCCTTTTTCATTTAAAAAAATATGTTTTACTCTTGTATCCTGCTGATCTTTTTCAAAAAAAACAACTTCTAGTTTGATCAAATCTTTTAAAACACGATTTAAACTTTGTTTAGTAATGTTAAGTTTTTTTAGCAGTTCTGAAATTGTAATACCTCGATACATAGAAAGAATGTGTAAAACCTTATGATGTGCTATCCCAATTGAGTACTTATCCAAGGTTTTTTTGGAGTCTGCAAAGATTTCTCTATAGCTTGTAAACAACTTCTCTATTAACTCTTTAAGTTGATCATCTTTTAAATATAAAAGTTCTTTCATTATTGGTAAGTTATATTGACATATTATAGATACAAAGATAATTTTGAAAAATAATTAAAAAAAATTTCACACATGATACCCTACGACAAAAGATCTGGTAAAATTTGGTATAATAATGAGCTTGTTGATTGGGCTGATGCTAAAATTCATATACTAAATCATGGTCTTCATTATGCCAGCTGTGTTTTTGAAGGTGAAAGAGTATATGATAGTAAGATTTTTAAATTAGAGGAACACACTTCAAGACTTTTTTATTCAGCAAAACGAATGGGAATTACAATTCCATACTCTGAAAAAGATATAAACCAAGCATCTAATGAAATCATTTCAGTACAAAAAATTGAAAATGGGTATGTAAGACCAATGATTTGGAGAGGTAGTGAGATGATGGCAATTTCTGCTCAACAAACAAAAATACATGTTGCAATAGCTACTTGGGAATGGGGCTCTTATTTTGATCCTAAATTAAAAATAAATGGAATTAGGTTAAATATTTCAAACTGGAGAAGACCAGCTCCAAATACAATACCTTGGGATACTAAAGCCTCAGGATTGTATATGATTTGTACTTTATCCAAGCATGAGGCGGAGCAACAAGGATACACGGATTCTCTAATGTTAGATCATGCAGGCAATGTAGCAGAAGCTACTGGAGCAAATATATTTTTTAAAGATAAGAACAATGAATTGCATACTCCAATCCCAGATTCCTTTTTAGATGGAATTACAAGAAGAACAGTTATTGATATTGCAAAATCAAAAGGGATTAAGATCCATGAGAGAAAGATTAAACCTGAAGAGCTCAAAGATTTTGTTGGTTGTTTTTTAACTGGAACAGCAGCAGAGGTTACGCCTGTATCTTGTATAGCTGATAATGAATTTAAAGTCTGTGAAACTATAATTGATTTAAATGAAAGCTATCAAGCTTTAGTAAGAAGCAATTAAATTAATTTTTACTGTCTTCAGACATTGCATGATCAATACCTTTTCTTAAATACTCATAACCAGTATATAAAGTCAAAAAAGCAGAAAGCCAAAGCAAGATTATTCCAATAGTTTGTGCATTATAGTCTTGGAAGTTCAAAATTTTATTTCCAGTTTCACCAGTTAATAAAAGTGCTATAGCAACCATCTGTAAAAAAGTTTTTAATTTTGCTAAATTAGATACAGGCAGTCTGATTTTACCTTTTGCTAAAAATTCTCTTAAACCCGAAATCAGAATTTCTCTTGTTAATATGATAATTGCAGCAATAACTTCGTAATGTTTAATTGTCCCACTCATCACAAGTAATATTAATGCTGTGGCAACAATAATTTTATCAGCAATAGGGTCTAACAATTCACCTAATTTAGATTCTTCACCCAACATTCTTGCAAGCATTCCATCTAAAAAATCTGTAAATGAAGCAATTAAAAACAAAGCGAAAGCAGTTAAGTCACCATAAAAACCTGGTAAGTAAAATGCTAGAACAAAAAAAGGAACAATTATTATTCTGCCGATAGTTAAAATGTTTGGAATTTTTTTAAGCATAATTATTCGTGAAAAAAGTTATATATCTTTTTTGCCACTTTTTCCTCAACACCTTCTACTGATTTTATTTCATCAAAACTAGCTGATTCAACTGCTCGAGCTGAACCAAAATGGTTTAATAATGCTCTTTTTCTAATAGATCCAATACCATCAATTTGGTCTAAAAGTGATTTTGTAATGCCTTTTGCTCTTTTAGCCCGATGAGAAGTAATAGCAAATCTATGAGCCTCATCACGAAGCCTTTGTAAAAAGAATAGGGTAGGATCATTTTTATCAAATTTAAATGTTTTTCCATTATAGAAAAAAGTTTCATCACCACTATTTCTTAATTTACCTTTAGCAATAGCAATCATTGGAAGGTCATGTAAACCAAACTCGTCTAGCACTTCTTTGGCAGTTGAGTATTGACCTTTACCACCGTCAATTAATATCAAATCTGGTAGAGTTAAATAGTTCCCCTTTTCTAACATTGCTCTTTTAAATCTCCTTGAAAGAACCTCTTTCAACATAGCAAAGTCATCTTGTTCAGAACCTTTTGTTTTAATATCGAACTTTCTATACCTTTTTTTCACAAACCCTTCATTTCCAAAAGTAATCATTGCCCCAACACTATTTGCACCTGAAATATGACTGTTATCATAAACCTCAACAAGGTTTAGATTATTTTTAAGTTCAAATTTTTTAACAACACCATCAAACAAATCTTTATTGTTATTTGTTTCATAAATTTTTCTACTAAGTGACTCTTTGGCATTTTTTTCAGCCATGGCAATTACTTTAGCTTTAGATCCTTTTTTTGCTATATTAATTGAAATAGTACTTCCTTCTTTTTTACTTAAAGTTTCTTCAATTAGTTTTTTATCGTTGATATCACTATTAATGATTATTAATTTTGGAACACTTTTATTTTCATAGAACTGCATTAAGAAAGACGACATTATTTCAGAAATTTCTTGATCCGAATCATGTTTTGGAAAATAGGCTTGGTTACCCCAATTTTGTTTTGATCTATAAAAAAATACTTGAATACAAGTTTTACCAGATTCTTTGTACGCTGCGATTACATCTGCATCTACCAGATTTGCTTCATTAATCCTTTGAGATGATTGAATTATATTTAAAGATTTTATTCTATCTCTAAAAATAGAAGCTCGTTCAAAATCAAGTTTCTCACTAGCTTCCTCCATTTGCTTAGATAGGTTTTTCTGTATGTCTCTTGATTTACCAGACACAAATTGAATTGCTTGATCTACTGATTTTTTATAGTCATCTCTACTTATGTAATCAACACAAGGACCAGAACATCTTTTTATTTGATAAAGTATACAAGGTCTTTTCCTATTCTTGAAAGTTCCATCATCACAAACTCTTATTTGGAAAATTTTTTGCAACATTTTTATGGTCCAATTAGCAGTTCCCGCAGAAGCAAATGGCCCAAAGTAAAAACCTTCTTTGTCTTTTTTTCCTCTATGTTTTGTAACTTGAGCCCACTTATCTTTATTGCTGATAAAAATAAAAGGAAAAGATTTGTCATCTTTAAGTAAAATATTGAATTTAGGCTTATATTTTTTGATTAAATTAGCCTCTAAAAGTAGAGCCTCACTTTCATTTGCTGTAGTAGTGATTTCTAATTTAAATGTTTGTGACAACATTCTCTCTGTTCTAATGATATGATTTTTTTCTGATACATAGCTCTTTAATCTATTGGGTAAATTTTTTGCTTTTCCTACATATAAAATGTCATCTTTATGATTTAACATTCTATAAACTCCAGGGCTTTTAGGAATTAATGGGAGCTCTTTTCTGATTACGTCTTTACCTAATTCAGAGCTTTTCATGACTTCTTTTTTTGGTAATTTGGATACCAACAGAGGCGCATTCTTTTATAATTTCTAGTTTTTCAATTTGAAGCATGATTTTTCCAATTCTTTTATCTTTAAATAATACATCAAATACATCTTCAGCCAATGTTTCTAAAAAATTGTAATGTTTATTTTTAACAAGTTTTTTAATCAATTTTACAACCTGACCATAATTTACAATTGACTTAATATCCTTGTCATTTGTTGGTTTTCTGTCCTCATAGTCAATTTCAAGGCAAAATTTTACTTTTTGTGATTTTTCTTTTTCAAAATCATAATATCCAAGCTTTAAATCTAAAGTTAGCTCTTTAATTAAAATTTTTTTTTCGTAATTAAATAAGTTTTTTGTTTTATCTAGTTTAATAATTCTAAAGTTATTTTTTTTCATTCTTTTCCAATTACATCTGGTGTTTGCCAATTTAAACTTTGCCCACTATCAATTGCAATTACTTGACCTGTAATTGAACTGTTTTTGATAAAAAAGTCAACAGCTGAACAAATATCTTTTACATTTACCTGTCTTTTTAAAGGGGTTGCCAAATATTGTTTCTTAAAATGATTATCAGTTTGTCTTTTGTTTTTTATAGTAGGACCTGGTGCTATTCCATTAACCCTTACATTTGGAGCTAACTCCATAGCACTTGTTTTTGTCAGAGTATAAAGCCCTGTTTTGCTTAAAGTATAAGAAAAGAAAAAAGGAGTTAGTTTAAAAACTCTTTGGTCAATTATATTTATAATATTGTTATTTTTCCCTCTAGTATTTTTTGCAAATTCTTTTGTAAGATATGCTGGTGCTTTTAAATTTACATTAATATGATTTCCCCAACTTTTAGAGGTAAAATTTTTTAAATTATCATTTTCAAATAATGAAGCATTGTTTACCAAACAATCAAAGTATTTTAATTTATCTTTAGAAAATTTTATGATTTTTTTAAGATCTTGTTCTTTTGCAAGATTTCCTTTTACTAAATAAACTTTTGTTTTATTTTTTATTAATTCTTTTTTTAATTTTTCAGCTTCTGTCCTAGAAGTATTGTAATGAATGATCATTTCAACCCCTGGACCTGAGAGTTTCTTTGCAATAGCAGCACCCATTCTTGTTGCAGCTCCTGTGATAATTATTTTGTTTGCTTCCATTTTTTTTTACCTTTTTGAGCTCTTGTACCAGGTAGACCCATTGTAGATCTACCTTTTGGATACACTCTATTTTCTTGATTATAGTGTTTTACTTTTGGATTTAATACAATTTCTAATTCTGACGCTTCAAGATTTCTTATTTCATCTCTAATTTTTGCAGCTTCTTCAAATTCAAGGTTGGTTGCAGCATCTTTCATTCTTTTATTTAATTGTTTTAAATGTTTCTTTAAGTTACCACCAATATTGTCACCTGTTCCAACTTTTAGGTAGTCCTTTTCATAAACACTTTCCAAAACATCATTTATTTCTTTTTTAATTGAGGCTGCATCAATATTATGTTTTTTGTTATAGGCGACCTGTATTGTTCTTCTTCTATCAGTTTCTTGAATTGCTTTTTTTATACTTTTAGTTTCCTTGTCGGCATAAAGAATGACTCTGCCATCTAAATTTCTTGCTGCTCTTCCTATAGTTTGGATTAGTGAAGTTTCAGATCTTAGAAATCCCTCTTTATCAGCGTCTAGAATTGCAACTAATGCACACTCAGGTATATCAAGCCCCTCTCTTAAAAGATTTATACCAACCAAGACGTCGAAAACTCCTAGTCTTAGATCTCTCATAATTTCTATTCTCTCAAGTGTATCGATATCAGAATGTAGATATCTGACCCTAATACCATTTTCGTGAAAATATTCAGTTAAATCTTCAGCCATTTTTTTAGTTAAAGTTGTAATCAATACTCTAAAATTTTTATCGATTGTTTTCTTACACTCATGCATTACGTCATCGACTTGGTTTTTAGCTGGTTTGATTGCAACTGGTGGATCTATTAAGCCAGTAGGCCTTATTATTTGTTCAACAAACTTACCTTTAGTCTGCTCTAATTCCCAAGGACCAGGTGTTGCTGATACAAAAACAGTTTGTGTTCTCATTGCATCCCACTCTTCAAATTTAAGTGGCCTATTATCCATACAAGAGGGTAGTCTAAAACCATATTCTGCAAGATTACTTTTTCTAGATCTATCTCCCTTATACATTCCATTTAATTGCGGAACAGTTACATGGCACTCATCAACAAAAATTAATGTATTATCTGGAAAATATTCAAACAGAGTAGGGGGTGGTTCTCCAGGTTTTCTACCCGATAAAAATCTTGAGTAGTTTTCAATTCCAGCACAAGAACCAGTTGCTTCGATCATTTCCAAATCAAATTTAGTTCTTTCTTCTAATCGTTGTGCCTCTAGAAGTTTATTTTGTTCTTTAAATTTTTTTAAAGTTGACTCTAATTCTCTTTTTATTTTTATGACTGCTTGTTCTATGGTTGGTTTTGGAGTGATATAGTGACTATTGGCATAAACTTTTATAACATCTAATTCTTTCAATAAATTTCCTGTTAAAGGATCAAATTCTTCAATTTTTTCCAATTTGTCACCAAACAAACTAAGTCTCCAAGCTCTATCCTCAAGGTGAGATGGAAATATTTCAATATATTCTCCTCTTGCCCTAAAAGTTCCTCTATAAAAATTTTGGTCATTTCTTTTGTATTGTAAATGCACCAGGGTCTTTATTAATTCTTCTCTGTTATAATCGTAATCCCTTTTTAAACTTAAAGTCATCTTGCTATAAGCTTCAACAGAGCCCAATCCATAAATACAAGAAACGCTGGAAACAATAATCACATCATCTCTTTCAAGAAGTGATCTTGTTGCTGAGTGACGCATTCGATCTATTTGTTCATTAATGGATGCTTCTTTTTCAATATAGGTATCAGATCTTGGAACATAGGCTTCAGGAGTATAGTAATCATAATAAGACACAAAATACTCAACAGCATTTTCTGGAAAAAATGATTTCATCTCTCCATAAAGTTGAGCTGCCAATGTTTTGTTTGGAGCCAGTATAAGAGCTGGTCTATTAGTTTGTTGAATAACCTGTGCCATTGTAAAAGTTTTTCCAGAACCTGTTACACCAAGTAAGACTTGGTTTAACTCATCTTTATTTGCTCCTTTAACCAATTGTTTTATTGCTTCCGGCTGGTCACCAGCAGGTTTAAATTCTGTTGTAAGTTTAAATTTTTGTCCACCTTCCAGTTTCTGGTGAATTTCTGGATTTTTACTTTGGATTTCAGTAATTAAATCTTGATATGTATTTGGCATTATCTATAAAACTATTAGAATAAAAATATATTTCAATGAGCATTATATCAAACAGTCTAAAAAAAATTAAACCCTCACCAACTATTGCTGTAACTCAAAAGGCAAGAGAGTTAAAAGCTGCTGGAAAAGATGTTATAGGCCTTGGAGCTGGAGAACCTGATTTTGATACACCTGATAATATTAAACAAGCAGCCATAAAAGCTATTAACGAGGGTGATACTAAATATACAGCAGTTGATGGAACACCAGCTTTAAAAGATGCCATTGTTAAAAAATTTAAAAGAGAAAACAATCTAGATTACACAACTGATCAAATCACAGTTGGTGCTGGTGGAAAACATGTAATTTATAATGCTATGATGGCAACCCTAAATGAAGGGGACGAGGTTATAGTTCCTGCGCCATATTGGGTTTCTTATCCTGATATGGTTTTATTAGCTGGTGGAACTCCAATTATTTTGGAGTGTAATGAAAAACAAGGATTTAAAATTAATCCAGCTGAATTAGAAAAACATATCACTCCAAAAACAAAGTGGATCATATTAAATTCACCATCAAACCCAACGGGTGCTTGTTATACTGAAAGTGATATTAAAGAAATTGCAGATGTTTTAGCAAAACATCCTCACGTCCATATTTTAAGTGATGATATTTATGAGCATGTAACGTACGAAGGGTTTAAATTTTTTACTATTGCACAAATTGATAGCTTGAAAGAAAGAGTTCTAACGATGAATGGTGTAAGTAAAGCTTACTCAATGACTGGCTGGAGAATAGGATATGCAGCTGGACCAAAAGATATCATTAAAGCAATTGCTAAAATACAATCACAATCAACAACAAATCCATCTTCAATTAGTCAAGCTGCAGCTGTTGAAGCATTAAATGGAACTCAAGATTTTATTAAAGAGAGAGCAACTTCATTTCAAGAAAGAAGAAATTTTGTTGTTAAAGCATTGAATGAAATTGATGGGAATTGAATGTTTAAATCCAGATGGAGCATTTTATGTTTTTCCAAGCTGCAAAGGGTTAATGGGGAAAAAAGATACAAATGGTAAAGAACTTAAGACAGATACAGATTTTGTTCAGTCTTTATTAGAAAATAGTGGTGTTGCAGTTGTTCAAGGTTCTGCATTTGGTTTAGAAGGTTTTTTTAGAATATCTTATGCAACTTCAATGGAAAATCTTAAAAAGGCTTTAGAAAAAATATCTACTTTTTGTAAAAGCTTAAATTAGAACTTAAATAATATTTAGTGAGATAAAAATTTTTCAGCTTCTAATGCTGCCATACAACCCATACCAGCAGCAGTTACAGCTTGTCTGAATGTTTTGTCTTTAACATCTCCTGCAGCATAAACCCCAGGGACATTAGTTTCTGTAGAATCTGGTTTGGTAATCAAATATCCTTCTTTATCCATTTCTAATTGTTCTTTAAAAAGAGCCGTTGCTGGATCATGACCAATTGCAATAAATAAGCCATCTATTTTCATTTCTTCAATTTTATTATGTTTTTAAATTTTTAATCTTAATAGCTTTAACATTCTTAGGTTCACTATCCCCAATAACTTCTTCAACGGCACTATCCCAAATTATTTCAATTTTTTTATTTTCCATTAATTTTTTTTGAAGTAATTTTTCTGCTCTTAAAGTATCTCGTCTGTGAATTAATTTTACCTTTGATGCAAATTTTGTAAGAAACATTGCTTCTTCCACAGCTGCATTTCCACCGCCAACAACTGCTACAACTTTTTCTTTAAAGAAAAAACCATCACATGTTGCACAAGCTGAAACTCCAAATCCTCTATAGGCTTGTTCAGACTCTAAATTTAACCATCTTGCTTGAGCACCTGTAGAAATTATAATGCTATCTGCTGTATATTTTTGTCCACTATCACCAATAGCCTCAAATGGTTTTGATTTTAAATTTACAGATGAAATATGATCTTCAATTAGATCAGTTCCAACTGCTTTTGCCTGATCTCTCATTTGATCCATTAACCATGGACCTTGAATTACATCAGAAAATCCAGGGTAATTTTCTACATCTGTTGTTGTTGTTAATTGTCCACCAGGCTGAGATCCGTAAACTAGAATAGGATTTAGCATTGCTCTTGCAGCGTAAACAGCCGCTGTATAACCTGCGGGACCTGACCCTATTATTAACACTTTTGTGTGTTTAATTGGATTTTCACTCATGCAGAAGTTATATAAGGATAAATGACAAAATTAAAAGGGTTATTATTGACAGAGGGTATGCATGGCATGATTAGTCAAGTTGAAGGCTTAGCCAAAGCTCTTGATCTAGATTTTATACACGAGAAGATTGAACTTAATAGTTTTTGGAAATTATTTCCACCGAAGCTAACACCAGTTTCAAGCAATGTTTATAAAAAAATAATATCATCTGACTTTGATGTAATTATTTCATGTGGTAGAAAAAGTGTAATCCCATCCATTCACTTAAAAAAGAATTCTAATAAAAAAGTTATTAATATTCATATTCAAAATCCAAAAGTAAATTTTAAAAACTTTGATTTCATTGTAGCGCCTGAGCATGACGGAATTACTGGAGAAAATGTAATTAATACAAAAGGAGCAATACACTATTTAACAAAAGAAGAAATTCTAACAAATAAAAACTATCTTGATTCATTTATTAAAAAAGATCAAAGAAAAATTATAACCCTAATTATTGGTGGCCCAACTAAATATTATGACTATTCAGATGAAAATATAGAAAAAATTTTTAACAACTTGAAAACTTTAGTAGAAAAAAAAGAGTATCAGTTAGTAATTATTCCATCAATGAGAACACCAAAAAGTATTATTGAAAAAGCTAAAGAATTTTTTGGAGAGAGGCATACTGTAATAGAAGAGTGTTGACAAAAAAGCTTATTTATCAGCATTAGCAATTTCCGAATATATTGTTGTAACATGCGATTCTAGTTCAATGATTTCAGAAGCAGCACTAACAGGAAAGCCAATTTATATTGCAAATATTGAGCCTAAGAAAAATGACAATCGTTTTCAAAAATTCAGAAATTTATTTAAAGAGTTGAATATAACTAGAAATTTAGGAGAAGATTTAGAAAATTGGAACTATCAAAAGCTTGATGAAACGAATAGAGTAGCAAAAATAATAAATCATAAAATTAAACAATAATGTCATTTTTAAATTCAATTCAAAATAACTCAAAAAAACATGACACACCCTTTACACACTGGGAATATACTAATGCATTAACCGATGGAGCAATTCAAGAAATTATAACTGCAGATATACCTGATGTTAGGGAACATGATTTAAATTATGATGGCACACGAGCAATAGATGGAGGTGCTGCTGAATTTAGAGAAGGTAACGCATCTGGTGGCCAAGCTATTAAATTTAGATGTTTTGTTACAAAAGAAAATGAAAAACAATTTCCAAATTTAGTTAAATTTATTAACGAGCTTCAATCAAAAGAAACTCATGAAGTTATTTCAAAAATGATCAATAAAGATTTGTCTAATTCATACGTTAGAGTTGAGGTTATTTGTGATAGGGAAGGGTTCTGGTTAAAACCTCACTGTGATATCAAAGAAAAACTATTGTCAGGCTTAATTTTTGTTAATAATGCCAACGAATCTGAAGAGCTTGGCACTGATTTTTATAATGAAAAATTAGAGAAAGTTAAAACAGTTCCGTATAAAAACAATTATGGCTATCTCTTTTCAAGTGGACCTAATACTTGGCATGGCATGGAGAAGAAAAAAATAGTTAAAGAAAGAAGATGCCTTCAGGTTAACTATGTAACTTTCCCAACTGATTGGAAAGCTTTTTAGTTTGTAGAAAAAAAAAGACCACTTAATATTGAAATCAAAGCCCCAACATGCACAACCATGATAGCTTTATCTCTCCAAAGATATCCTGTTACAAACCATAAAAAAATTCCAACAATAAAAAAATAAATGTTTAAAGGTGTTATTCCCATTCCTGTAAGTCCATATCCAATCAATTGAATTACAGTTGCTACCCATTTTGTTATGTCTACAGTTTTCATTTTAGATATCTTGAAGTGCAGTTACTGTAATCTCTTTTGTTTTTAAAGATCTAATTCCCATTAAGCAAGCTTGAGCAGTAGACATGTTTGTACAATAAGGAACTTTATTAACCAGGGTCGCTCTTCTTAAAGCCATTGCATCATGAAGACGGTGTTCACTATTTCCGCCCCCTGTATTAATCACTAATGCAATTTTTCCAGAATTTAACACATCAACAATGTGTGGTGATCCCCCACTAACTTTATTGATGGTTTTACATTTCATTCCATGCTTACGAATGTACTCTGCGGTGCCACCAGTTCCACATAAAGTAAAATTTAACTTTAAGAGTTGTTTTGCTAAATCAACTCCTTCATCCTTATGACCATCTTTTAAAGAAATAAACGCTAAGCCTCTTGTGGGTAGTGAATTTGATGCAGCGATTTGGCTTTTTGCATAAGCCATTCCAAAATCTTTATCAAACCCCATCACTTCTCCCGTAGATTTCATTTCAGGGCCTAATAAAACATCACTGTTTGGAAATTTATTGAAAGGGAAAACTGCTTCTTTGACAGCAAATAAATTTTTATTTTTACTCTTTAAATTGAACTTAGATAACTTTTCTCCAGCCATCACCCTTGAGGCAATTTTTGCAAGTGGCAATCCTTTAGCTTTAGAGACAAAGGGAACAGTTCGACTAGCTCTCGGATTAACTTCAATTACATAAATTTCATCATTTTTAATAGCAAATTGAATATTCATGAAACCTTTTACTTTTAATGCTATGGCTAATTTTTTAGTTTGAATTTCTATTTCAGCGATTAGCTTAGGTTTAATTGATACAGGGGGAAGGCAACAAGCAGAGTCCCCTGAGTGAATTCCGGCTTCTTCAATGTGCTGCATAATTCCTGCCACATAAACTTCTTTTCCATCTGATATGGCATCTACATCCACTTCCATTGCGTGACTTATAAACTTATCTATTAGTATTGGATTTTCTTCTGCAGCCTTAAAAGCTTCTTCTACAAAATTTTTAAGCTGACTTTTTTCGTAGACAATCTCCATTGCTCTACCACCTAATACATAGGATGGCCTTACCATTAAAGGCAGTCCAATTTTTTCAGCAATTTGAATAGCTTGTTTGTAATTTTGAGCGATACCACTTTCTGCTTGTTTTAATCTTAACTTATCAAGTAATTTACTAAATCTATCTCTATCTTCAGCAAGATCTATGGATGTGTATTGTGTACCTAAAATTGGAAGCTTGTTGTCATGTAAAAATTTAGCAAGTCTTATAGGAGTTTGTCCACCAAACTGAGCAATGATCCCTACAAGGTTTCCCTTTTGTTGTTCTTTTTTAATAATATTAAAAACATACTCCTCTTTTAGAGGTTCAAAATATAGTCTGTCACTAGTATCGTAATCCGTTGAAACTGTTTCTGGATTACAGTTAATCATTATAGTTTCAAAGCCACTTTCTTTAAGTGCATAACTTGCCTGACAACAACAATAGTCAAATTCAATACCTTGACCTATACGATTTGGTCCGCCACCTAAAATTATTATTTTTTTTCTAGAAGAGGGGTCTGCCTCACACTCTGAATTTAAAGCATAGTTTCTTTGATATGTTGAATACATATAAGGGGTGAACGATTTAAATTCAGCAGCACAGGTATCTACTTTTTTGTAAACTGGTAATACTTTTAAAGCAGTTCTTTTTTTTCTAATAAGGTCTTCAGGAATTTTAGTGATTTCAGATAATTTTTTATCTGAAAAACCTATGGACTTAATTCTATTAAATTCATTGTAATCTTTAGGTAGACCTTTTCTTTGAATTTGGTTTTCCTCATCAACAATTTCTTTTATCTGCTCTAAAAACCAAGGATCTATTTTACAAAGTTGATGAATTCTTTTGATATTTATTTTTTTTCTAAATGCTTCTGCAGCTAACAGTATTCTGTTTGGAATATTTTTTCTTAATTCTTTTTCAATTTGTTTTTTGTTTAATGGAAAAATACGATCAAGACCTGAAAAGCCAATTTCAAGAGAAACTAAAGCTTTTTGTAAAGACTCTTTAAAGTTTCTACCAATTGCCATCGCTTCACCAACAGATTTCATTGATGTCCCAAGAATTGCCTCAGATGTTGAGAATTTTTCAAATGTAAATCGTGGAATTTTTGTTACAACATAGTCAATACTTGGCTCAAAAGAGGCAGGGGTTGTTTTGGTAATTTCATTTTTCAATTCATCAAGCGTGTAACCGATAGCCAGTTTGGCAGCAACTTTTGCTATTGGAAATCCAGTTGCCTTAGAAGCAAGGGCTGAAGATCTTGAAACTCTTGGATTCATTTCAATGATAACCATCCTGCCGTCTTTAGGATTGATTGCAAATTGTACGTTCGATCCACCTGTTTCTACTCCAATTTTTCTAAGACAAGCAATAGAAGCATTTCTCATCACTTGATATTCTTTATCAGTAAGGGTTAGTGCAGGTGCAACTGTAATCGAGTCTCCAGTGTGAATTCCCATTGGATCAATATTCTCAATTGAACAAATAATAATGCAGTTATCTTTTTTATCTCTGACAACTTCCATTTCAAACTCTTTCCAACCTTCAAGGCACTCTTCTATTAAAATTTGACTAACAGGGGACTCATGCAAACCATCTTTAACTATTTTAAAATATTCTTTTTCTGTTTTTGCAATTCCTCCACCCAGTCCTCCTAGAGTAAAAGCTGGTCTAATTATTGCAGGTAGCCCAATTTGTTTTAAAACCTTTGCAGCGTCTCTAACATGATTTACAACTTTAGATTTTGGAAGGTCTAAACCTATATCCAACATATTTTTTCTAAACTTTTTTCTATCCTCAGCATTGGATATTGCTTTAGAATTTGCACCAATAAGTTCGATTTTATATTTCTTTAAAATACCTTTTTTCTCAGCGGCCATTGCTAAGTTCAGAGCTGTTTGACCACCCATGGTTGGTAAAATTGCATCTGGTTTTTCTTTTTTAAGAATTTTTTCAAGCACCTCTAAAGTTATCGGCTCAATATAAGTTTTATCAGCCACACCTGGGTCTGTCATAATAGTTGCAGGATTAGAATTGATTAAGATAACTTTATAACCCTCATCTTTAAGTGCTTTACAAGCTTGCGTACCGGAGTAATCAAACTCACAAGCTTGACCTATGATTATTGGTCCAGCACCAACAACTAATATAGTTTTAAGATCTTTTCTTTTTGGCATTTTTTTTCATGTTATTAAAAAATTCTTTGAATAAATAAACACTATCTTGTGGCCCTGGATTTGATTCAGGATGATACTGAACAGAGAAAACTGGTTTATTTTTTAATCTAATTCCCTCAATACAATTATCAAATAAAGATTTATGAGTGACTTCAATATTTTTAGGAAGCGTTGCTCTTACAATTTCAAAACCATGGTTTTGACTTGTAATTTCCACATTATCTTTAAGTAGATTTTTTACAGGATGGTTAGCTCCTCTATGACCTAATTTCATTTTTTTTGTTTTTGCACCAAGGGTTAGCGCAAGAATTTGATGACCTAGACAAATACCAAAAATAGGTAAATTTTTATTGATTAATTCTTTTATAATTTCGATAGCATATTTTCCAGTTGCCGCAGGATCTCCAGGGCCATTAGATAAAAAGATACCATTTGGTTTTAGCTTTAAAATATCTTTTGCACTAGTTTTGCAAGAAACAACAGTTACTTTACAGTTTAGATCTGAAAAATATCTTAAGATATTTTTTTTTATTCCATAATCAATAGCAACAACATGTAATGAATTTTTCTTATTTTTTAAATAACCAGTTTCTTTTTTCCAAGTCTTAAACCCTGACCAAATATAACTTTTTTTAGTAGTAACCTGTTCTGCTAAATCTAAATTATTTAATCCACTCCATTTGTTAGTAATGTTAATTAATTTGCTTATATTAAAATTACCATTTTTAGAAAAAGAAATTGTTCCCTTTGGAGCACCTTTATCTCTAATAAAATTAGTTAAACTTCTAGTATCAAGTCCAGTGATCCCTACAATTTTATTTTTTTTTAACCACATGTCCAAGTTAACGAAAGATCTGTAATTAGAAGGACTTGTTATTTCAGAATTAAAAATTACACCTTTAGTCCAAACCTTATCAGACTCTAAATCCTCTTTATTAGTTCCAACATTACCAATGTGAGGGAACGTAAAATTAATGATTTGTCCGGCATAAGATGGATCTGAGATAATTTCTTGATATCCTGTTAAGGAAGTGTTGAAACAAACTTCGCCAGTCGCAGTTCCCTGATATCCAATACCAATACCTTTAAAGATTGTTTTATTTTCAAGAACTAAAATGCCTGTGGGAATCTGAGAGATTTTTTTTGAGCTAGTTTTTTTTGCTTTTTTGATCAATTACAACTCATGAGTTAAAGGTTAATACAATAAAACCTTAATTACCGCAACAGAGATGTATTATAAAATTATAAAAAAACAATTTTTCTTTTGAAGAATTTTTACTTTGCAGTAGATTAAAAAATATTATGACATTGAAAGAAAAAATTGAAACTAACTATAAAAATTCTTTAAAAGCAAAAAATAAGACAGAAATATCAACCTATAGGTTAATTTTATCTTCAATTAAAGATCTTGATATTGTTAATCGATCTGGACCTGACAAAAAAGAAACAGACGATGAGGACATCAAGAAACTTTTGAAGAAAATGATCAAACAAAGAACCGAATCAATAGAGATCTATAAAAAGAACGATAGAAAAGATTTATTAGAAGTGGAGCAAAACGAATTTGAACTATTATCTAGTTTTTTGCCTAAGCAATTAAATGACGAAGAAACTAAAAAAATATGCGTTGATACAATAAGCAAATTAGGAGCAGCATCGATTAAAGATATGGGCAAAGTGATGGGTGAGCTTAAAAAGTCTTATCCTGACAACTTAGACTTTGCTAAAGCTGGACCATTGCTTAAAGAATTATTAAATAAATAATGAAATATCCCAAAGAATACTTAGACGAAATTAAAACTCGTTTAAAAGTTTCAACAGTTGTCTCAAAATCAGTTAGCTTAAAAAAAAGAGGCAAAGAATTTGTTGGTCTATCGCCATTTAAGACAGAAAAAACACCATCTTTTACGGTCAATGATGAAAAAGAATTCTATCATTGTTTTGCGACATCAGAACACGGAAATATTTTTGATTTTGTAATGAAAACTCAAAATTTAAAATTTGGCGAAGCTGTAAAATCTCTAGCTAATCTTGCTGGGATGAGACCATACACATTTTCAAAACAAGATGAAGAAAGAGAGAAAAATTGGCAAGAGTATTCTTCAATTTATAACCAATATGTCGAATTTTATCATGATGAAATTTTAAAAAATGAAAGTTTAACTATTGCAAGAGACTATTTAAAAAAAAGAAACCTTAGTAAAGATGAGGTAAAAAATTTTAAAATCGGATTTGTTGAAAGAAATTCTAATTTTTATGAAAAATTAAAAGATCAATTTAGTGAAAAAGTTTTAGTTGAAAGTGGTCTTTTTTATTTGGATGAAAAAAAAAATACATATGTAGAAAGATTTAGAGATAGAATAATATTTCCAATAAATAATATTTCTGGTCAGCCTATTGGATTGGGTGGAAGAACTATTAATGAAAATAGTTACGGTGCAAAATATATAAATTCTCCAGAGACTCCTTTTTTTAAAAAAGGTTCTAACTTATATAATTTAGATTTAGCTCGAAAATTATCTAATAAAATTGATCATGTGTATCTTGTTGAAGGTTACATGGATGTTGTTGGCTTAAGTAAAAATGGAATAGAAAATGTTGTTGCAAACCTTGGAACCTCATTAACTGACAGACAAATTTTAATTTTAAATCAATTTTTTGATGACATAATTATTTGTTTTGATGGAGATGAAAGTGGATATAAAGCAGCCCTTAGAGCAGCTGAAAATTCAATAAAAGAATTACAGCCTGAAAAACAAATCTCATTTCTTTTTTTACCAGATGGAGAAGACCCAGATAGTTATGCAAACAAAAATGGTAAAGCTAATTTTATAGATTTTACCAAACAAGCAAAAATTTCTATTCATCAATTCATATTTAATCACTACAAACAACAAACTGATAATAATCCTTCATCAATGGCAATTTTTGAAAAAAAATTAAGATCTATTGCGCGAACCATTAAAGATGATTTTATTAAAAAATATGTGCTTGAGTTTTTCTTAGAAAAAATCTCATCTTTAACACCACATAGTAACGTAGGTAAAAAACAATTTTATACAAAAAAAATTAAGTCTTTACAATCTACACAAAAATACTTCAATGAAAGTAAATCATTAAGTGGGGTAGAACTTAAAGAGTTTTCATTACTTTATCTGATATTAAATAACTTAGATATTTTTCAAGAAAATATTCACTTAATTGAAAATATTAGATTGTTCAGCGATGAAAATAAATTGATCTATGAAACTCTTTTATCAAAGTTAAAAAGTGGAGAGAAACTTACACTTGAGCAAATTCCTATTGATCCACAATTAATAGAAAAAATTTTCAAGTTTGCTTCCATTAAGCATATTTTAAATAGTCATCAAAATAATCAGGAAAAGATGTTTGAATTATTAGATGAAGTTTCAAGAGATCTCAAAAATTACGATTTAGAGTTTAGAATTGAAGAGCTTGAATCGAAATTTTCAAAGGATTTAAGCGAAAGTACTTTCAATGAATTAAGAGAGCTTAAAAAGCAAAAAAATATCAATTAAATCCAACAAAAAATACATGGATTTTTCTAAAATTGCGCTTATATAAGACTTCTCAAATATATACAATTGTGGAAAGAATAATTACAAAATCATTTGCTAGACTTATGGGTAGAGGAACCCATAGAGGATTTATAACTTTTGATGAGTTAAACAAATCTCTAGGTAAAAGAAATCTTTCTAATGAGAATTTAGAACAGGCTTTCATGCACATTCTTGATGAGAGCGTTTCTCTAGTAGAAAAAAAATCAGATTTTAAAGTTTTAAGAAAAAAAGAAAACTCTTCTAAAGAAGAAGGCAAAACTATTGAAAAGAGTGATGATCCTATAAGAATGTATTTAAGGGAGATGGGTGGAGTAGAACTTTTATCTCGTGAAGGTGAAATTGCAATTGCTAAAAGAATAGAAGCTGGAAAAGATGTAATGCTTATTGCATTAGCACAAAGCCCAATTACAGCACAGCAATTTGTTGAGTGGGATGAAAAACTTCAAAAGGATGAAATTCTAGTAAGAGAAATTATTGATATTGATACAAATTATATGGAGGACGAAAATACAGGTCCTAGTGCTAAACAAAGAAATTCAGGTGAAACAGATAAAAATGAAGATAGCAATGATGATGATGAATTCAATCCTACACTTGCTGCAATGGAAACTGAAATTAAACCAAAGGTTTTAAAAACTGTAAATACTCTAACAAAAGAGTACGCAAAGTTAATTAAATATCAAAAAGAGAAATTAGATTGTATTTTAAATTCAGGCAGTTTTTCAACTGCCAAAGAAAAAGGCTATGAAAAAATTGTAAGTGATATTTTAGAAAATATTAAATCACTTCAGTTATCTCCATCTGTATTAGAAGAATTAGTTCAAAAACATTATGTAGAAAATAAAAAGATTGTTTCTTTAGAGGGAAATCTTTTAAGACTTGCAATGGATCAAAAAATTCCAAGAAATGAATTTATTAAGTTTTATATAGGTAATGAAATTAATCCAAATCTTAAAAAATTTCTTGATACTAATCCCTATGTGGAAACAGTTTTTTTCAAAAAACAAAGATGAATTTAAGAATATTAGAGAAAGATTAATTGAGATTAGTCATAAGCTTGGGATCTCAGTTACAGATTATAAAAAATTAGTAAGTAGAATTCAAAAAGGTGAAAAAGAATCTAGAATTGCAAAAAAAGAAATGGTTGAAGCTAACTTGAGATTAGTAATTTCTATTGCTAAAAAATATACTAATAGAGGACTTCAATTTTTAGATCTTATTCAAGAAGGAAACATTGGTCTTATGAAAGCAGTAGATAAATTTGAATATAGAAGGGGATACAAATTTTCAACATATGCTACATGGTGGATAAGACAAGCGATTACAAGATCTATCGCTGACCAAGCGCGAACGATTAGAATTCCAGTTCATATGATTGAAACCATTAATAAAATTGTTAGAACACAAAGACTAATTTTAAGTGAATTTGGTAGAGAGGCGACACCTGAGGAATTAGCAAAAAAATTAAGAATGCCATTAGATAAAGTTAGAAAAGTTTTAAAAATATCAAAAGAACCAGTTTCACTTGAAAAGCCAGTGGGCGATGAAGAAGATAGTAGTTTGGGAGATTTTATTGAAGACACAAAAGCATTAGCCCCACTAGAACAAGCTATTAAATCAAATTTAAGTGAGGCAACTACTAAGATTTTATCAACACTAACACCAAGAGAAGAAAGAGTTCTTAGAATGAGATTTGGTGTTGGAATGAATACAGATCATACTCTTGAAGAAGTAGGTCTTCAGTTTTCAGTAACTAGAGAACGTATTAGACAGATAGAAGCTAAAGCTCTTAGAAAATTAAAACACCCAAGCAGATCCAAGCAGCTAAAAAGCTTTTTAGAAAGCTAAATAAACTGATCTATTTATTAACATAAGGTAGATCTTATTTATTTTTAATATTTAATAGAGTATTAAATTAACTAAATGAACAGTAAAATTCTTAATTCTTATTTCCTTTTTTTATTTTCTTTTATACCTGCATCTATAATTATTGGACCCGCTATTTCTTTGTTTAATATTCTACTAATTGATATTTCGTTCATTTTTTTTATTTTATTCAAAAAAGATTTTAAGTTCTTATCGAATAAAACTGTTAAACTTATAATATTACTTTGTTTATATTTAATTTTTAATTCCATTATTAGCAAAAGATTTTTCAATGAGTGCATATAGAAATCTTGGATTTATTAGATTTGGGATATTTTTTTTGGCATTTAATTATTTTTTTTATAATAAGGATTTTGTAAATAGAGTTTTGGTAATATGGGCCCTTACCCTATCTTTTTTGTCTTTAGATACCTACTTAGAAAGTATATCTGGAACAAATATACTTGGTTATGGTGAAGCTTATGGAGCAAGAATAGTTAGTTTTTTCAAGGATGAGCCAATTGTAGGTGGTTATATTAATGGATTTTATCTAATTATTATTGGATTTCTATTTTATTTAAATAATAAAATATTGAATAAGTATAAATATATTATCTTAATTTTTACTATTTTTTTCATTACTGCAATAATATTAACAGGTGAAAGATCAAATTCGATTAAGGCAATTCTTGGTTTTTTTTTATTTTATTTTTTGAATGATCATTTCAAATTTAAAGAAAAAATACTTTCAGTTTTATTATTAGTTTTAGTATTTATATTTTTGCTTAATACCTCTAATTTTTTAAAATTAAGATATGGTGGTCAATTTTTTAAACCAATAATTTCTATTTTTCAGTCTAATAATGAAATTAGCATAGAGAGAGAAGCAAATAAAAATTTATATATTGCTCTTTATCAATCTGGATTTGAAGTTTTTAAAAAATATAAAATTTTTGGTGTGGGAAATAAAAATTATAGAGTAGAGACGTGCTCAAATGAAAAAAATCCTAAATATTATTGTAGTACCCATCCTCATCAGCTGTATTTTGAGTTTTTGGCAGAACATGGAATTGTAGGAACTGTGATTTTAATTTTTATTTTATTTAGTCTAATATTGAGTAAAATTAAGATTATTCTTAGCTCTAAAAATTACCTACAATTAGGCTGTTTAACATTTTTGTTAACTTCATTTATTCCATTGTTACCCAGTGGTGCTTTTTTTGCAGATTACAATTTAACTATTTTTTGGATAAACTTATCTATTATGTATGCTGTTGGAAATAAAACTAATGTATTTAGATTAAATTAAAAATTAATAGATAAATTATATTTATGGGACTGTAGCTCAATAGTAGAGTACTGCATTGACATTGCAGGGGTAGTTGGAGCGTAACCAACCAGTCCCACCATTCTCATTATTTTTTACCTATACTAGACATCGGTTGCATTATAATATAATTAAAGTTTAATTTTCAGGGCCTGTAGCTCAGTTGGTTAGAGCAGTACACTCATAATGTATTGGTCCCAGGTTCGAGTCCTGGCGGGCCCACCATAATTAATTTTATAAAAATTATTTAACGAACTCTTTTAAACTAGAAAAAAGAGCATTAATATCTCCATTGTTACTTTGGATGATAGATGAAAATTCTTCCTTTTGAGTTCTTGCAAGACTCAAGCCCTCAATAATTAAATCTCTAATTAAAGGGTTTTCAGGATTTTTTGTATAAATTCTCCAATCAATTTTAACCTCTGGTCTTTGATCAGTTGCAACTAATTTACTAGAAACCATTGTATATGTTTCACTTAGCTTTTCTTTAGACATAACCTCTATTTCAGGATTTGAATACTCAGCCAATCTACTAGAAAAGCTTTTTAAAAAATATTGCCTAAAAAGTGTTTCATATTCACGTATTTCACTTTCACTTATATTTTTTCTATAAGAGCCTAAAGTGTAAGAACCAATTCCATTTATATCAACAGTTTCAATTGCTATCTGTTTTAACTTTTCTATTTTTTCTTCTTTTGAATATTTATTATTTAAAGCTTCTGAAGCTCTATTTACTGTTGATTGAACAAATACATCGGGCTCCATCGAATAGGATTGATTAAAGCTAACAAAATTTATTATGATAAAAGAAAATATTAAAAACTTTTTTAATCTCATTAAGTTTTATTTTTTTACTGAGTTTCTATTTCTTCCCAATCACTATCGTTTTGGGTTTCAGTTATTGCTTTGAGTTTGCAATTTTTTGTTGTCTATCTTGTAAATATAAACTTCTAACTGATGCATAAAAATCTATTGAGTTTTTTTCTAGGTTATCAAAAGAATCTATATTTTTTGCTCTAAAATCAATTCCAGCTCCTGCTCTTGTGCATAATAATCAAAATCAGAAAAGTATTGAGTGTCATTTGCAACAGTAACATTATACCAAGGATCACCTCCCATTAAGTTGCAAATGAACCAACCGTGTCTCTTACAGTTGAAGGCCCCAAAACAGGAAGCACTACATAACATCCTTCACCAACACCCATAACACCAAGTGTTTGACCATAGTCTTCTTTTTCATATTCTGGAAAACCTACTTTTTCTGCGACATCAAATATTCCAACAACTCCAATAGTTGTATTAACTATAAATCTACCAGTATTAACAGTAGCTTTTTTAAAATCTCCTTGAAGTAGATTATTAGGAATTGTTACAAGTGTTGAAAGATTATCTAAAGCATTACTTGTTCCAGCTCTTACTGGAGATGGCAAAACCCTATAAGCTTTAGCAAGAGGTTCAAAAACAACACCATCTAAAACCTGATTAAATTTAAAAGTTGCTCTATTTACACTTTCAAAACAATCTTTTACTTCACCCGAATTTTTGTTAGACATATTATTTTCACCATCAGTATCAGCACTTACATTGGTGACTAACATTAAACTAATTAGTGAAGTTAATAAAAATTTTTTCATTATTGTTTAATTATATAATGTATATAATCTCAATGTAAATCTAGAATTAGTTATAAATATGACCCAAAAATGGCTCTAAAGATAGCATTAAACTACTCACCTAACTTTAATCCAAAGAAAAGATCATCTAAGCAAATCAAATTCATAATTTTTCATTATACGGGAATGAAAAGCGAATCTGATGCTTTGAGGAGACTTACAGATATACAATCTGAGGTTAGCTGTCATTATTTTATCAAAAATAATGGAGAGATTATAAATATGGTACCAGATTTATATATTGCATGGCATGCAGGAAAATCTTCATGGAAAAATTATAAATCTTTAAATCAAAACTCTATTGGAATTGAAATTACAAATCCAGGACATGAGCATGGTTATAAAAAATTCAAACAAAAACAAATATCTTCACTTTTAAAATTAACTAAATCATTAATAAAGAGATACAATATTCTTCCTAAAAATATTTTAGGACACTCAGATATAGCCCCACAAAGAAAGAAAGATCCTGGAGAAAAGTTTCCTTGGGAATATTTATCAAAAAAAAATATAGGGGTATGGCATACATTAAAGGATAAGCAAGAACTGATAAAAAATAGAAAACTTAAAATAAACGAAGAAGAAGAAACTTTTTTCTATAAAAATTTATTCAAGATTGGGTATTCAAAAAAGAAACCGTTAAATATTAATAGAGTAAAATATTTAAGAGAATTAGCAAAGGCATTTCAAAGAAGGTTTAGACAAGAATTAGTTAATGGTAAAATCGATCAAGAATGCTTGCTTATTAGTAAAAATCTTGTTGGAAGAATTTAAATAAATTTTTCTTGAAGTTTTTGAGTTTAGTAATAAATTATAAATGCTAGATGAACGACTTATCGCTTTAATTTTATTAAAGAGGAAAGTCCGGGCTCCGCAAAGACACAGTGCCAGGTAATACCTGGCGGGGGAAACCCTAGGGATAGTGCCACAGAAAATATACCGCCATAACATGGCAAGGGTGAAAAGGTGTGGTAAGAGCACACCGGTTCTATTGGTAACAATGAACGCTGGAAAACCCCACTGGGAGCAAGACTAAGTAGAGATGACATTGTTGCAAAACTAAAAGCCGTCTTTGGCTAGTCATCAGGGTTAGTTGCTTGAGCTTAAGAGTGATCTTAAGCCTAGAGAAATGATAAGTTTTAATGACAGAACCCGGCTTATAGTTCGTCTAGCAAACTTATCCACAACTAGTGCTTAATAATAAAATAAGTGTTCACCTTTTGATTCATAATTGAGTCATTTATGTTCTTATTTTTAATCCCACAATTGTATTAGTTTCAAACTTAAAAATTGAATTAAAACTCTAAAGAGATAGACAACAAGTTGTCATAAACTTCATCAAATAAGCCTAAAATGAACATATTGACAGTATGTTAAAAACCCATAATATCCCATATATTCCCAAATATGGAATTTATGAAATATAAAAAATATGTTTTTATCTACTTACGAGAACAAAATAGACAAAAAGGGAAGGGTGTCCGTGCCTGCTAGTTTTAGATCTCATCTTTCTAATTTAGGATATAACGGGGTTATTTGTTATCCATCATTTAATAATCAATCTATTGAAGCTTGCTCACAAGATAGAATTGAAAAACTTTCAGCAAGCATAGACTCTTTAAGTCCCTTTGAAGAAAATAGAGATTTTTTTTCCACATCAGTTTTATCTGATAGTGTGAATTTACAATTCGATAGTGAAGGCAGAATTTCTTTATCTACAAAATTATTAAAACATGCAAAAATTAAAAACAGCATGTTATTTGTTGGTCAAGGTCAAACATTCCAAATATGGGAACCAACAGCATTTGAAAAATTTAAGGTGATAGCTAGAAAAAAAGCAAACATAAATAGAGCAAGCCTTAAATGGGAAAAACATTTTAATAACAATGAGGGGAAATAAAAATGACAATTAACTTTAAAGCGCCAGAGATAAAAGAATTACAACCAAGATTATTAGTTTTAGGTGTTGGTGGGGCAGGAGGAAATGCAATCAATGAAATGATAGATAATGGTCTACAAGGTGTAGAGTTTATTGCTGTCAACACTGATGCTCAGGATTTAAAATTAAGTAAAGCGAAAGCAAGAATTCAAATTGGATTAAATTTAACTAAAGGTTTAGGTGCTGGAGCAAAACTTGATATTGGTCAAGCAGCTGCAGATGAATCTTTAAATGATATTGTAAACACTCTTCAAGGTGCAAATATGGTTTTTATAACTGCAGGTATGGGTGGTGGAACTGGAACGGGTGCTGCACATGTCATCGCAAGAGCTGCAAAAGAATTAAATATTTTAACAGTTGGCGTTGTTACACTTACCATTTCTATATGAAGGCCCTTCAAGAATGAGAAGAGCTCAACAAGGACTTGAAGAATTAAGAAAACATGTAGACACAATTATTGTAATTCCAAATCAAAATTTATTTAAGATTGCAAATGAACAAACTACATTTGAAGAATCTTTTAATCTTTCAAATAATGTCTTGATGCACGGTGTTCAAAGTATAACTGATCTTATGGTCAGACCTGGTTTAATCAACTTGGATTTTGCAGATGTTGAAACTGTTATGGCCTCAATGGGTAAAGCAATGATGGGTACAGGAGAGGCTGAAGGAGAAGGTAGAGCTATAAAAGCTGCAGAGATGGCAATAAGCAATCCATTGATTGATGATTATACTTTAAAAGGAGCCAAAGGTTTATTAGTAAATATCACTGGTGGAAAAGATCTTAAACTTTTTGAAGTTGATGAAGCAGTAAATAAAGTAAGAGCTGAAGTTGATCCAGAAGCAGAATTAATTATTGGTGCAATTACCTCAGCAGAGCTAGATGGTAAAATGAGAGTATCTATTGTTGCAACATCACTAGATGGTCAACAACCTGAAGGTAAATCTGTAATTAATATGGTTCATAGAATACAAAACAGAAACCCAGGTTATTCAGACTTTGGTAGTGCTAGTTCAGCTCAATCATTTAATTTTTCTCCAACAATGTCTAGTCCCATTTCACATGGTGCAAATGCATTGAAGTTAGAAAATGAAGTTATTGCAGAGCCAAGTTTAGATAAATCAACTTCAGATATGATTAATCAACAAAATTTACACTCTCAAGAGGTTGAAAGTGTTGTTGAAAATAATCATACAGCTGATCATGAGCAATCTTTTACTGAAGAAGCGTTCAATACCACAGTTGAGACTGAAGAGAGCAATATGCCATTAGAAACTGAGCAAACTTCCAATGGACTTGAAAACTTTGGTGTGGATGAAGATGCAGCTCCAGATTTATTTAGTTCAGATAATGAACAAAATGAATCAGATAGTTTTTTATCGACAGAGAATAATGAAAATAACTCTGAAGATGATGATCTTGAAATTCCAGCATTTTTAAGAAGACAAAAGAATTAATGGTCTTCAAAAAAATAAATGATAGCCACCATAGTACCAGATGTGAGAAGTCATTATCCGGTACTGCTAAGTGAATTAATTAGCATTATTACCCCTCAATATGGTGGCACATTTATTGACTGCACCTTTGGTCAAGGTGGATACTCTAAAAAAATATTAAATTTTGCTGAAACAAAAGTAATTGCACTAGATAGAGATTTAGAAAGTCAAAAAAAAGCAAATATAATTCAAAGTTCTTTTGAAGATAGGTTTTTATTTAAGAACATTAAATTTAGCCAGTTAAATAATTTAAAGCTTAAAAATGAAAATATAAGAGGAGTGATCTTTGACTTAGGTTATTCGCTTAATCAAATAAAGGATCCAAAAAAAGGGCTTTCTTTTGAGACTGTTGGTGCACTCAATATGAAGATGGGAATAAATGAGTTTTCAGCCAAAGAGGCAATAAATATTCTAGACAAAGTCGAACTTGCACAAATATTTAAGTATTTTGGTGAAGAAAAAGACAGCAATCGAATAGCACACAATATTGTGGAAGATAGAGCTAAAAGAGAAATTACAACAGAGGAGCTAGTAAGGATAATAGAGTCTTCAAAGAGAAAAAATAATAGCAAAACCCATAGCGCTACAAAAATTTTTCAAGCACTAAGAATATTTGTTAATAAAGAAATAAGTGAATTAATTTATGGATTAATTAATGCAGCCAAAATAGTCAAAAAAGATGGAGTTATAGCGGTAGTAACATTTCATTCACTTGAAGATAAAATAGTAAAATACTTTTTTAAAAGCTTGTCTGAAAACAAAAGTGTTTCAAGATACATGCCTAAAGGTGAGGAAAAAGTTAATTTATTTAAGTCTATTAATAAGAAACCTATTGTACCTAGTGAAAAAGAAATTAAAGAAAATCCACCATCTAGATCAGCAAAATTAAGATACGTCATAAAAAAAGAGGATTTTTATGATTTTGAAACAGATATTTTAGAAAAATTTGATCATTTAATTAAAATTGAAAATTTTTCACAAAAATTATGAAGAAAATAGCATTTTTAATAATTTTAATATTAGTTTTAGCTACTTCAATTGTGAAAAATTCTACAAAAGAAATTGAAGATAAAATTTTTGTATTAAAAGAAAATATTAGGCCTTTAAAAACAGAACTTGGTGAAGCATTATTAGAATATAATTTCCTGACTTCTCCAGAAAAGTTAACTCAATATCAAAATCAATATTTTGAAAAAGATTTAATCAAAATAGATATTACTCAAATTAAAGAATTAAGAGAAAATAATGATCAAATAGTCACAAATAACTTAATTAAAGATAAAAATGGATCACAAGAAAAGTAATATAATTTTAGAAGAATATGAAAATAAATTTTCATATAAAAAAAGTAAAACAAATCTCAACATAGAGTTTAATAGAATTGCATTTATCTTTTTTGTATTTCTAGTTATTTCAATAATATTTTCTATTCAGCTTCTTCACTTAGGCTCATTAAAACAAGTTAAAAAAGTTACACCAGTTTCTAATATAAAAAATTACAGAGCAGATATAATGGATAGAAATGGCAATTATTTAGCCAAAACTGTTAGCTCTATTGATATTGGTATTAATCCTGTTGAAATTATAGATAAACAAAAACTTTTAATAAATTTAAAATTGTTATTTCCCAAAAAGAATTATTTAGAAATTGAAAAAAAAATTGATCAAAATAAATTTTTTTATTTTGAAAAAAAAATATCTTTAGAAAATTATGAAAAAATCATGTTACTTGGAGATAAATCAATAGTACCAGAAGAGAAGTTGGCTAGAGTCTATCCTCAAAAAAATCTTTTTAGTCATATTATTGGTCAGATAGATGATGATAACCAAGGTATATCAGGTATTGAGAAATCATTTGACGATAGATTGAAGCAAAAAAAAGAACCACTTAAATTAACTGTTGATACGGATGTGCAATTCTTAGTCAGAGAACAGCTTATAAAATTTAATACAATTTTTAGAAGTAAAGGTGCGGCTGCGATTTTAATGAATGTAAATAATGGAGAAATTATTTCTATGGTCTCATATCCTGATTTTGACCTTAACAAGAGAGAAAAAATTGTAGATTTGGATTTTATCAATAGAGCAACGAAAGGTGTTTATGAGCTAGGCTCAGTTTTTAAAACATTTACAGTTGCTGCTGGATTGGACCAAAATTTAATAGATGTTGATACTGAATTTTTAGATTTGCCAAAATCAATTCGTTGTGCTGGTCAACCTATTGGAGAGTATAGTGATAATATTCCTTCAGATTTAACAGTGGAAGAA
Organism: uncultured Candidatus Pelagibacter sp.; assembly: GCA_943789075.1. GTDB lineage: Bacteria > Pseudomonadota > Alphaproteobacteria > Pelagibacterales > Pelagibacteraceae > Pelagibacter. The sequence goes on along the minus strand of CALSSS010000002.1, from coordinate 76,917 downwards.
ATCTTAATTAGATCTGGAAATATAGGATCAGTTAGAATTGGACAAAAGTTAGAAATAGAAAAACTTAAATCTTTTTTAGAAAAAGTTGGAGTTTTAAATAAAATTGATTTTGATATTGAAGAGGTAGGAGAACCATATCCGTTCAAGTGGGGAAAATGTAAATTAGCCACTGTTTCTTTTGGACATGGAATAACTACAACACCGTTGCAACTTGCAAAGGGATATTCGATTATTACAAATGGTGGTTTTGATATTAAACCTACTTTAATTAAAAGAGATGAGGATAACATTAAGAATAAAAATAGAATCATTAAGGAAGGTATTTCAGAAAAATTAAATCTAATTCTAAGAAAAATTGTTACAAATAAAGAAGGTACCGCAGAATTAGCCAACATAGACGGATATGAAGTAGGTGGTAAAACTGGAACAGCCCAAAAAACTACATTAGGTGGTTATTCTAATTTAAAAGTTAATACGTTTGCCTCTATATTTCCAACTTCAAAACCAAAGTACGCATTAATTGTTTTATTAGATGAACCCAAAACTAATAGTGAGTATATTTATTATTACAAAGATGGAAAACAACCTACAAAAGGCACACCTTATAATACAGCTGGCTGGACCTCTGTTGAAGTTGCTGGAAATATCATAGAAAGAATTGGGCCTATTTTGGCCACAAAACATATAGAAAATTAAAATTCATATGCAGATTGGGCATTTCTTTAAAAATATAAAACCTGAATACAAAAATTATTATTTTTCAGGATTTAGCTTTGATAGTAAGCAATGTAAAAATAACTATATATTTTTCGTCATTAAAGGCACAATCAATAATGGTACTCTCTTCATAAATGATGCAATAAAAAATGGGGCAAAAATAATTGTTTCAGAATTAAAATTTGAAGGAATAAAAAAAGGAGTATTATTTATAAACACACCAAATGCCAGAAAAGCATTATCCGAATTTTCTTATGCAACCAATAATAACAAACCTAATAATTTAATAGCAGTAACAGGTACAAATGGAAAATCATCTATTGTAGATTTTTATTTTCAAATTTTGAAATCAAATAAAATTAAAGTAGCATCAATAGGAACTTTGGGGGTTAAAACAAATAATTCAACCTCCAAGTCATTTAACACAACAATGGATCCTATAAGATTAAACAAAGTATTAAAAAATCTTAAAAAAAAAAATATTGATAATGTTATAATGGAAGCTTCTAGTCATGGATTAAAACAAAATAGGTTAGATGGTTTAAAATTTAAAACTGGAATATTTACAAATTTATCTCGCGATCATTTAGATTATCATAAGACTTTCAAAGATTATTTAAAATCTAAGTTGTACTTATTTAGAAATCTATTAGAAAAAAAAGCAAATATAATTACAGACGATTCAATTCAAGAGTATAAAAGAATTAAAAATATAGCATTAAAGAGTAAATTTAATCTTAACACTATTTCTAATAAAAAAAGTAACTTAAGTTTAATTTTCAATTGAATATCAAGACGACAAGCAATTAATTTATATTAGGTATAAAAAAAATACTTATAAAATTTTAGTAAATTTAATAGGAAAAATTCAACTAAAAAATATTTTTATGGCAATGCTTGCTGCTGAAAAAAGTAATTTAGTATTTAAGAAAATAGTAAACTCCATTAGATATATTAAACCTGTTAGAGGGAGACTTGAAAAAATAGGTAACATAAAAAATAACTCTAAGGTGATCCTTGATTATGCACATACACCCGATGCACTAAAGGCATGTTTGTTGAATTTGAAGGAACAATTTGCAGATAAAAAGATTTCTATTGTTTTTGGTTGTGGTGGCAATAGAGACAAGGGCAAGAGAGCAGTGATGGGGATGATTGCTAATCAATATTGTGAAAAAATTTATTTAACAGACGACAATCCTAGAAATGAGAATCCAAGCAATATTAGAAAAGATATTAAAAAAAAGATTGAAAAGTCAAAGATTTATGAGATCGCAGATAGATCTAAAGCAATCAAGCAGGCAATTTTGAATTTAAAAACAGGAGATATTTTAGTTGTAGCTGGTAAGGGTCACGAAGAAACACAAGACTATGGAACTAAAAAAAAAGCTTTTTCTGATAAAAAAGAAATATTAAAAAATATTAAATTAAAAAATAAAATACTCTCAGATAATTTAAAAATTAATATTTTAAATGATTTATCTAATTATATTTCAGTAAACCCAAAAACAACTATAAAAAAAGCATCAATAAACTCTAAAGAGATAAAAAAAAATGATATTTTTTTTGCAATAAAAGGAAAAAAAAATAATGGTAATCTTTTTGTAAAAGAAGCATTTACTAGAGGAGCAAGCTTAGTAGTTGCTAGCGAAGGAAAAAAAGAAAAAAGAAAAATAATTGTAAAAAATACTTTAAATTTTTTAACAAAAGCTTCTTCAATACTTAGAGATAATTTATCAACAAAAATAATTGCAATAACAGGAAGTTGTGGAAAAACTTCTTTAAAAGAATTGACAGGAAAAACATTGGGTAAAATTTCTCAAGTCACATACTCTCCAAAATCTTTCAATAATAAATTTGGTGTTCCTTTGAGTGTGTTTAATTTACAAGCTAATGATGATTATGGCATATTTGAAATTGGAATGGATAAAAAAGGTGAAATAGATGAATTGTCAAAAATAATAAAACCAGATGTAGGAGTTATTACAAATATTTCACATGCCCACATAAAAAATTTTAAAAATATTAATGAAATAGCACTTGCTAAATCTGAAATTATTAACAATATAAAAAGTAATGGTTATCTTGTTCTAAATCGAGATGATGATTTCTTTAGTTTTCATAAAAAACTAGCCCAAAAAAGAAAATTAAAAACTTTATCATTTAGCTTGAAAGATAAAAGTTCAGATATCAACTTAATATCAATCATTAAAGTTAAGTCGAAGTTCAAAATATTTATAAAAGTTAATAAAGTAAAAACTTTTTTTTATGTCAATTCTATTTTTGAAAATGACTTAAAAAATATATTGGCATCAATTACAATTATTTCAATTTTTATGAATATAAATAGTCTAAATAAAAATATTTTTTATAATTACAAAAAACCACAAGGAAGAGGCGATATACAAAAAATTAAATTAGCTAAAAAATCATTTTATTTAATAGATGAGAGCTATAATTCAAATCCATTGTCTTTAAAGTCAGCATTAAATAATTTTGACAATATTAAAATAGTAAACTCTAAAAAACACTTAATTCTTGGAGATATGTTAGAACTTGGAAAATATTCAAAATCATTACATTTGGCAATTGGCAAGAGTATTAACAAGCTATCACTTAAAAACATTAATGTTTTTGGTAAAGATATTAAGATAACCCATAAGGTGTTAAATAAAGATAAAAAAGGATTAATCTTAAAAAATGAAACTCAAATATTTGATTTGATTAAAAATTCATTAAATAATAATGATTATTTAATGATTAAGGGCTCAAACTCAACAGGACTTAATACTCTTGTTAAACAAATAAAAATCGGAAAAATTAATGCTTTATAGTCTTATTGTTAATTTAGTTGATCAATTTGGTTTTTTAAATGTTTTTAAATATTTAACATTTAGAACTGGTTTAGCCATGTTTACTTCAATGTTTGTTGTGTTGTTAATAGGCACTCCATTTATAAAGTTTTTTTCAGCAAGACAAATTTTAAACCCAATAAGGGACGATGGTCCAAGTGACCATATTATAAAAAAAATTGGAACTCCCACAATGGGAGGAGTATTAATATTATTAGGTTTGTTTTCAGGGATATTACTTTGGGGAGACTTAACCAATTATCATATATGGTTTTTACTTTTCATAGTAAGTAGTTATGGTTCATTGGGGGCTTATGACGATTATAAAAAAATTAAATTTAAGAATTCATCTGGCATATCTTTTAGGTTCAAAATTATTTCACAAATAGTAATAGCTTTAGTTGGAATTTTGGGATTGGCACATTTTTCTCAAAATACTGAATTAACAAATTTATATTTTCCATTTTTTAAAAACCTGATTATTAACCTGGGTTGGTTCTTTATACCATTTTCTATATTTATAATTGTTGGCTCATCAAATGCAGTCAATTTAACAGATGGTCTTGATGGTTTAGCTACCGTACCCGTTATATTGGTTGCAGGATGTTTTGCATTTATAAGTTATGTAACTGGCAATATTGTATTTTCTGAATACTTAAACATTCCTTATTTGGAAGGCATGGGTGAAGTAGCAGTTTTTTGTGGATCAATTATTGGAGCTTGTCTGGGGTTTTTATGGTTTAATGCACCACCTGCAAAAATATTCATGGGCGACACAGGATCCTTAGCATTAGGAGGCTCATTAGGAGCGATTGGAATAATTACTAAGCATGAGTTTGTTCTAGCCATTACAGGCGGTCTGTTTGTGCTAGAAGCAGTATCAGTTATTGTTCAGGTTGTATCATTTAAATTAACAGGAAAAAGAATTTTTAGAATGGCACCCATTCATCATCATTTTGAAAAAAAAGGTTGGCCAGAGTCAACGGTTGTTATTAGATTTTGGATAATTTCAATAATTCTTGCAATGATAGGTTTGGCGACGTTGAAACTTAGATAATGTTAGAGTCTCATAATATTTTCAATAACAAAAAAATTTTAATTTATGGTTTAGGTAAAAGTGGATTATCAGCATCAAAATTTTTAAAAAGAAATAACAAAGTTATTGAATATGATGACAAAAAAAATAAGAATTATGGAAAAATTAGAAAAATAGAATTTGATTACATAATACTTAGTCCAGGAATAGATATTAATAAATGTAAATTAAGTAATTTTTTAAAAAAAAATTATAATAAAATTCACACAGATTTAGATATTTTTTACAGTAATTATAAAAACAATTATAAAATAACTATAACTGGTACCAATGGTAAATCTACGACTGCTAAAATTCTATATGAAGTTATAAAGGCTCAAAAGATAGACGTTCGATTAGTAGGTAATATTGGCAACCCCATTTTATTAGAGAAAAACATAACTAATAAGACAATTTTCATAATTGAGGCTTCATCATACCAGTTAGCATACAGTAAATTGTTTAAATCAAATATATCGATGATTTTAAATATATCGCCAGATCATCTAGATAGACACAAGACTATTAAGTGGATATATAAATGCAAAGTTTAAACTGATTAAAAGTCAATCAAAAGATGATTTGGCTATTTTAAATTATGATAATTTTTACATAAAACGTTATCTAAAATTAAAAAAGTTTTTAGTAAAAATAATCAAGATAAGTAAAAAGACGAATATTAATGCTATTTCAAGTATCAAAAATCAATATTTTTTAACAGAAGGTAATAAAGAAAACTTAAAGTTTGTTTTAGTAGTTGCAAATATATTAAAGCTTAAAAAAGATATTTTATTTAGAACATTAGAAAAATTTAAGGGGCTTAATTTTAGACAACAAATAATCTATAATTCAAATAGATTGACAGTCATCAATGACTCAAAAGCAACTTCTTTTTCCTCTTCTGTAAGTCTATTAAGTTCATTATCTAATGTATATTGGATAGTAGGAGGGTTAGCAAAGAAAGGAGATAAATTATTGTTAAATAAAAGAAATAATAAAAATATTAAAGCATACATTTTTGGAAAAGATAAAATTTTTTTTATAAATAAAATAAAAAGATTAATGAAATATGAGTCTTTTTTTGATCTTAAAGATTTAATAAAAAAAATATTTATAGATATAAAATCAGATCATAAAATAAAACATAAAATAATACTTTTTAGTCCTGCAGCAGCTTCTTTTGATAGTTTTAAAAATTTTGAAGAAAGAGGAAAATATTTTAACAAAATTATTAATAAATATATAAATGCTAAACTTTAACGAGATATATAAATTTTATTATGAGTGGTGGAAAAATATAGATAAAACTTTGTTCTTATTAATTATTTTTTTATTTGGTTTAGGATTATTTTTTTCTTTAGTATCAACCTCATTAATAGCCTCTGATAAACTAGATACTAATAATTATTTTTTTTTCTTTAAGCATTTAATATTTATATTACTAGGTATTGGTGTATTAATTTTTTTTTCTTCATTAAGTGAAAAAAATCTATTTAAAATATCTTTATATCTATTTTTCATTTCTATTTTTTTTTTGATTTTAGTGCCAATTATTGGAGTTGAAGTAAAAGGATCTAGAAGGTGGCTTAATCTTTTTTTTCTGCCAAGGTTTCAGCCAATTGAACTTGTAAAACCCTTCGTCATTATTTTTATAGCCACTATTTTATGTATAGAAAAAAATTTTAATATTTTTTTTAAATACGTCATAAGTTTTATAGCAATCCTACCAATAATCTTTTTATTGGTAATCCAACCTGATATTGGGCAGACTCTTTTGGTATTTTTGTCTTGGGCTACATTAATTTTTGTATCAGGTATCAGCTTACCAATAATAATTAGTGCTCTAAGTTTTCTACTATCAATATTTATTTACATGATTTTTTTTATTCCAAAATTTTTGTATATAAAAAGTCGTATTTTATCTTTTTTTAACCCAAATAGCGGCACACATAATTTTCAGTCCGATAAAGCAATAGATGCAATAAGTAGTGGAGGTTATTTTGGAAAAGGAATAGGAGAGGGCACATTAAAAAATAGAGTTCCAGAAGCACATACTGATTATATTGTATCAGTAATTTCAGAAGAATTTGGTGTGATTGCTATTATATTATTGTTAATCCTGTTTCTATTTTTTATCTATACCGTCTTTAAAAAAATATATTTAGAAAAAAGTGAAAAAATAAAATTAGTATTAACTGGGATTATAAGTTTATTAATTTTTCAAGCCTTAATACATTTTGGTGTGAATATCAGATTATTTCCAACTACGGGCATGACGTTACCATTCTTAAGCTATGGAGGCTCATCAATTATTGGTGTGTCTATTCTGTCTGGCATAATATTAAATTTAACCAAGAGAAAAGTTAATTAGATGAAAAAAAAAATTTTAATAAGTACAGGTGGTTCAGGTGGCCATGTTGTACCAGCAACTATATTATATCAACATTTAAAAGATCTTAATGAAGTTTCTGTGACTTGTGATAATAGAGGCTTAAAATTTTTAAATCAAAAAGATTATGATTTAACAATATTTAATATAAATCCATTTAAAACAAATTTTTTTTTACTCCCTTTAAATATTTTTAAAATCTTAGTTTTAACAATCAAATCTTTCATTTTTCTAAAAAAAAAAAAGACAGAAGTATTAATATCGACAGGTGGTTATATGTCCTTACCATTATGTTTAGCATCAAGGTTATTAAACATAAAGTTGTATTTATTTGAACCAAATATTGTTATTGGAAGATCTAATAAGCTTTTTCTAAGATATTGTAAAAAAATATTTTGTTATTCTGATAAAATAAAAAATTTTCCTAAAAATCTAAAAAATAAAATTGAAATTATACCCCCTTTATTAAGAAAAAAATTTTATGAACTTAATAAAACTAAGACAATAAATGATCAAATTAAACTTCTGGTTATTGGTGGCAGTCAAGGAGCAAAAATTTTTGATACATTGATTAAAAATTCAATAGTCAAACTATCAAAAAAATATAAATTTAAAGTTTACCAACAATCAAACATAAATAATTTTACTAGTATAAAAAAGACCTACCAAGAAAATAAAATTGATTATGAATTGTTTGAATACAACGAAGATGTCTCAATCTTCATGGAAAAATCAAATTTATGTATTACAAGAGCAGGAGCTACAACGTTAGCAGAATTAGTTTTTTTAAATTTACCGCATGTTGCAATACCACTGCCTAGTTCAAAAGATAATCATCAATTTGAAAATGCAAATTTTTATAATGAAATAGGATGCAATTGGATCTTAAATCAAAATACTATTAATGAAGATAAAATGGTGAGTTTTTTAACAAATATCATTGAAAATAAAAAAGAATATAATGAAAGACTAATTAAAATGGAAAATTTTAGCTATCAAAATAGTTGGAATAATATAAATCTCAAAATTAACTCTATTATTAATGAAAATTGAATTAGCACAAACTGAAATTATACATTTTATAGGTATAGGTGGCATTGGCATGAGTGGCCTGGCTCTTATTATGAAAAGAATGGGTTTTAATATTCAGGGAAGCGATGTTCAAAATAATAAAAATATAGAAAGATTACAAAAAAGTAAGATCAGGATTAATATTAAACATAATAAAAAAAATATTTCAAAAGCAACGATTGTTGTTGTCTCTTCAGCCATTAAAAAAAATAATCCAGAATTAATTGAAGCAAAAAAAAAGATGCTGCCAATTTATAAACGTGGACAAATGTTGGCAAATATAGTCTCTTTAACTAAAAATATTGTTGTGACAGGCTCTCATGGTAAAACAACTACAACATCTTTATTAGCAGCAATTTTTGCAAAAACGAAATTAGATCCAACAATCATTAATGGTGGAGTACTAAATGCAATTAAAAATTCAGCAAAGCTTGGAAAAAGTGATTGGTGTATATTAGAAGCGGATGAGTCTGATGGAAGTTTTATTTATGTGCCTCCAACCTATTCTATAATAACAAATATAGACCGAGAACATATGGATTATTACAGTTCCATGGATGATCTTAAAGATTTGTTTATAAAATTTATAAATAAAGTTCCCACTTTTGGTAAATCATTCATATGTATTGATGATAAAAATAATAATGATTTATTAAAGAGACTAAAAATAAAAAATTATTTTACTTATGGAACAAACCCAAAATCTCAATTTTATATAAAAAATATAAAACAATTAAAAGATTTTTCAGAATATGATTTATCAATAAAGCTTCCTGGGAAGAAAAATTTGAATATAAAAAATATTAAGATCCCCCTTCTTGGTATTCATAATATACGTAATTCAACTGCTGCAGCAGCTGTTTCATTAACAATTGGAATTTCTCCAAAACTTATAAAAAATGGTTTAAGAGAATTTAAAGGTGTTCAAAGGAGATTTAATAAAATTTTTAGCTACAGAGAAACTCATTTTTATGATGATTATGCCCATCATCCAACTGAAATAAAAGAAGTTTTAAATGGAGTTAGAGCCGCATATAAAAAAGAAGAAGTTATTTGTATATTTCAACCTCATAGAATATCAAGATTAAAAGATTTAAAAAAAGAATTTAGCCTATCTTTTAAAAAAGCAGACACAGTTATTTTGTGCCCAATTTATGCTGCAGGTGAAAAAATTAAGCTTGGATTTAATTACATGAATTTTGCAAAAGAAATTATTAAAAATTCTAATGTTAAATTATTTATGGTTAATGATCAGTATCAATTAGCAAAATTTATTAAAAATAATATTTATGGAAAAAAAATAGTTGTTGGAATGGGTGCAGGGACAATTTCTTCCTGGATGAGAGAACTTCCAAAATTGATATAATGCAATTAGAAGAATTAAAAAAATTCTCAAGTGAGATCAATAGTAAATTTTTATTTGATTTTGATCTAAAGAAAAGCAATTGGTTCAATATAGGTGGTAAAACTAAGGCATATTTTAAACCTGATAATTTGTCAGATTTAATTCTATTTTTAAAAAAATTTGGCTTAAAAGAAAAAATTTATATTCTAGGTGCTGGCTCTAATACCCTGATAAGTGATAAAACTTATGAAGGTGTTGTTATTAAATTAGGTAAAAATTTTGCCAATATTTCGATGCTTCCCAATAGTACAATTATTGCTGGCAGTGCTTGTTCTGATAAAAAATTATCAGACTTTGCTATGGAAAATGAAGTGGGCGGTTTCGAATTTTTAGCTTGTATACCAGGTACCGTTGGTGGTGGTTTAAGAATGAATGCTGGCTGTTTTAACAGAGAATTTAAAGACATACTTCTATCTGTGCAAGCCATTGATCAGGAATGGTAGAGTTTTAACAATACCTGCTAAAAAAATTATGTTTGAATATAGAAATAATGACTTACCAGAAGATTTGATTTTTTTAAGTGCTTCTTTCAAAGGTTTCAATAAAGATAAAGAAAAGATTAAAACTGAAATCAAAGAGTTAAAAGATAAAAAAGATAACTCTCAACCAACTAAAATAAAGACAAGTGGTAGCACTTTTAAAAATCCTATTAATCAATCAGATAAAAAAGTTTGGCAATTAATTAAAGAGTCTGTGCCACAAGATTTGAATTTTGGAGATGCTAGTATTTCAGAAAAACATTTTAATTTTTTTGTAAATAAAGGTAACGCTAGTTTCAATGATATGATTAAATTAATCAACTTTGTTCAGGAACAAGTTAAAAAAAAAACAGGAATTATACTTGAAAAAGAAATAAAAATATTGGAATAGCTATGAAAAAAAAAATCTTAGTACTTTGTGGAGGAATATCCAAAGAGCGATTAATAAGTTTAGATACTGGAAAGCAAGTTTTTAATGAGTTAAAAAAAAATGGTTATAGAACTAAAATAAGTGAACCAAATAATAATTTACTTAAAAATATAAAATCATTTAAGCCAAATATAATTTTTAATGCTTTGCACGGACAATATGGAGAAGATGGCTATATTCAATCAATTTTAGAAACACAAAAAATTCCTTATACTCATTCAGGTATACTTGCATCATCAATCGCTATGGATAAAGAATTATCAAAAAAAATTTTTCTTAAAAACAAGATTTTAACACCAAAATATATCAAGTTCGATTTTTTAAGACCAATCAAAAATATAACTAAAGAAATTGATAAAAAATTAAAATTTCCAGTTGTAATAAAGCCAATAAATGAGGGATCAAGTGTACATGTTTATATATGTACAAAAAAAGATTTCATAAAAAATTTGAAAAAATTAAACATTTATAAACAAATTTTAATTGAAGAGTTTATTGAAGGAAGAGAAATACAGGTTGCCGTAATGGGCCAAAAAGTGCTTGGTACAATTGAGTTAAAACCTAAAAGAAAATTTTATGACTATGAAGCAAAATATAGTTCAAACGCTAAAACAAAACACATAATTCCTGTAGATTTATCTAAAAAAGATTTGAGTAAGGTTGAAAACATCGCAAATAAAGCCCATCAAATAGTTGGCTGTCGAGGAGTATCACGATCAGATTTTAAATATCATAAAGGTAAATTTTATTTACTAGAAATTAATACACAGCCAGGTATGACTAAACTTTCATTAGTACCAGAAATTGCTAGTCACAAAGGTATAACTTTTATCAAATTAATTGAGTGGATTTTAAAAGATGCATCAATCAATAGGTAAAAAAAATAAAATAGTAATTTATTTTATATTGCTAATTACATTAAGTACAATAAGTGGTAAATTTACACTCAACAATAAAGAATACTTATCTACAAATAATAAAATAACAATTCAAGGTCTTTCAAATGATAATAATTTTGACATTTCAAATAGACTTAAAAGTTTAGTTAATAAAAATATTTTATTCATTAATCGTAAAGAAATTGTCGACATAATTGATGACTACAATATTATAGAAAAATATAGCGTTAAACGAATTTATCCTGGAAATATAGTGATAAATATTACACCCACCAGATATCTAGCCCGAACATCAAATGACAATAAATTATTAGTTGGAGCAAATGGTAAACTTATTAGAGACTGCAAAAAATTCAGAAAATTTACCTTTCTTGTTTGGAGATTTTAAATCAAAAAGCTTTTTAAGTTTAAAAAAAGATATTGAACAATCAAAGTTTACCTTTGATAGATTTAAGACATTATATTTTTTTAAGTCAAATAGATGGGATATTTTAACCAATAACGATATTCTGATTAAGTTGCCTTTAGAAAATTCCTTAGTAGCTTTAAATCTTGCATATAAGATTATTGAAGACGATCAAGTTAATAAAAAAATTATAGATCTTAGGGTAAAGGATCGTTTAACAATAAATTAATGTCTAATACAAATTATCAAACTTTTTTTGATTGTGGTTCATCTAAAATAAGAGCAGCAACATTTAATATAGATAATGACAATGATGCATACTTTACAGAAAGTGAATTTCTTAAAGACAATATAAGCCTAGAGTTAAAAATTAAAGAAATTGTAAATTCACTTGAGAGAGACTCAAACAAATATATCAACAGTGTAAATCTGATGATAGATAGCCCTAAGATGCTCTCAATAAGTATTTCTTTATCCAAAAAACTTGATGGATCAAAATTAAAAAAAGAAAATATAAAATTTTTAGTTCAAGAGGCAAAACAAGAAATTTTAAAATATTATACTGGCTACAATATAGCTCATATCATCATTAATAATTATAAGATTGATGGAGTTGATTACCCCTTTTTACCAGATAAAATTAATTGTAATTTTTTTTCTTTAGACATACTTTTTATTTGCTTACCTTTAGAATTAGTTTTAAATTTTAAAGATATTTTTTCTAGATTAAATATTTTAGTTGATAGAATTATTTGTACAAGCTACGCAAAATCCATTCATTATAAAAGTAACTTAAATCTTAGTGGGCCCGTATCATTTATTGATGTTGGATTTGATAAAACATCTATAATTACGTATTTAAATGAAAATATAGCTATGTTAGATGTTTTATCTGTTGGTGGTAACCATATTACAAAAGATCTTTCCAAGGTATTAGATATAAGTTTACAGAAGTCTGAAAAAATTAAACTGAATTTTGATCAAAATCCAACATTTTAAGTGAAGAAATTAAATCTACAGATATGCTTCAAAAAATAATTTTTGCTAGAACAGAAGAAATTCTTGAGCTGTGTAATAAATCAATTAAATCAAATTTATTTTTAACTGAAAAATTTAAGATGGTATTAACTGGTCAAGGATCTAAAATACTTGATAGTAAGCTCAAAGATAACATTTCTTTTGTAAATGATATTGATTTTTTAGAAGAAACTCTTGAGGATATTTGTTGGTCAGGCTTTAGATTAATTTCAAAACCAAATAAACAAGAGGTTGTAATAGTCCCAAAAAAATCAATAAAACATGGTTTTTTTGAAAAGCTTTTTCACTTATTTAGATAATCAGGTTAAAAAATTCTAGTAAATTACCGTAACATTTCTTGTTTTTCTTAATTTAATCTAACTATTTATAAGGCTTCAATGTCTGTTTTAAATCAAAAAACTATTAATCAAGATATTACATTTAATGGTGTTGGTCTTCATAGTGGCTTAGCTGTAACTATGACTGTAAAGCCTGCCGCACCAAACACTGGAATAATTTTTAAAAGAATAGACTTAAAAGAGAATAATGTTGTTGTTCCAAATATATTTAATGTAAGCAGTGCAATATTTTGCACGACTATTTCAAATGATCATGGGGTAAGTGTATCAACTATAGAACATTTAATGGGAGCGTTATATGGTTTAGGCATTGATAATGCATTAATTGAAATTGATAATCAAGAAGTGCCAATTTTAGATGGTTCAGCAAAACTTTTTGTTGAAGCTATTTCTAAAATTGGGATTAAAAATAGTGATGCTCCAATTAAAATTATAAAGATTTTAAAGAAAATAGAATTTATAGATGAAAATAAAACAATAACTATTGAGCCAAGTAAAATTAGTTTAGATATAGATTTTGAACTAAAATATACAAATGAATTTATAGGAACACAACGAAACTCGGTAAAGGTTTTTGAATCTGACTTGAGTGATATTTATAACTCTAGAACATTTTGTTTGTTTGAAGATATAGAAAAATTAAAAGAAATGGGTCTAGCAAAAGGAGGCAGTCTTGATAATGCAATAGTTGTTAAAGATAATCAGGTATTAAATCAAAATGGACTTAGAAATCAAAAAGAATTTGTTAATCATAAGATTTTAGATTGCATGGGTGATTTATACTTGGCTGGCTATAAAATAATTGGAAAAATAGTTTGTTCTCAAGGTGGCCATAAGCTTACAAATCAATTACTAAGAAAAGTTTTTGAAAATGATGAAAATTTTTCATTAATCGAAATTACAGAAAAAAACCTGCCACATGCTTTTGTAAATAAAAGTCATTTAAGATCTATTGCATAAAGATAATTTTTTTGTATTATATAAATAGATTAAAAATGAAATAAATTTTTATATAAACTTAATAACTTTAACTATTTTTTTAACATGCATGTCAGTAAAGAAAAAAGAAATTACTGTTATTAAAGAGACTGATATAGAATTTACAAATGATACAAGCTACATGAGGAGGGCTATAGGAAGCTATTAAATGGAGACACCCTGTATGCAGCAAAAAATTTAGAGAAGCTGAATTATTATTTCCACAATCAGAATGGGCACCAAATGCATCTCTAATGTCAGCTTATGCCTATTATTCTGAAGATTATTATTTGGAGGCAATCTATCAATATTAAAGATTTATGAGGAAATATCCAAATCATATAATAATGACTATGCTCATTATTATTAGCTATGTGTTATTATGAAAATATTGTAGATGAAAAAAAAGATTTAGAACCATTACTTGAAGTCAAAAAAAGAGTTTGAAGTTAATATAAGAGAATATCCCAATACTGATTTTGCTCTTGATGCCAAATTTAAAATAGAGCTTATTAAAGATAGACTTGCTGGCAAAAGAAATGTATTATAGGTAGGCACTATTTAAAAAGAAAAAAATGGATACCAGCAATTAAATAGATTTAAAAATGTATTAGAAAGATTATGAAACTACAATTTATGTCGAAGAAGCAGTTCATAGATTAGTTGAGAAATCATTACAAGATTGGTTTAGTTGAAGAGTCTAAAAAATATGCAAATTTGTTAGGATATAATTATGTATCCAGTGAGTGGTATAAAGAATCTTATAAAATATTTAATAAAGATTATAAATATGATGAAAACGCTAAAAAAAAATAAACAAAAGGATAAAAGAAAAAATAAAATCTAGATTTGATTTAAAAAATGAATAAAGAAAGAAAATTAAGAAAGATTATTTACAAAAATAAAAATAATACAAAAATTAAACAAAGCTTATTATGAAGAAAACAACTCTATTGTAACAGATCAAGAATATGATCTCTTAAAAAAGCAGATAATTGATTTAGAAAAAAAATATTTATTTTTAAAAAGCAAACATTCACCATACAAGTTGTAGGATTTAAACCATCAAAAAATTTTGAGAAAGTAAAACATAAAGTTCCAATGTTATCACTTGGAAATGCTTTTAATGAAGAAGATTTAAAAAACTTTGAAAAAAAAATATTTAATTTTTTAAGCTTAGATAAGATAAGTATAATTGATTATAGTGCTGAACCAAAAATTGATGGAATATCAGCATCATTAATTTATATTAATGGAAAATTTATAAAGGGACTTTCCAGAGGTGATGGAGTCGAAGGAGAGGATATTACAGAAAATTTAAAAACAATTAAGGATATCCCACAGAATGTAAGTGCAAAAAATTTTCCTAATGAAATTGATATTAGAGGTGAAGTGTTTATAGAAAATGATGACTTTAAAAAGATTAGTGAAAAATTTGCAAACCCTAGAAATGCCGCGTCAGGATCACTAAGACAGAAAGATCCACAATGTTACTGCTAAAATTCCATTAAAATTTATTGCTTATACCTTTGGTTATACATCAGAGATGAAAATTAATAATCAAACAGAATTTTTAGAAAATTTAAAAGTCTGGGGTTTTAAGACAAATCCATTTAATAAAAAAATATCAGGCATCAAAAATTTAATGCTTAATCATAAGAATTTAGAGGAAAAAAGAAAAGAAATAGCATTTGATATAGATGGTGTAGTTTATAAAGTTAATGATTTTAGTTTACAAAAAAGATTAGGATTTGCTGCTAATGCCCCAAGATGGGCCATTGCACATAAATTTTCAGCTAATAGCTCAATTTCTGAAATAATAAATATTGAGATCCAAGTAGGAAGGACAGGCGCCCTAACACCTGTTGCAAAGATTAAGCCAGTTAATATTGGTGGTGTTATAGTTTCTAATGCCACACTTCATAATGAAGATGAGATTATTAGGAAAGATATAAGAATTGGGGATACAGTGACCGTTGAAAGAGCAGGCGATGTAATACCCCATGTTGTTTCAGTTGATATAAAAAAAAGAAATAAAAACTCTAAAAAATTTAATTTCCCTCTCATTTGTCCATCGTGTGGCAACAAAACTGTCAAAGATTATAATGAGACAACAAAAAAAAAAGATGCTGTTAGAAGATGTACTAGTGAGGGATATGAATGTGAAAAAATTGCAATAGAAAAAATTAAACATTTTGTATCAAAAGAGGCATTTAATATTGATGGATTGGGTAAAAAGATTGTTGAAAACTTTTGGAATTTAAAGCTAATAAGATTCCCACAAGATATTTTTAATTTTAATTATGATAAAATAGAAAAATTAGAAGGATGGGGAAAATTATCTGTTAAAAATTTAAAATTTTCAATTGAAAAAAAAATAACAATCTCTTTAGATAGGTTTATCTACGCTCTAGGAATTAGGCATATAGGACAAGAAAATGCTAAACTTATAGCAAAGCATTTAAAAACTGCAGATAATTTTTTTAAATTATCAAAGGATAAAAATATAGAAATTTTATCGAATATTGATGGTATTGGTAATACTCAAATTCAGTCAATAAAAAAGTTTTTCTTAAATAAAACAAATTTAGATGTGCTATCTGAATTGAGAAAAAAACTTAAAATACAAAATATGATTTTAATAAATGATAAAGGATTATTGAATAATAAAACTTTTATGCTCACAGGTAAGTTAAATGGAATTAGTAGAGCAGAGGCAAAATCTTTAATTGAGCAAAATTCAGGAAAAATAATTAGTAATGTGAACAAAAAATTAAATTATTTAATAGCAGGTGAAAAACCAACTATTAAAAAGATAAATACAGCAAGAGAATTAAATATAAAAATTATTGATCAAAAAGAATTATTAAAAATGCTAAATAAGACTGGCTAACCATCTTCTTTCATTTTTATTTAATGAAGATGAATACTCAGAGTAAATTTTTAAATGATATCTAAATAAATAATCTTTTTCAGATTTGTTTAGTAGCTTGTAATTGATCAAATCTTTTTCTATGGGAGCAAGCGTAAAATTATCAAATAATAACTTATCTTTAAATTTTTTTACATATATCAAATTTTCTATTCTAATTCCAAAATGACCTTTTTTGTAAAACCCAGGTTCATTACTCAAAATCATTCCTTTGGTTAATTTAATATTATTATATTTTGAAATTGATTGTGGACCCTCATGAACATTTAAGAAAAAACCAACACCATGTCCTGTTCCATGTGCATAGTCTAAGCCTACTTTTTTTAAAAATTTTCTAGCTCTAATATCTATTTTTTTTCCAGTATTAATTTTATTTAAATTGGTTTGAACAACTGCAATATGTCCCTTCAAAACATTAGTATAAGCATTCATTATGGATTTTTTTTGCTTAGAAAAACAAATGGTTCTAGTAACATCTGTTGTACCAAATTTATATTGACCACCTGAATCAACTAATAAAAGGTCTTGTTTTTTGATCTTTTTAGTATTTTTAGGTGTTGCTCTATAGTGAACTATGGCCCCATTAGATCCTGCACCAGCTATTGTATTAAAACTTGGGAATAAATAGGCTGGATTTAATTTTCTAAATTTTTCCAATCTATTTTGTGCATCAACTTCTGTGATTACTTTTTTATTAACATTCTTAATCCAATAAATAAATTTTGTTAATGCCAACCCATCTTTTTTATGAGCTTCAATCATATGTTTTATCTCCTGCTCATTTTTAATAGATTTCAATTTATAAATTGGATCTTCAATTTTTAATAATTTGAATCTTTTTTTTATGATGTTTTCATATAAAATTGAACAAGACTTATTATCAATTATAAAATTACCTTCTTCTAACTGGTAGAATAAATTAGATAAATTATTTTCATCAACAATATATTTTGTATTTATTTTTTTTTCTTTAATAATAGTTTTTGCGTTAGATTTTTTAGTTATTAGATATATTTTTTTATTTTTACTAATAATCAATCTTGCATTTGGTATTGGACTGCTAGGACTATCATAGCCTCTAATATTTAGTAACCATGCAACATTTTCTGGTGCACTCACAAACAAATAATCAGCATTATTTGATTTAATAAATTTTACTACTTTAGAAATTTTTGAATGATGTGATTCGCCTACAACATTTTTATCCAAGGAAAAAAAAGGTTTTGTTTTTATCTTTTTAAATTTAAATATTTGATCGATTAAATTATGGTTTATTGCAGTTAAATTATTATTTGAAAAATATTTCTTAAGTATATTTTTTGTAAATAGACTTGGATCATAACCTAAGTTTAGATTTTTAATAATTTCATTTGGAAGTTTTTTATGAATCTCAATTATTTTATAATTATCTGAAGATTCTTGTTGAGCTTGAATAGTATATCTACCATCAACAAATAAATAATTTTTTTTATTTAAAATAACAGCTAAGCCCGCTGAACCTGAAAATTTTGTAATCTTCTTTAATCTATCATTTTTGGCATATTCAGAAAAATAATCATCATTTTTAGGAACAATGTAACCATCAATTTTATATTTTTTGAATTTATTTCTTAAATTATTTATTTTTTTTATAATCATTTAATTCTTTTTTGATATCGTATCCAACCTGGGCTTCTTATTTCTTCATTGGCTTCAAAATCTTGATTAAATTCAAAATCATCATCTTTACTGTCATCGAAATATGAGTTTTTTTCTAAAAATTCTTCTGGCAGTTCATCGATAAACCTTGAGGCCATACTATCAATCCAATTTCCTTGGTAAAACCTATTCATTGCAAAAGACACAAGCGCTTTCTTTTTTGCTCTAGTTATTCCTACGTAAGCCAACCTTCTTTCCTCTTCAAGTCCATTTTGACCTTTTTCTTCAATTGATTTTTGGTGTGGAAAAAGTCCCTCCTCCCATCCAGGTAGAAAAACCACATCAAACTCAAGCCCTTTTGAGCCATGCATAGTCATCATATTAATTTTTTCACCATCCCAATCTTGATCAACTGATGTTGCTAATGCAACGTGTTCTAAGAAACTCTCTAAATTATCAAATTCTTTCATTGCACTGAGAAGCTCTTTAATATTCTCTAGCCGATTTTCATTTTCTACGTCTTTTTTATTTTTCAACATTGAAGAGTAGCCCGACTCATCCAAGACTAGCTGGAGTAATTTTACATGGTTAATTTTTTTTATATTGATATCATTTCTCCATTTATCCATTAAAAATAAAAAAGAACTCAAGCCTATTTTAGTTTTTGGTTTAATTAAATTTTGCTCAATTAATTGCTTAGAAGAAATTTCTAAACTTAAGGAGTTTTCTTTTGAAAATTCATGTATTAATTTAATAGTACTTTCACCTATAGATCGTTTAGGATTATTTATTATTCTATCAAATGCTAAATCATCTTTAGGTTGATGAATTAACCTTAAATATGCAACACAATCTTTAATCTCTGCTCTTTCATAAAATTTTGTACCTCCCAAGATCCTATAAGGAAGACCAATTTTTAAAAAACGTTCTTCAAATTCTCTAGTTTGAAAAATTGCCCTAACTAAAATTGCTATGTTATTAAAAGAATATTTTTTTTTTAATTTGTTTTCTATTTCATCTGAAATTCCTATTGCTTCATCTTTTCCATTTTTAAAACAATTAAGTTTAACTAAATCACCCTCATCCATTGTGGTTTTTAAAGTTTTGCCAACTCTATTTTGATTATTAGCTATTAAATTTGAGGCAACGGATAAAATATTTTGTGAGGATCTATAATTTTCTTCTAATCTTATTACTTTTACATTTTCATAAACCTTATCAAATTCTAAAAAATTCTTGATTTCTGCACCACGCCAACTGTAAATAGATTGATCATCATCTCCAACACAGCATAAATTTTTATGTTTTTCCGATAATAGATATAACCATCTACTCTGAATGTAGTTTGTATCTTGATATTCATCGACCAAAATATATTTAAAATTATTTGAATATATTTCTCTTATATCTAAATTTTTTTCTAAAATTTTTACAGCATGTAAAATTAGATCTCCAAAATCACACGCATTTAAATCTAATAGTTTTTGCTGATAAATTTTATATAAAGGAAGTACAGTTTTTTCATAAATATCATTTTTATTTATAATGACTTCATTTGGATAAAATCCTTTATTTTTCCATCTATCAATAATGGATAAAATATATTTTGGAGCTAATTGTTTAATATCTATATTTTCAGCTTTACATATATTCTTAATTAGTCTTACCTGATCATCTGTGTCAATGATCGTAAAATTAGATGTTAAACCAGCTGCAGGAGCATGTTTTCTCAATAATTTTGCACAAATTGAATGAAAAGTTCCTAGCCATGTTAAGCCAATAGCCTCAGAATTTAGTATGGCACTAACTCTGTTTTGCATTTCTTTTGCTGCTTTATTAGTAAAGGTTACAGATAGTATTTGATTGGGAAAAGCCTTTTTTTCATTAATAATATGAGCAATCCTAGACGTTAAAACTTTAGTTTTACCTGAACCTGCGCCCGCAACTATTAAAAGTGGGCCATCTAAATGCATAACAGCCTCTTTTTGAGCTGCGTTAAGATTGCTTAGATATTCAGAGTTTATCATTTTTTAAATTTCATTATAAGATATTTTAATTTTAACAGCATTTATGAAAAAAATTATTAAAACTTTTAATAACTTAATACAAAAGACAATATTCAAAGTTAAGAATAAAACAAATAATAAATTTAATATTAGTGGATTAAATAAAGTTTTAATAACTTTAATTGGTTCATTGTTTTTATATATTTTTTACTTATTACTACCCAGTATATACGATAAAACCTGGGTAGAGGAAAAAATCAAAAAAAATCTTCTTAGTGAATTTAAAATTAATTTAACATCTACTGAAGATATTTCTTACCGTATTCTTCCATCTCCACATTTTTTAATTAAAGATACCAATATATTATCAAATGAGCCAAATAATAAAAAAATAATAGCTGAGGTTAGAAATTTAAAAGTATTTATCAGTCAAGGTAATTTTTTTGATAAAGAAAAAATTACTTTAAAAAATATTATTATAAAAGATGCAAATTTTTCTTTATCAGGGATTGATTTAAAAAGATATAATAGTTCAATTAACGATAAACTTTCTGATAAAAAAATTCAATTTGACAAAGGTAATATATTTTTTAAAGATAACATCAATGAAATATTCACTATAGTAAAAATTAATGATGCAAATCTTTTTTTTAATGATCAAGTATTACATAACAATTTTAATCTCAAAGGGAGTATTTTTTCAATACCGTTTACTTTCGAAATAAAAAGTAAAAATGATCAACAAATTGAAAAAAAAATTTCATTTAATGCAAAATCTCTTAATTTAGAAATTAATAATAACTATATTATTGATAATGATGGTCAAGCTAAAGGAAATAATATTGTTACTTTTTTAGGAACTCTATTAAATTCAGAATTTAAATTAAGCAACAACAGTGTTATTTTTTTTTCCAAAAACTCAAGAATTAAAAATAACAAAATTGACTACAATGGAATTTTATCAATTAATCCATTTGATCTAGATTTAAAAATTGATTTAAATCATAATAATATATCTGAGCTATTAAATTTTAATCCTATTTTAATAGAATTACTAAAATCAGGATCATTATTTAATAGCAATATAAGTTTAAAAACTCTTATCAATGCTAATTCAAATAACCAAAAGAATCTTTTTCAAAATTCTAAAATCTATCTAAATATAACTAATGGCAAAATAAACTTTGATAAAACAAAATTTATTAATAGTGACATAGGATCATTTGAGTTAAGCAATAGTAATTTATTTGTCCAAGATAATAGATTAATTTTAAATACAGATTTATTTTTTGATATCAAGAATAGTAATGAATTATTCTCATCTCTTAACACAAAAAAAAAATCTAGAAGAAAAATTAATAATGTTTTAATAAATTTTGATTATGATTTTTCAAATAATGTAATTAAATTTAATAATGTCAAAATTGACAATAATAAAGTAGGTGATCAAATTTTAAATATTATTGAGGAATTTGAGGATAATAATTTAAATAATAAAGTTAAAACTAAAAGATTATTAAATAATATACTTGATGCTTATGAGGGGTAAATCATTTTTTTAGGATCTACTATCTGATCATAATCCTTCTCTTTTACAAGACCAGTTTTTAAAGTTTCTTCTTTTAAAGTAGTTCCATTTTTTAAAGCAGTTTTTGCAATTTTTGCAGCATTGTCATATCCAATTTTAGGAGCGAGAGCAGTAACTAACATTAGAGAGTTATCTAGATGCTCTTTAATTTTTTTCTTATTAGCTTTAATTCCTTTAACACAAAAGAGAGCAAAATTTTTTGTACTATCTGCAATAAGATCTATGGATTGAAGAACATTGTGGGCTATCATTGGTTTAAATACATTCAATTCAAAGTGACCATGAGAACCAGCAACAGTAATACCCGTATGATTTCCAATAACATTGGCACAAACCATCGTAACAGCTTCACATTGCGTAGGATTAACTTTACCAGGCATAATAGATGAGCCAGGTTCATTTTCAGGAAGAATTAATTCTCCATATCCAGCTCTAGGTCCTGATCCAAGAAATCTTATATCATTTGATATTTTCATCAATGCAACAGCACAAGTATTTAAAGTTCCTGAGAAATTTATAATAGAGTCGTGAGCAGCCAATTCAGCAAATTTGTTTATGGCAGGTTTAAATGGTAATTTTGTAAATTTAGCAATTTCTTTAACAATTTTTTTATCAAAACCTTTTCTTGAATTAATTCCAGTTCCAACAGCAGTGCCACCTTGTGCTAAAAAGAATATCTCTTTAAGGGCAAACTCTATTCTTTCAATAGATTTCTTTAATTGAACTTGATATCCTGAAAACTCTTGACCAAGTGATAATGGGGTTGCATCTTGTAAATGGGTTCTACCAATTTTAATAATACTTTTAAATTCTTTAGATTTTTTAGCTAATTCTTTTTCTAAAATTTTTAAATTTGGCAATAATTTTGATACAGTTTCTTGAGCAACAGATATATGCATAGCTGTTGGAAAAACATCATTAGTTGATTGAGATTTATTGACATGATCATTTGGATGAACAGGTTTTTTTGAACCTTTTTTTCCACCCAATATCTCAATTGCTCTATTTGCAATAACCTCATTTACATTCATATTTGTTTGAGTACCAGAACCTGTTTGCCAAACTTTTAAAGGAAAGTTTTCATCTAGTTTTCCTTTTATCACTTCATCAGAAGCCTTTATGATTGAGTTAGTAATTTTTTTATCAATCTGTTTTTCTTTAAAATGTACTAACGCTGCTGATCTTTTTATAATTGCTATTGATTTAATTATTGAAATATTTACTAAAATTTTTCCAATGTTAAAAAATTTATTAGATCTTTGGGTTGACGCTCCCCAATATTTATCATTAGGAACGTTTATACTTCCAATACTGTCAAATTCTTTTCTTAATTTCATTGATTAATATATTATTCTTAATTTAGTATACTTATATATTAAAATTAAAAAACTTACAGGAGCTAAATGACAAATTTTAACAAAGTAAAAACTTTTATGAAAACCTTTGGCCAAGAGGTTAAAACTAAGCCTTCTTTTAGCTCTGATAAGATAAATACTTTAAGATATGATCTAATTAAAGAAGAACTAGAAGAACTTAAAATTGCAATGGAAAATAAAGATCTTTTAGAAGTTGCTGACGCTTTAACGGATATATTGTATGTAACTTATGGGGCTGGACATGCATTTGGTATCGATCTTGATAAATGTTTTGAAGAGGTTCAAAATTCAAATATGAGTAAGCTAGGTGAAGACGGCAAACCTATTTATAATGATGCTGGAAAAGTTATGAAGGGTCCTAAATATTTTAAACCTGATTTAAGTAAATTTATAAATTAATAGGGGCGTTCTGTTACCCGGTGCCCCAGACCGTGCTTCTATAATTAACCTAAGTTAATTATGCAGCAATAGCGTAACTTTCGTTAGCATTTAAAGTTTAGCCCGTCACGGTGGAACAATCCCGAACGAAAGAATAACCTTTAGTCACCCGTCGATCCTATTTCACCCCCTTAAGTTGTAAATGGTGGAGGTGGTGGGTACTGCCCCCACGTCCGTAATGGTTATTACGAAATTCGTTTATCGTCGTAGTTGGCAAGCCAACACTATTACTATAAAAGCATTTGAAGGAGATTCAATAAAAATCATGAAATTAACAAAAGAACAATCACAAGAAATCAAAGATCAACAGGCCCAACAAAATCAAACAAAAAGGGTTACTGCTCCTGCACTTGAAAACATTCTTTATGAAGCAATGCCAGCGCTTGATCATGGTTTTGTAAGAGTTATTGATTACATGGGAGATGACACGTCAATTGTTCAATCTGCTAGAGTTTCCTATGGAAAAGGAACCAAGCAAGTTTCAACAGATGCAGGCCTTATAAAATATTTGATGAGACATTGGCATAGCACTCCATTTGAAATGTGTGAAATTAAATATCATGTTAAACTTCCAATTTTTATTGCACGACAATGGATTAGACATAGAACAGCAAATGTTAATGAGTATTCAGCAAGGTATTCAATTTTAGATAAAGAATTTTATTTACCATCACAAGAAAATTTAGCAGCACAATCTTCAAGTAACAGACAAGGAAGAGGAGATGTTATTGAAGGTGAACAAGCAAAAGAAGTTTTGGAACTTTTAAAAAATGATGCTGAAAGAACCTATGACAATTATGAAATGATGCTGAATGAAAGATTTGATGGCTCAACGATCGATGAAAATAAAAAAGGACTTGCAAGAGAACTTGCTAGAATGAATTTAACTTTAAATACTTATACCCAGTGGTATTGGAAAACAGATTTACTAAATTTGATGAATTTCTTAAGACTAAGAGCTGACAGTCATGCACAATATGAAATAAGAGTTTATGCAGATATCATGTTAGATACTGTTAAGAAATGGGTACCTATAACTTATGATGCATTTATGGATTATAGGGTAGGTGGAACAGAGGTTTCAGCCAAAGGAAAAGTTATAATTCAAAAACTAATCAAAGGGGAAGAAGTTAACCCAGATAGTTCAGGCTTATCTAAAAGAGAATGGAATGAGTTAATGGTTTCTTTTGATCTTAAAGATAAGTTGATTTAATTTTTTTAGCAAAGTCTAAATATATTTTAGAAATTTCATGTTCAGGATCAGCTTCAACAATTGGTTTTCCTTCATCACCACATTTTCCAACCTCAGGATTTATTGGAATTTCTCCTAAAAATTCTTTTTCAAATTCTTCAGCTGTTCGTTTAACTCCACCCTCACCAAATATTTTATATTTTTTACCATCATCACCAGTAAAATAACTCATATTATCAACTAAACCTAAAATTTTAACTCCAAGCTTATCAAACATTTTAATGCCTCTTTTAACATCAAGAAGGGCTACCTCTTGAGGAGTTGAGACAATGATTGCTCCATCCATCTTAATTTCTTGAGAAAAAGTTAATTGAGTATCCCCAGTTCCAGGAGGCATATCAACAATTATAAAATCTAAGTCTTTCCAACCAACTTTTTGTGTGAAAGTTTTAATTGCACTAGTTACCATAGGTCCACGCCAAATCATTGGAGTTTGTTGATCAGCTAGAAAACCAATGGACATACATTGAATGTCATATTTTGTAATAGGAGTTAAAGTTTGACCATCACTTTTTGGTTTTTCATTTATATCAAACATCTTTGGTATTGAAGGACCATAAATGTCAGCATCAAGCAAACCAACCTTACAACCAATTTGTTTTAATGCTAAAGCAAGATTTGTTGCAAAAGTTGATTTACCAACTCCACCTTTTGCACTTGAAATTGCTATGGTAAATTTTGTTCCAAGAATTGGGTTTTTAGTGAACTTTCTAGGCTCCAGTTTTTTTTTCATTGCGTCACTTGGTTCTGGTTTTTTATCTGTCATGTGGCTATCAATACTTGTTTTTCTAATTAAAGGCACTATATACTTAACTATATGTCAGATGATTTTCAAGGTAGAGGTGGAAGTCCATGGGGAACACCCCCTGGAGGAGGAAATGGCTCAGGTAGAGGTCCAACACCACCCGACATAGATGCAATTATTAAAGACATTCAAAATAAAATAAATAAATTTTTACCTGGTGGAAGTAAATCAGGCGGAAAACCAATTGGTCTAATCTTAATTATTTTACTTTTTGTTTGGCTTGCAAGCGGACTTTATAGAGTAGGACCTGACGAACAAGGTGTTGTCCTTAGATTTGGTAAGTTTATAAAAACTACCCAACCAGGATTGCACTATCATATTCCAGTTCCAATTGAGACAGTTGAAACTCCAAAAGTTACAAAAGTTAATAGAATTGATATTGGTTTTAGATCAGAAAGAGATAGTGGTTTTTCTCAAGGCGGTGGAGTGGCCGATGTTCCTCAAGAAAGTTTAATGTTAACAGGAGATGAAAATATTGTGAACATAGACTTTTCAGTATTTTGGGTAATTAAAGATGCTGGCAAATTTTTATTTGAAATTCAAGATCCTGAAGGATCTGTAAAAGCTGCAGCAGAGACTGCAATGAGAGAAGTAATTGCTAAAAGTGAATATTCAACCAATTCTAACTGAAGGAAGAGCTGAAATTGAAATTGAAACACAAGAAATTATTCAATCCATTTTAGATGAGTATCAAAGTGGAATTCAAATTACACAAGTTCAAACTCAAAAAGCTGATCCACCAGATCAAGTAATTGATGCATTCAGAGATGTTCAAGCTGCAAGAGCTGATATGGAAAGATCTAAAAATGAAGCTGAAGCATATGCAAATGATGTTATCCCAAGAGCAAGAGGGGAAGCTGCAAAAATTATGCAAGCAGCAGAAGCTTACAAACAAAAAGTAGTTGCTCAATCAGAAGGTGAAGCAAGTAGATTTATATCAATCTTCAATGAATATGATAAAGCAAAAGAAGTGACACAAGAGAGAATGTATCTTGAAACTATGGAAAAAGTTTTAGCTGATATTGATAAAGTAATTATTGAGAAAAATGCTGGATCAGGGGTCGTTCCTTATTTACCACTACCTGAACTAGGAAAAAAGAAAGGTAACTAATTAAATGAAAGTACAAAAAATTTTATTACCCATTATAGCAGTCCTAGGAGCTGCAGTTTTCTTTTCAGTATTTATTGTTAAAGAAGTTAATCAAGCAATAGTTTTGCAATTTGGTGATCCTAAAAGAATTATAGTAGAACCAGGTTTAAACTTTAAGATCCCATTTATTCAAAATATAGTTTACCTAGATAAAAGAATATTAAATTTAGATACTCCACCAGCAGAGGTTATTGCCTCAGATCAAAAAAGATTGATTGTAGATGCATTTGCAAGATTTAAAATTGTAGACCCATTAAAATTTTATATTTCAGTTGGAAATGAAAGAGTTGCAAGATCAAGATTGGCAACAGTTATTAACTCAAGAATTAGAAATGTTTTAGGTCAACAAGAACTACAAACATTATTATCTAAAGATAGATCAAAACAAATGTCTTTAATTCAAGTAGGGGTTAATGCAGAGGCTCAAAAATTTGGAATTGAAATTGTAGATGTAAGAATTAAAAGAGCAGACCTTCCACAAGCAAACAGTGAAGCAATTTTTAGAAGAATGCAAACTGAAAGAGAAAGAGAAGCTAAGGAATTTAGAGCACGAGGTGCGGAAATGGCAGTCACAATTACATCAACGGCTGATAAAGAAGTTTCAATAATTTTAGCAGATGCCAATAAAAACTCTGAGATCATGAAGGGTGAAGGTGATGGTGAAAGAAATAGAATATTTGCAGAAGCCTTTGGAAGAGACCCTGAATTTTTTGCATTTTACAGAGCTATGCAGGCATATGAAACAGCTTTAATCGGCGGAGAGACATCTTTAATTTTATCTCCTGACAGTGAATTTTTTAAATTTTTTGGAAATATAAAACCTAAATCTCAATAATAATTAAACATGAAAGAATTGATCATAGCTTTTGGTCTCTTCCTTTTTATTGAAGGTATTATGTATGCCTTATTTCCATCAAAAATGAAAAATATGATAAAAAAAATTGAGTTGATAAGCGACTCACAATTGAGAAGTGGTGGATTAATTTTTGCAGTTATTGGCTTTGTTATTATTTGGTATATTAAAAATTAAAATGAAAAAGATTAAAAAATTTATACTCATTGTTTTTTCAATTACTTTTGCTTCACAGGTATTTGCAAAAGAAGTACCGAATTCATTTGCAGATTTAGCAGAAAAGCTAATGCCTTCTGTTGTAAACATTTCAACAACCACAACAGTTGTTACTAATTCAAATCCATTTCCAGGATTTCAATTCCCACCAGGTTCTCCTTTTGAGGATATGTTTAAAGAATTTGGAACGCCACAGACAAGAAAATCAGCTGCGCTAGGCTCAGGTTTTATAATTGAAAAAAGTGGAATTGTGGTAACTAATAACCATGTTATACAAGATGCAGAAGATATTTTAGTAAGAGTTGATGGTGACAAAGAGTATAAGGCGACAGTTATTGGAGCTGACCCCTTATCAGATATTGCTGTTCTTCAAATAGAGTCAAAAGAAAAGTTCATACCTGTAAAATTTGGAGATTCAGATAAAGCGAGAATTGGTGATTGGGTAATTGCAATTGGTAATCCATTTGGTTTAGGAGGAACAGTTACAGCTGGAATTATTTCTGCAAGAAATAGATCTATTGGGCTTTCTCGTTATGAAGATTACATTCAAACAGATGCTTCTATAAATTCAGGAAATTCTGGAGGTCCCTTGTTTGATATGAACGGCGATGTAATTGGAATTAATACAGCAATCTTAGGCAAAGGTGGTTCAATTGGCATAGGTTTTTCTATACCCTCCAACAGTGCAAAAAAAGTAATAGACCAATTAATTGAGTTTGGTGAAACTAAAAGAGGATGGCTTGGAGTTAGAATTCAAGTGGTTACTCAAGAAATTGCTGATGTAGAAAAGTTAGATGAACCAAGAGGAGCTTTAGTTGCAAGTGTAGCTGAGAATAGCCCATCAGATAAAGCAGGAATTAAAGATGGTGATATAATTCTAGAGTTTAATAATACCAAAATAAATGAAATGAAAGAACTACCAATTATTGTTGCCCAAACAGAAGTAGGTAAAACAGTTGATGTTAAAATTTGGAGAAATAAAAAAGAAATTACAAAAAAAATTAAATTAGGAAGACTTGAAACTTCAGAGGATTTTAAAGTTGAAAAAAAAGCAAGTAAAAATGAAACTCCAGAAATTTCTGAAGTTAAATCATTAAAGATTATAGCACGACCTTTAAATGATGATGATATTAAGGAAAGAAAATTACCCAATCAAACAACAGGTCTAGTGATCACTAATATTGGTAAAAATAGTCCAATAGATTACTTAAACGTAGGTGACATAATTATTGAAGCTCAAAAGAAAAAAATTAAATCTATAAAAGATCTTGAAGAAATAGTTGAGAGTGCACTTAAATCAAATCAAAAAACAATTTTGATTGTGATTTACAACAATCAAAACCAAAGAAGATATATTGGTGTTAAGCTAGACTAACAATGGACAATCTGTCCAAGATCATTTTAATCTCAGGTCCAACTGCTTCAGGTAAATCAAATTTTGCTGTAAAAATTGCTAAAAAAATTAATGGAGAAATAATTAATGCAGATAGTATGCAAGTTTACAAAAAATTAAAAATATTAACAGCAAGACCAAACCCAAAAGATAAAAAAGGTATCAAACATCACTTGTACGGATTAATTGATTTAGACAAAAAATTTTCAACAGGAGATTGGTTAAAAAAAGTAATTAAAAAAATTAAAGAAATTAAAAAAAGAAAAAAAATTCCAATTTTAGTTGGAGGAACTGGTTTATATTTTCAATCCTTGATCAATGGTTTGGTAAAAATCCCTGAGATTCCAATAAAATTTAGAAATAAAATTAGAGCAATACACAAAAAAGAAGGTCAAAAAAAATTTTATAAAAAACTTTTACAGATTGATCCTAAGGTTAAATTGAAATTTGATCCAAATGACTCTCAAAGAAGTATAAGAGCATTTGAAATTAAATCATTTACCAATGTTTCAATGTATGACTGGTTAGATAAAACCACATCAGTTTTTAAAGAAAATGAATTTTTGAAATTGTATATCAATGTTGAAAGACAGGAGTTAATCAAAAGAATAAATGAAAGAGTTTTACTTATGGTTAAAAAAGGAGCCATAAGGGAAGTTCAAAAATTTATTTCATTAAAAATTAAAAAGGATCAAACTGTAAATAAGGTCATTGGAATTGACGAATTGACACAGTATCTACAAAATAAAATTAATTTAGAGCAAGCCATAGAACTAATATCAATTAAAACAAGACAATATGCTAAAAGACAAGCAACTTGGGCCAGAACGAGAATGACCACTTGGGATAAAATATCTTTAAATAAAATTGATGCCTTTGTAAAAAAATTAGATAAATCATCTCTTAAACTTGACCAATTAACATAAAGTCCGATAGATTGCCTGAATGCCAAAATTATATTCAGGTGCTGAGATTGTTTTTAAATGTTTAGAAGATCAAAAGGTAGAGCATATCTTTGGTTATCCTGGTGGAGCAGTGCTTCCAATTTATGATGAATTAAAAAACCATCCTTCAATTAAACATATTCTTGTTCGACACGAGCAAGGTGCTGGTCATGCTGCTGAGGGATATGCAAGATCAACTGGAAAACCTGGCGTTGTATTAGTCACGTCTGGACCTGGTGCAACAAATGTTGTGACAGCTTTAACAGATGCCTACATGGACTCTGTTCCTCTTGTTTGTATCTCAGGTCAAGTCCCAACTCATTTAATTGGTACAGATGCTTTTCAAGAGTGCGATACAACAGGAATAACAAGACCATGCACAAAACATAATTGGTTAGTTAAAAATATAAATGACCTTCCAAGGATAATGCATGAAGCATTTGAGGTTGCAACAACAGGAAGACCAGGGCCAGTATTAGTAGATATTCCAAAAGATATTCAATTTGCAAAAACAAAATACTTTAAACCTTCCAAAAAAAAATCTAACTTAAAGATTAAAAATAGGTTTAAGCAAAAAGATATAGATCAATTAATTGATTTAATGAGCAAGGCAAAAAAACCTATTTTTTATACAGGTGGTGGTGTTATTAACTCAGGCCCAAAAGCAAGTGAACTTTTAAGAGAATTAGTATCTCTTACTGGATTTCCAATTACCTCAACACTACAAGGATTAGGTGCTTATCCAGGAGATGATAATCAATTTCTTGGAATGCTAGGAATGCATGGAACTTATGAAGCTAATAATGCAATGCATGATTGTGATTTACTTATCAATATAGGTGCTAGGTTTGATGACCGAATAACAGGAAAGATTGATGAGTTTTCTCCCAAATCAAAAAAAGTCCATATAGATATAGACCCATCTTCAATCAACAAAATTGTAAAAGTTGATCTATCTATTGTTGGAGATGTTGTGGATGTAATTAGTTCAACAACAAAAACTTTAAAAAAGAAAAATTTAAATCTAGTAAAATCAAATAAACAAAAAATTTCAAACTGGTGGCAACAAATTCAAAAATGGAGAAAAAAGCAATCTCTAAGTTATATTGGCAGTGATAAAATTATAAAGCCTCAATATGCTGTAGAAAGACTTTATGAGTTAACAAAAAAACAAGATACTTTTATAACAACAGAAGTAGGCCAACATCAAATGTGGGCTGCACAACATTACAAATTTAATAAACCAAATAGATGGATGACCTCGGGTGGCTTAGGAACCATGGGCTATGGATTGCCAGCTGCAATTGGTGTGCAAGTTGCCCATCCTAAAAAATTGGTGGTAGATATTGCTGGTGAGGCTTCAATTTTAATGAATATGCAAGAAATTTCCACTGCGGTTCAGTACAATTTGCCAATTAAAGTCTTTATATTAAATAATCAATACATGGGCATGGTAAGGCAATGGCAAGAACTTCTGCATGAAAAAAACTATTCTGAAAGTTATTCAAAGGCACTACCAGATTTTGTTAAATTAGCAGAAGCCTATGGTTGTGTTGGTATTTGTGCAAAAGAACCTAATGAACTAGATGAAAAAATTGAAGAAATGATCAATACTGATAGACCAGTAATTTTTGATTGTCACGTAGATCAAGATGAAAATTGCTTTCCAATGATACCTTCTGGAAAGCCTCATAACCAAATGTTGCTAGGTCCAAATGATCAAGAAGCCAATAAGATTAGCGGCAAAGGAAAAGCATTAGTATAAATGACAAAATCTAAATCAGCATATAGCACTCCAACTAAATCGGGAAAAATTGATACACATATTATTGTAGTCTGGGTAGATAATGAAGCGAGTGTTTTATCTCGAGTGGTTGGATTATTTTCAGGTAGAGGATATAATATTGAATCTTTAGCAGTGGCTGAAGTTGACCATAAAAAAAACTTATCTAGAATTACAATTGTAACAACAGGGACACCACAAGTCATTGAACAAATTGTATTACAATTAAAAAAACTCGTACCAGTTCATAATGTTGCTAATTTTAAAAGAGACGATAAAAATGTCATTTTTAGAGAAATGGCTCTATTAAAAATTGTTGCAAATCCTATTAAAATTAAGAAAGCTTTAAATACTTGTAAAAACTTTAATCCAGTTATATTAGATCAGACAAAAAAATCTGTAGTAATTCAAATTACGGCATTAAGAAGAGAAATAGATAGTATGATAAAAAATTTAAAACCACTTGGTCTTGTTAGCGCTTCAAGAACTGGGGCGGTTGCAATGACGAGAGGTGCAGAAATCTTAAATTAATTAGCAAAAGGAGAAAAGAAATGAAAATGTTTTATGAAAAAGATGCAGACGTTAATCTAATTAAGAGCAAAAAAATTGCAATTTTTGGTTATGGAAGTCAAGGACACGCACATGCTTTAAATTTAAAAGATAGTGGAGCAAAAGAAGTAGTTGTTGCTCTTAGAGATGGATCGGCGAGCAAAGCAAAAGCTGAGTCTAAAGGTTTAAGAGTAATGAATTTATCTGATGCTGCCGAATGGGCAGAAGTTGCAATGATATTAACTCCAGATGAATTACAGGCTTCAATTTATAAAAATCATATTGAACAAAGAATTAAAGAGGGCACAAGTCTAGCTTTTGCTCATGGATTAAATATTCATTACAAACTTATTGATGCTAGAAAAGATTTAGATGTATTTATGGTTGCCCCAAAAGGACCTGGCCATTTAGTTAGAAGTGAGTTTGAAAGAGGTGGAGGAGTTCCATGTTTATTTGCAGTTCATCAAAACGGGACAGGTAAAGCAAGAGACCTTGCTTTATCATATGCATCAGCAATTGGTGGTGGAAAATCTGGAATTATTGAAACAACATTTAAAGATGAGTGTGAAACAGATTTATTTGGAGAGCAGTCAGTTCTTTGTGGAGGATTAGTTGAGCTTATAAAAAATGGTTTTGAAACTTTAACTGAAGCTGGCTACGAACCTGAAATGGCATATTTTGAATGCTTACATGAAGTCAAATTAATTGTTGATCTAATTTATGAGGGTGGAATAGCAAATATGAATTATTCAATCTCAAATACTGCTGAGTATGGCGAATATGTATCAGGCAAAAAAGTGGTAGACAGTGAAAGCAAAAAGAGAATGAAAGAAGTTCTTGCTGATATTCAATCTGGTAAATTTACAAGAGATTGGATGAAAGAATGTGAAGGAGGTCAAAAGAACTTTTTAAAAATGAGAAAAGATCTTGCAGATCATCCAATTGAAAAGGTTGGTGCTGAACTAAGAGCTATGATGCCTTGGATTGGTAAGAAAAAATTAATAGATAGTGATAAAGGTTAGTTTTTAATAAAAACCCAAATCGACCAAGAAACATAGCGTAAATATAACAAATATTTTGCAATCTCTAATATAGATTGTATTATAGGTTTTCTAAATATTAGCTATGAGCGACAAAGATAAAATTTTTATATTTGATACTACAATGCGTGATGGTGAGCAATCACCAGGTGCATCAATGAGTCTTGAGGAAAAAATTCAAATTGCAAGAATTTTTGATGAATTAGGAATAGATATAATTGAAGCTGGATTTCCAATTGCATCTCCAGGTGATTTTGAAGCGGTAACTGCAATAAGTAAGATTTTAAAAAATTCTATTCCTTGTGGACTTTCAAGAGCAAGTAAAAAAGATATAGATGTATGTCATGAAGCTTTAAAAGCAGCGCCTAGATTTAGAATACATACATTTATTTCAACAAGTCCATTACACATGAAGCACAAGTTAAATAAATCACCAGAACAAGTTCTGGAAGCAATTAAAGAAAGTGTAACTTACGCAAGAAATTTGACCGATGATGTTGAATGGTCATGCGAGGATGGCACAAGAACAGATATGGATTATATGTGCAAGTCAGTTGAGCTTGCAATTAGCAGTGGAGCGAAAACAATAAATATTCCAGATACTGTTGGTTATACAATTCCAGCTGAATTTACAAAAATAATTACAACATTAAAAAATAAAGTTCCAAATATTGATAAGGCAATATTATCTGTTCATTGTCATAATGATCTTGGGTTAGCAGTTGCAAATTCACTTGCAGGGGTTGCAGCAGGAGCAAGACAAGTAGAGTGTACTATAAATGGTATTGGTGAAAGAGCGGGTAATGCAGCACTTGAAGAAATTGTAATGGCAATAAGAACAAGAAATGATCTAATGCCTTATTCAACAGGAATTAAAACTGAATTGATTAAGTAAAGCTTCTAAAGTTGTTTCAAATGCAACCTTTCCTGTTCAGTTTAATAAAGCAATTGTTGGAAAAAATGCTTTTGCACACGAAGCGGGCATTCACCAAGATGGAATGCTTAAAAATAGAGAAACATATGAAATTATGACTCCTGAAAGTGTAGGAGTTAAAAAAACATCTCTTGTTATGGGAAAACATTCAGGACGACATGCATTTAAAGAAAAATTAAATGATCTTGGTTATGGAGAAGTAACTGATGATGTAATTCAAACAGCTTTTGGAAAATTTAAGATTTTAGCTGATAAGAAAAAACATGTTTATGATGATGATATCGCAGCTTTGGTTGATGATAGTTTGGTTTTAGATAAATATATGATTAATTTAAAATCATTGAAAGTTTTTGCTGGAACAGGTGAGCCACAAAAAGCTGAAATGACACTAGATGTTTATGGAGAAGTTAAAAAAACATCTGAAACAGGAGATGGACCTGTAGATGCTATATTTAAATGCATCAAAGTATTATATCCTCATGATGTAAAATTGTTATTGTATCAAGTTCATGCTGTTACTGAAGGAACTGATGCGCAAGCTACAGTAAGTGTTAGAATTGAAGAAGAAGGAAAGACTGCAGTTGGACAAGCTGCTGATACAGATACATTAGTTGCATCAGCAAATGCTTATTTAAGTGCATTAAATAAAATGATTATTAAAAGAAAAAAAGTTGCTCCTATGGAGTATGAATCCCAACAATTGAAAGGTATTTAAAATGGCTAATTGGTTTAGTAATATAAGCAGCGTATGGAGTCAGGATATGGCAATTGACCTTGGAACGGCCAATACACTTGTAGTTTTAAAAGGACAAGGTGTAGTTTTAAATGAACCATCTGTTGTTGCTATCGCAGATAATGGTGGAAAGAAAACTGTACTTGCAGTGGGGGATGAAGCAAAAACAATGCTTGGAAGAACACCTGGTAATATAAGTGCAATTAGACCTTTAAGAGATGGAGTTATTGCAGATTTTATAGTTACAGAAGAAATGATTAAACATTTTATTAAAAAAGTTCATAAAAATAAAACTTTTGCAAATCCAAGAATTTTAATTTGTGTACCAACAGGCTCAACTCCAGTTGAAAGAAAAGCTATTCAAGATAGTGCTTTAGCTGCTGGTGCTAGAAGGGTTCAATTAATTGAAGAACCAATTGCAGCAGCAATTGGTGCGGGACTTCCAATTTCAGAAGCAACAGGATCAATGGTAGTTGACATAGGGGGTGGTACTACTGAGATAGCCGTAATGTCTTTAGGAGGATTGGTATATTCTAAATCATTAAGAGTTGCTGGAGATGCAATGGATACCGCATTAGTAAATTATATGAGAAAAGAATATAATCTTATGATTGGAGATAGTACAGCTGAGAAAATAAAAAAAGAAATTGGAACAGCCATACCTTCAAATTCAAATGTATATGCTGTTAAAGGTAGAGATTTAAGATCAGGAACTCCTAAAGAAGTAAATATTACTGAAGAAGACACAGCAGAAGCTTTAAATGATATTTTAAAAGATATGGTCGATGGAATAAAGGGTGCACTTGAAAACACACCTCCAGAATTATCAGCTGACTTAGTAGATATGGGGTTAACATTGACTGGTGGTGGAGCTTTATTGAAAAATATTGATAAAAGATTTTCCAAAGAAACTGGTTTACCAGTTTTTATAGCAGATGATCCATTAGCATGTGTTGCAATTGGTACTGGAAAAGCTTTAGAGCAAGAGGAGACCTTTTCTACTATGCTTTCTGAGTATTAAAAGAAATGGAAACAAGCAGAGACGATTTTGTAATAGCAATTAGATCTGCATTTTTAAAAAAAGAAACACAGCAAAAATTTTCTATACTAACACTTATAATTTTTTCTATAATATTTTTAATTTAGGAGAAATTAACTTTAAACCTATTAATTATATTAAAATAGCAATTAAGGAAATTGCTTATAGATCAACATTTATAGTGTCAGGACCAGAAAAAATTATAGAAGAAAGGTTCTAATAAAATTCAACCGACCATATAAACCATTATATGAAACTAATAAAAATAGAATGAAAATTGAGATAAATTAGAAGCAAAAGATTTATCAAATCAAATTATTCTACTTGAGAAATATAAACGTATAAAAGAACTCGTCGATGATTATTTTAGTAAAAGATAATGAAATCATTTGCAAAAGTATCTAAGTGATAAAAATAGTCCTTTTTTAAGATCAGTAGTAATCAACAAAGGCAGTAAACATGGTATAAAGTTAGGAATGGCAGTTGCATTAGATAAAAAATATTTAATAGGAAAAGTGGTTGAGGTCAATTTTGTTACATCAAGAGTATTATGCTTATCAGATATTAAATAGCTAAAATTCCAGTAATTCTTGAGCACCATGGGGCAGCCTTTCGATAATGTCAGGCATGAGGAAAAAATTATGGCTATTATTGCAGTATAATCAAGAACCAAACTTAAAGAATTGACGAAGACATGATTGTTTATACCTCAGGGGCAGGAGGATTATTTAAGAGTCCGGAATACCTATTGGTAAAATAGATATAATAGTTTAGAAAATCGAAGAACAAACAATTTAAAAGTCAATATTTATAAGGATTTTTCACAACTCAAGTATGTAAAAGTTATATCTTTTACTAAAGAGGAAAAGGCTTTAGATCAAACATCAAAAGATGAATTAAAAACAATGGATGCTCAGATCTTAGAAGCAACGAAACAAAAAGAAAACATAAGAATATTGCTAGAAGAAAAGAAAATAGCTGAAGAGGTTAGAAAAAATATTGAAATAGAAAACAGTCAACTTAAAAGAAAAATTTTCAATTTACAAACTAAACTTACCAAGACTGAAGAGGCTGTTGAAGAACAAAAAAAACAAAAGGAAAATATAGAATTCTTAGAATTAAATCTATTATATGGACACAAATGTAGAAAAACTATTTTTAATAAACTTTATAAAGTAGGAACACCAGAATATAAAAAATGCGTTCTACAAAAAGGAAAAATGTAAATGGGCAATTTAAGAAACAATAATATTATTAGAATTTTTTTTGAATATTTTCCAATGATTTTACTTTTTGTATCTATATTAAATAATTTTGATTTTAATTATTTAAACTTGAAATATTTTTCATTTAATTTTTCATATATTTTAATTTTTTACTTTAGTTTAAAAAGAAGTGCTAGCTTAGGATATACCTTAATATTTATTGCAGGTTTATTTAATGATGTGATTAATGGCACACCAATTGGTATGAGTAGCCTGATGTATTTATTACTTTGTGGTGTTGCGGCCTATTTAAGAGCTATAACATTAAGTGTAAGTTTATTAAAAGATTGGATATCATTTGTTATTACTCTTTTAGTTATAAATTCATTGTCCTTCATAATCTTAAATATATTTCTTAATTATGAGACAAGTTATATTGATCAAATATCAAATATCATTTTTACTTCTTTACTTTATTTAATTTTTCCATTTTTGTTTAATTTTATAGAGGATAGACGCAGTGCTAGGTGATGACTTTAGTGTAAAAAAAATTCATACCATTAATAGACGAATGTTTATTATTGGAGCAGCAAAATTTATTATTTTCTCAGGAATTATAGTAAGATTATTTTCATTACAAATCAAAGATAACAAAAAGTATTCTACGCTGTCAGATAAAAATAGACTGAGAGAATGGAGGTTGCCGCCAATTAGAGGGGAATTTCTTGATTATTTTGATAATGTAATTGCAGGAAATAACAGGGTTTATGAGTTACACGTAATACCTGAGCAAGTAGAAGATTTTAGATATCTAATAGTAAGACTAAAAGAAATTTTAAATCTTACTAACAGTCAATTTGAAAAAATTATAAAACAAAAAAATCAACAAAAGCCTTGGGAGACATTGATTGTTTCAAAAAATTTAACTTGGGAACAATTTTCTAAAGTTAATCATTATCTTTATGATTTAGTGGGTGCAAAACCTGTCATTTCTGTATCACGTAACTACCCGTATGATGAAAGCTATACACACGTATTGGGCTATGTAAGTGAAGCTAGTGAAAATGATATTTTAAACAATCAGTCTATCAAAGACAATCTTGTGCCAGGTCTTAAGGTTGGAAAAACTGGTTTAGAAAAATCGTTTGAAAATCAATTAATTGGTACTAACGGTATTCAGAGATATGAAGTTAATGCTTATGGTAAAAGAATTAATCAAGTTGATCAAATTGATGGTTTGAAAGGCAATACTATTAAACTTACATTAGACACAGAGATTCAAAAAAAAAGTGCCGAACTTTTAAGAGGAATGGCTGGATCAATAAATGTAATGGACATTTATACTGGAGATATTATAGCAATGCAGTCTTCTCCTTCATTTGACCCAAATCTATTCATTTTTGGTATTAGCCAAGATGATTGGCAACTAATTAGAAATAACCCATTAAAGCCTTTAGTTAATAAAAGTTTATCTGGATTGTATTCACCTGGTTCAACATTTAAACCAATGGTTGCTCTTTCTGCACTAGAAAACAATATAATAACAAAAAATTTTAAGGTTAACTGTACAGGAAAAACTGAAATGTATGGGCAAACATACCACTGCTGGAAAGAGAAAGGTCATGGAGTTGTAAATTTAAAAGAAGCCATGAAACAATCTTGTGACACTTATTTTTATGAAATAGCAAGAAAACTTGGAGTTGATCGTTTAAGAGAAACTTCAATTAAATTTGGTCTAGGAGATAAAGTTTTAGACAAAACATTTAATAATGAAAAAAAAGGATTGGTTCCCGACACAAAATGGAAAAAAAATAATCTGGGAAAAGGATGGGTTTTAGGTGAAACATTAATAACTGGAATAGGTCAAGGTTATATTCAAACTACTCCACTTCAACTATGTTTAATGACCGCACAATTAGCTAATGGTGGTTTTAAAATTTATCCTAAAATAACTATTAATGAAAAAGACAAAACAGCTATTGAGATTAAAGAACTAATGAATGAAGGACAGGATTTTTTAGAAGTCATTTGGAAATGATCAATATACCAAACTTTTTGATAAAAAAGAAAATATAGAATTAATTAGAAACTCAATGTTTGCATCAACAAATGAAATTAGAGGAACATCTTATTCTTCTAGAATAGAAGATCCAAAATATCAGTTTGCAGGAAAAACAGGCACATCACAAGTTAAAAGAATTACTGAAGCTGAGAGAGAACTAGATTTAGCAACAAAAGATATAGATTATAAAAATCGAGACCATGCATTATTTATAGCTTTTGGACCTTTTAAAAATCCAAGGTATGCTTTGAGTATAGTTATTGAACATGGTGGATCTGGAAGTTCAGTAGCAGCTCCACTTGCAAAAGAATTATTTAAACTAATTATTGATAGACATAATCTTAGAGAACAAGCTCAAACTCAAAAAATAATAAATACATAAATGCAAATCGACTCACTAAGTTCGAATTCAACTTTGTTTCAAAAATTAAGAAATTTTGATTATATTTTATTATTTTGTATTTTATTATTAGGGTTAATTAGTTCATTATCTATGTATTCAACAGATGGTGGAGAGATTTTATTTCACACTAAAAGTCATATTGCAAAATTTTTGATTTTCTTTTCTATGATGATTTTTTTATCATTATTTAAAATAAATATTTGGCATTACTTTTCTTATCTCTTTTATGTAGTAATTTTATTTCTTTTAATATGGGCCTCTATTTATGGGATTAAAGTTTCAGGCTCACAGAGATGGATTGATTTATATTTTATTAATCTACAACCTTCTGAACTAATGAAAATTGCAATAATAGCTTGTCTTGCAAAATATTATCATCGAGTCCAACTTCGAGAAGTTAATACTTTTAAGCATATATTTTTTTCATTAATAATTCTTATTCTTCCTATTATACTTGTAATATCCCAGCCAGATTTAGGTACCTCAATACTTATTGGATTAAGTGGTCTAGTTGTGATGTGGCTTTCAGGTCTAAACATTAAATATTTTATATACTCATTTTTAACTTTATTAATTTCGATGCCTTTTGCCATCTCACTTTTAAAACCATATCAAAAATTAAGAATTCTTACTTTTTTAAATCCAGATAGGGATCCCTTGGGTGCAGGATATCAAATAATTCAATCTAAAATAGCAGTTGGTTCTGGTGGATTTACTGGAAAAGGTTTTTTAAAGGGAACACAAAACTATTTAGAATTTTTACCTGAAAAACATACTGACTTTATTTTTACATTATTTGCAGAAGAGTATGGTTTTTTAGGATCATTAGGATTGCTACTAATCTATATTATAATCATTTATAGAATTATAAAGATAGGTTCGATTTCAAGAAGTTATTTTGCAAAAATTTTTTGTTATGGTTATGCTTCATCTATATTTTTTTATATTTCAGTGAACATGTCAATGGTTTTAGGTTTATTACCTATTGTTGGTTCACCTCTGCCAATCATGTCATATGGAGGCTCATCAATGTTGGCCACAATGATTGGATTTGCAATTGTTATGAGTGCAAAAATTAATCATAAACAGTTAATAGCTTAATTTTAAACCATCCATACCAATTTGCCGCTGGAAAAAAATTCATTGAGAAATTATATAGAGATTGTGAATAAAAAATTAAAAATTGGAATTATAGGCGCTGGAATACAAGGAATTTCAAATGGATTATTTTTACAAAAAAAAGGTTTCGATGTAACAATTTTTGATAAAGAGGAACCAGGCAGTCCTGTTGCCTCATATGGAAATGCAGGTCATTTTTCTCCATATGCTTGTGTATTAATGAATAGGCCTGATGTTTTAGCTGATGTGCCAGCTATGCTTCTAAGCTCAACAGGTCCACTTGCTCTTAAATGGAATTATGTTCCCAAAATGATTCCATGGTTTTTACAATTTATTAGAAACTGCACCACAAATAGAATGATGCATACAGCAAAGAATATGCATCAAATTTTGGATTTAGCTTTACCAGCTTATGATGAATTATTTGATGAAATAGATTTAGAGGGTTTAGTTGAAAAAAAAGGTATTCTATATATTTGGAATGATCAAAATTTAAAGAGTAGAGAACTTGAGATTAGAGTTAGAAATGAATTAGGTGTTGATCAACAAGTTGTAACCCCAAAAGAAATTCATGATCTTGAACCAAATATAAAACCTTTTTATCATGGTGGTGTTTATTATCAGTATGGAAGACACGCAAGAAATCCAAAAAGAATTCTTTTAAAACTTTTTGATCTTTTTTTGAAAAAAGGTGGAAAGTTTTTAAAAATGAATGTCCAAGACATTAATTTTGATGAAGATAAACCAGCTATAAAAACTGAAACTCAAAGATTTATTTTTGACAAATTAGTAATTGCCTGTGGTGCTTTTTCAAAAAGATTAACAGATAATTTGGATGAAAAAATACCACTTGATACAGAAAGAGGATATCATGTTCATTTTAAAGGTTGTGATCATCTTTTAAATAGACCGGTAATTTTTTCTAATAGAGGTTTTGGTATTACGCCAATGGAACAAGGACTTAGAGTTGTTGGAACAGTTGAGTTTGGGGGTCTTGAGAACCCACCTTCTAAAGGAAGAGTTAAAAATTTAATTAATAATGCAAAATATATGTTGGGCGATTTACCAGAGCATGAAGATGAATGGATGGGATTTAGACCTAGTTTGCCAGATTTTTTACCAGTAATAGGTCCATCAAAAAATCATAAAAATATTTTTTATAGCTTTGGTCATCATCATTTAGGATGGACTTTGGGTCCAATATCTGGAAAGATTATTTCTGGAATGATAGCTGAAGAAAATACAAATCTAAATCTAGAACCTTATAGCTCAAAAAGATTTGGTTAATTGATGCAAAACACTAAAGCATATACAATGCTGGTATGTGCAACTTTATTTTGGGCTTGCAATTTTATAGTTGGAAAAT
Organism: uncultured Candidatus Pelagibacter sp.; assembly: GCA_943789075.1. Taxonomy (GTDB): domain Bacteria; phylum Pseudomonadota; class Alphaproteobacteria; order Pelagibacterales; family Pelagibacteraceae; genus Pelagibacter. The sequence continues at coordinate 34,016 of CALSSS010000002.1, read as the reverse complement.
TTGCTTTTTTAACAGAAATCCCACCTTTATCTTTAGTTTTTTATAGATGGTCTTTAGTTTGGATAATTTTATTACCATTTACTTATAAAGATATAATTGAATACAAAGAAGTCATTTTTAAAAATTTACCATTGTTGTTTTTTTTAGGCCTTACAAGTGTTGGTTTATTTAATTCATTTACATATTTATCTCTAATGCACACACAAGTAATAAATGCTTCTCTCTTTAATGCTGCGATACCTGCTATTATAATTTTACTTTGTTTTTTATTTAATGTTGAAAAAACTAATAAATTTCAGATCCTAGGTTTGATAGTTTCTATTTGTGGGATCATAGTGATTATAACCAAACTTAAACTAGACATTATACTTTCATTAAATTTTAATAAAGGTGACCTAATAATGATTGGAGGTGTTCTTGCTTGGGGAGTTTATTCAACTCTTTTAAAAAGAAAAAAATTTACTTACCATTGTTAGCCTTAGTGCATGTTATTTGTACATTTGGATTGATTACTGTATTACCACAATTTTTATACGAATTCTCAAATGGAAAAGTGATTCAGTTTGATATTAACTTCATTTATACTTTAGTTTTTCTTGCACTTTTTCCTAGCATTGGATCTTATTATTGTTGGGCTGGAGCGGTATCAATTATAGGTGCTAATAGAGCAGGTATTTCATTATCCTTAATTCCATTGTTTAGTACTATGATGGCTATAATAATTTTTGATGAAAAATTTCAATTTTTTCATTTGATTGGAGCTATTTTAATTATAATAGGTTTATTTTTATCAAATAAGGAAATTAAAAATGCTTAAAGTTGCAATATTAGATGATTACCAAAATGTATCACATGAGTTTGTAGATTTAAAAAAACTTTCAGGAAAATATGAGTTTAAAATTTTTAGTGAACCATTTGTTGATGAAGCGGATGCTATTGAACAACTTTCTGATTTTGAGGCTTTATTAATAATGAGAGAAAGAACACCAATCACTAAAAATTTAATAGATAATCTTAATGATCTTAAATTTATCATTACTAGTGGATCAAGAAATAAGGCAATAGATCTCGAGGCTGCAAAAAAAAGAAAAATTATAGTTTGTGGTACAGAAATTAATTTTACTCCAACATCTGAGTTAACTTGGGGTTTAATTTTGGGCCTTGCTAGAAATTTTAAGGAAGAAATTGATAATATGTATCAAGGGTATTGGCAAACCACTATCGGCTTTGAACTTAAGGGAAAGATTTTAGGATTAATTGGACTTGGTAGAGTGGGGTCCGAGGTTGCTAAAATTGGTAAGGCTTTTGGCATGCAAGTTATGGCTTGGAGTGAAAATTTAAATTTAGATACCTGTAAAGAGTTAGACGTATTGCCTTGCAGTAAAGAAGACTTATTACAAAATTCAGATTTTATATCTATCCACGTTCAAGGTGGTGACAGATATAAGGAGTTAATAAAATTAAAAGAGCTAGATATGATGAAAAAAACTGCTTTTTTAATTAATACGTCACGAGGCTCAATTATAAATGAAGACGATTTAATTATTGCATTATCAACCAATGTTATTGCGGGCGCTGGACTTGATGTTTATGAAAAAGAACCTTTACCTGAAAATAATAAATTAAGATTTTTACCCAATGCATTGTTAATGCCACACGTAGGTTATGTGACAGCTGAGAATTATAGTAAATTTTATACACAAATGATTGAGGGCTTAGAAGCCTGTGTTGCTGGTAAACCATTAAGAGTGTTAGAATAAAATTATGACAAAAAAAATTAATAAAGATCTCACAAGTGAACAGAAATTAGTTTTATTTGAAGATGGAACTGAAGCACCAGGAACTAGTGAACTAAACCATGAAAAAAGAGAAGGTAGTTACCACTGTGCTAATTGTGGTGAAAAGCTATTTGATTCAACTGCTAAATATGAAAGTGGTTCAGGTTGGCCTTCATTTTATCAGTCACTACCTGATGCTTTTGAAACTAAAACAGATACTTTATTAGGGTATGAAAGAGTTGAGTATCATTGCAAAAAATGTGGTGGGCATCATGGTCATATCTTTGAAGATGGACCAAACCCTACTGGAAAAAGATACTGTAATAATGGTGTTTGTTTAGTCTTTAAGCCAAAAACGTAAAATGATTATTAAGTATACTACTTTTTTAATTGGTATTATTTGGTCTTATTCAATAATAAAAACACAATCAGTGTTTAGTAAGAAGGCTGGAATAATATTTAAAATATTTATTACAAAAATTTCTTGGCTTAGTTTAATTGCAGCTTGTTACTTTGGTTATAAAAATTTTACAGTTAAATCTACAGTTATTGGTATTATAATTGGTGTTTTGTTAGTGAATGTTGGTTTTTATTTATTAAAAAAATATATCAATCAAAGATTTAATGAAAAACAAATAACATCTTTTAAAAGTTTTTTTGAATATACTTTAGTTTTTTTAGTTATTTATTTCGTTTTATTTTAAAAGATCTTGTAATTTATTTTCTTTTTCTAGAGGCTCTTACTTCATCGTAACCACCAATGTGCTGATCATCAAAGAATATTTGAGGTATAGTTCTTTTTCCACTAGCTTTTGTAATCATTTCATCCATTGCTCCATCAACTGTTGCAATATTGATTTCTTTATATTCAACGTTGTTTCTAGTTAATAATCTTTTTGCAGCATCACAAAAATTACAAAGAGGACCTGTATAAATAGTAACTGATTTCATAGCTTATAAATAATCATTCTTTTTAATTTTACTAGTAATTTCTTTTCTAGAATATTCAAATTTTTTTCTATGTTTTATACTCTTTTGATTTACTCTTTTTCTCCATAACCTGAATGAAGTAGGTTTAACAGATCTTCGCATAATCTTGATTACTTCAGATTCTGTCTTTCCAGTCTTTTGTTCAATTTCTTCAAAAGTGATCCGGTCTGCCCAAGCTGCCCAGATGATCCAATCTGGGTCATCAATTTTCGGTTCTGGATTTTTGACCTTGTGATGGGGCTGCGACCTTTTTTTTTCATAAATCCTTTATATTTGAAAAAAATGATTAATGCATTTTAATTAAGGGCATGGTATTATCTGATCTAGATAGTCCATCTTAGCCATCTTTAGCTCCCGGTTTTTTTGGACTATCCTAAAAATCCCAAAATGCTCCCTTTAAATTATTTCCTCTTTTTACAGATAATTTTATTTCTATTTATCACCCCTGGAACACCTAGAATTGTGATCATTTCTTATTCTATGAATTATGGAGTTCAAAAATGTATTTGGACAGCACTAGGAGACGTTACTGCAAATTTTATTCAAGCAACTTTAGTAATTTTTGTTCTTGGATCTTTTTTTGTTGATAATCCAAACTTTTTAAATATTTTTAAGTGGATTGGAATAGTTTATTTGCTTTATCTTGCTTATGATATTTATAATTCAAGACCAAAAGATATAAACTCAAATAATATTTCATCAAAAAGTTTTTTTTCATTCTTTAAAGATGGTTTTTTAGTTGCAGGAACAAGTCCAAAGGCTTGGATGTTCTTTCCTTTAATTTTTCCACAGTTTATAGATTTTAATTCAAATTATATTGTCCAATTTTTAATTTTAATCACAACATATGTAGTTTTAGATTTTTTATCTTTAGTTGCTTATGCTGTGCTTGCTAGAAAATTAATTGTTTGGATAAAAGCAAATCCAAAAACTATTAATACAATTTCTGCGTGCGTATTAATATTAATCGCACTAATCATTGCTTTTATTCAAAAATATTAAGTCGCATTTCTTAATGACTTGCTTTGTTTTTTAATTTAGGAGTTAAATAATTTTTTAAATTTAACATAGGGAAATAAAAATGAAAATAAGAAAATAATAATTACGTTTGTTTCTGCAATAGCATTGTTATTATCTACATCTGTAACATCTTTTGCAAAAGTTGTTGGAGATAAGATAATTTTAGGATCTGCTATTTCATTAACTGGAAAATACTCATCTAATGGTGTTCATACTCAAAATGGTTACAACATGGCCGTGGATAGAATTAATAGTATGGGTGGAGTAAAAGTTGGTGGAAAAACTTATAAGTTTGAAATCATTTATTATGATGATGAGTCAAACCCTAAGAAGAGCAGCTCAACTTGCAGAAAGATTAATCTCACAAGATGGTGTTGAATATATGCTTGGGCCATATAGCTCAGGTTTAACAAAAGCGATTGCGCCAGTAACAGAGAAATATGGAGTTCCAATGGTTGAGGCTAATGGTGCTTCAAGATCTTTATTTACTAAAGGTTACAAATATCTATTTGCAGTGCTTGCACCAGCAAACTTATATCTTGATGTAGCTATAGATTTAGCAGTTGAAAAAAATGGTGGTAAACCAGTTTCAGTTGCAATGGCTTTTGAACAAGATGCCTTTTCTCAAGATGTTAGATTAGGTGTTTTGGAAGCTATCAAAAGAACAGGATCTAAAAAAGTAATAGATGACAAGTTACCTAAAGAACTTAATGATATGGCAGCGACTTTAGCAAAAGTTAAAGCTGTAAAACCAGATGTTCTTGTGGTTTCAGGTCATACTAAAGGTGCCTTAACAGCTGTTAGACAAATTGCTGAAATGAAAGTGGATGTACCAATGCTTGCAATGACCCACTGTGATGCTGCGAAATTATCAAAGCAACATGGTAAAAACTCACAGTACGCATTATGTGCTTCTCAATGGCATAAAACATTAACTTACAAGGATGATTTTTTTAAAGACGGTATGACATATGATGCTGACTTTAAAAAATTGTTTGATTATGCACCACCGTATCAAGCAGCTGAGTCTTCAGCAGCTTTATTGGTTTTTAAAGATGCATTTGAAAGAGCAAATTCTTTTGACAAAGTAAAAGTTAGAGATGCTCTTGCTGCTACTGATATGCAAACTTTTTATGGAAACATAAAATTTGCAGCAGGTGGTCAGAATGTTGATAAGCCAATGGTGTTATTCCAAGTTATGTGTGATGGGGATAAATGTGAAAATAAAGTTGTAGCTCCTACTAAATGGGCTTCAGCTGAATTGGTACATCCAATTCCTTCTTGGTCTAAAAGATAATATCTAATATGCAAAATGCTCCCTAGTAATAGGGGGCATTTTTTATAAAAGTTTAAATTATTTATAAAGTTTCAAAAATTTATGGATCTACTTATATTTCAAGTACCAATATTAATGGTTCAAGCATCATTGGATGGAATATTACTTGGAATTTTATTTGCACTTATTGCTTATGGAATGGCTCTTCAATGGGGAGTGATGAATATAATAAATATTGCACAAGGAGATTTGGTAATTCTTGGAGGTTATATTACTTATTTTATGTATCTTTCAGGAATTCATCCAGCTTTGGGAGTAATAGTAGCTCCAGCCATAATGTATTTTGTTGGTGTTGGTCTTTACAAATTAGTTATTAATAAAGTTGTAGATAGAGATTTATTTATCTCAATACTTGCAACATTTGGAATTAGCATACTTTTTATGCAGTTAATGAACTTTGCATTTGGTGCAGATGTTGTTCTTGCAAACTCTGAATTTGGAACAACAATGTTATTTAATAATTCAGTAACACTTCCAAATTCTAAATTATTTTCAGCGCTTATTAGTATCATTTTTGCAATAGGGCTTGTTGTTTATATGAAAAAATCAAAACTAGGTCGTGCAATTAGAGCAACAGCTCAAAATGCAAGAGCAGCAAAGATTTTAGGAGTTGATACGGAAAAAGTTTATGCAGCAACATTTGGAATTAATGCAGCACTTTGTGGTGTAGCAGGTGCATTAGTTGCTATTACATTCACAATTCATCCTTATATGGGACTACCTTATACAATTAGATCTTTCATGATTGTTATTATTGCAGGCTTAGGAAATTTACCAGGAGTCGCAGTTTCAGGTATGGGTTTAGGAATGTTTGAAGAATTTGCTGATTATATTCTTGGAACAGAATTTAGAATTGGGTCGTATTCTTATTATTAGTTTTAATTTTAGTTTATCGAAGATTTAAACTTTCTAAAAAAAGAGAGTATCTAAAATAATGAATAAAAATATTATTTTATATTCAGCAATATTAATTTTTGGTGTACTTGCACCATTTATGCTTCCAGCCTTTAAAGTTCAGTTATCTATTCTTTGTATATTAATTGTTTTAGCTCTAACTTGGAATATTCAAGGTGGTGAAATGGGCTATAACTCATTTGGAAATATTCTTTTTTATGGCCTTGGAATGTATATTTGTGCTTCAGTTCAAGTTGGTATGTTTTTTCCATTAGCTGAATGGACAGAAAGTGGTGGAGAAAAAACTTTTGTGCATTCACCTACTCAGTTTTTCAAGGTATGGCATTTGGTCTATTAGCTAGCAGCAATCATACCAACAATAGTTGCTGGTTTAATTGGTTATGCGATTCTTAGGACTTAGAGGACATTATTTTGCAATTTGTACCTTAGGTTTAGGTGTGGCTGCTGGTGAAATTTCAGGTGGAATTGAAATTATTGGAGCAGGGCAAGGGTTCACAACACCTCCATTTCCAAAGTTGGAAGCTTGGAGTCGAGAGGACAATTTTTTTATTTTTTAAGCTTTATAGTACTCGTATTAACTTTTATTACTGTAAAATCAGTTTACTCAACTCGATTTAGATTAGTTCTTAATGCAATAAGAGATAATGAAGATAAAGCTGAAGCAATGGGAATCCAAACAATGAAATATAAAATTATTGGATGGATGATTTCTGCATTTTTCTGTGGGTTAGCTGGTGGTATCATGGGTGGATTAGTTGGTTATATTGACTCAACTGATGTTGCTTTTGATGGAAGAGAAATGGGTGTGTTCATGGTTTTGATGGCAATACTTGGAGGTAAAGGAACATTGTGGGGACCTGTTATTGGTGCAACTTTATTTCACTTATTTAAAGAAGGCTTCTGGACTTACTTCTTGGGCTGGCAGTATGTTGCGTTAGGTGTCTGATTGTTGTAATTGTAATTTATTTCCCAGAAGGATTAATGGGATGGCTTAGAGAAAAATATCCAGAGAGATTTGGTGAAGTTGTTGACGAAGCTGATCGTAAAGCACAGGTGGAATTAAAATGAGTATTTTAGAAGTAAACAATGTTAGTAAATCTTTTGGAGGTGTAAAAGCTAATGTTGATATTTCGATGTCAGTTGAAAAAGGAAAAATTGTTGGTTTAATTGGACCAAATGGATCAGGTAAAACAACTTTATTTAACTCAATTGTTGGAACTTATCCCATAGATACTGGATCTATAAAATTTAATGATAAAGAAGTATCTGAACTACCAGTTCCAGTTATAGCAAAACTTGGTTTACTTAGAACATTTCAACAAACAAGAATTTATGGAAAATTAAATTGTATAGATAATATGCTAATTAGTCATAAAGGAAGTGATGAAAGTTTAATTAAGATATTTTCTAAAATTCCTCAAGACTTAACAGATAAAGCAGAAAATTTATTAAGCTTTGTTGGTCTTTATCAAAAAAGAAAATTAAGAGCAGGAGATTTGTCTTTTGGACAACAAAAATTACTAGAACTTGCAATGGCTTTAATGAATGAGCCAGAAATGCTTTTATTAGATGAGCCTACAGCTGGAATTAATCCAACTTTAATAAATGGAATTATAGATAGATTAATTAAAGTAAATCAAGATTTTGGAATTACTCTTTTAGTGATAGAACATAATATGAAGGTTATTATGCAATTAGCAGAAGAATTTTTTGTTTAGCTCATGGAAAATGTTAGCTAATGGATCTCCAGATGAAATTAAAAATGATAAGCGAGTAATTGATGCTTATTTAGGAGCACAATAATGTCAAATCAATATGAAGTATTAGGAAAAGCACCAACTCCAGAAGATTTAAAAAATTATCTCCTAATGAAATTCATTTAACAATAAAAAATTTAAATGCAGGTTATGGAAAAATGGAAATTTTCATAACTTTGATTTATTTGTAAATAAAGCTCAATCACTTATGTTTGATTGGACCGAATGGTGCAGGGAAATCTACAATACTTCATTCAATTTATGGTTTTACAAATATTTTTTCAGGACAAATTGAAATTGAAGGAAAAGAAATTACCAACTTAACTCCAGCTGAAAAACTTAAGTCATGTGGAATTGCTTATATCTTCAAGATAATTCTGTTTTCCCAGATATGACTGTTGAAGAAAATCTTATTAATGGGTGGCTATACTAAAGAAAACACAGATGAGTCTTATCGAAGAAGCAGAAAGAATTTTTGAAAAATATGAAAGATTAAGAAATAGAAGAAATCAACCTGCAAAAGTTTTATCAGGTGGTGAAAGAAGATTATTAGAAATTTCTAGAGCACTAGTTATGAAGCCTTCAGTATTGCTTGTTGATGAACCTTCAATTGGTTTAGAACCAAGATATATAGATATGGTTTTTGAAATATTAAGAGATCTTCAACAAACAGAAAAGAAAACAATTATTCTAGTAGAACAAAATGCCAAAAAAGGATTAGAGTTTGCTGATATTGGTTATGTTTTAGTATCAGGTCAAACTGCTATTGCTGGCAAAGGGATGATTTATTAAAAATCCTGATGTGGGTAGATTATTCCTTGGCGGTTAATGATTAATAAAGAATTTTTCTTTAAAGGTTTTAAATCTATTTAGCTCCAGATAGTCCAGCATTAGCACTTGGATGTTGCTTTATTGCTATAGGGGCACTTCTTAAAAATTTAGGTTTAATATTCAAGAAAGTATTTTTTCAACAATGTTAACTTATGCTTTGCCAGGGTCACTTAGTTATGGCAGAGTCATTGTTAGTTGGGGCATCATTATTAAATATTTTTTTAGCTGTGTGGTTTGTTAATGCTCGACTTTATCCAATGGCCGTTTCTTTATTTCCATTAATGATGCACAAAAGCCAACCTAAATGGAAATATTATTTTTCATGTCATTTTATAGCAGTCTCAGCATGGCTAATAATGAAAAGTAATTACAAAAGTGTAGACAAAAAAAATAGAATAGATTTTTGGATTGGGATTGGCTGCGCTACTTGGGCTACAGCAGTAATAGGAACATTTATAGGATTTTATGCATCTGATTATTTGGATAAAAATATGATGATGGGGTTAGCAATTTTAAATCCAATTTATTTTTTATGTATGATGGTTGGTGCAATGAAAACAATTCAAATTACTTTTCTGTAATATTAGGTTTGATATTAGGGCCAATTTTTTATTTTTTTTCACCTGAGTGGTCAATTTTATTAGGTGGACTTGTTGGTGGAACGATTGCTTATTTTATAGGAGAACTAAATGTCAACTAGTGTAGTTCTTGCAATTCTTAGTTACTTCTTTAGCAACTTTTTTATCAAGGTTTTTAGGTGTGATTTCATCGAAAGGAATAAAAGAAACTTCAAAATTATTTAGATGGTTCAATTGTCTGGCATACTCAACACTAGCTGCATTAATTGCTAGAACAATAATATTTCCTGTAGGAGTTTTATCTGATGCAACTTATTACAGTAGAGTTTTAGTTGTTTATTTTGTTTATTTATTTTCTTTATTTCAAAAAGAAATTTTGTTTATCCAACAGTTATTTCTGCTATTATGATGGCAATATTAAGTAATTATATATAATGGAAGAATATCCAGGACTAACCATAATAAAAAACCCAAGTTCAAAAAGAATAATTAATATTAAAATTGAAGATGAAATTTTAGAAAAATTAATATTTCCATTTAATAAATTTGATATTACTGCTTAGAATACAAACCATTTACAAGATTTACGATTGCAAAAAGCTTAGATGATTTAACTTCTAATAAATTAAGCAAATTACTTAATTCGATAATAAGAGATAGAGAATACAGGTTGTTTTATAATTGGACCAAAAAATGTAAGTGCAAAAATTAATGATATCTTTTTAGTAAAGCTATCAACAGCAATTGCCTATTTAATTGGTAATCCAAACTCATGATGCCATGGCTGGAAAATATTATGCAAGATTTTATGTAAAGCATGAAGATAAAAGTGACTCGTATTTAAGAAAAGCTTATACAAATATGGATCTTCATACAGATGGAACTTATGTTAAAGAAGATACAGATTGGCTTTTGATGACTAAAATTGAAGAACAAAATGTTCAAGGAGGAGAAACAGCAATGTTGCATCTTGATGACTGGGAACATTGTGAGGATTTATATAATGATCCCATTGGAAAACAAAATTTTATTGGGGATCTCCTAAAAGTAAAAATATAGAATATAAAGTTGAACATCCAGTTTTCACAACAGATGATAATGGTAAGCCAAATATTTCTTATATTGATCAATTCCCTGAACCAAAAAATATGGATCAAGGAATTTTCTTACAAAAATTATCAGATGCTTTAGAGGAGAGTAAGAATAAAGTAATCACTAAATTAGTACCGTGGATCAACCATTGTGGCTAATAATTATTTTTGGTTACACGGAAGAAAACCTTTCAAAGAAAATAAAGATTTAAGTAGAGAACTATTGAGAATTAGAGGTTCTTTTTTTATTAATTAATTCACTAATATCACTATAAAGTAACTATATTTATGAAATTAGGCTTTATAGGAACAGGTAAAATTACGTCTGCCGTAATCACTGGTATTTGCAATTCCAGTATTTCATATAACAAAATAATCATCTCTCAGAGAAATAAATCTATATCTAGCATTTTAAAAAAAAAGTTTAAAAAGATAACTATTAGTAAAGATAATCAGGAAATATTAATAATTGTGATTGGGTATTTTTATCAGTAACTCCAACAGTGGGTGAAAAAATTATTAAAAATTTAAAGTTTAGATCAAATCAAACTGTAATTAGTTTCATATCAACAATTACTTTAGCTCAACTTAAAAAAGCAATTAAAGTTAAAGCAAAAATTAGTAAGAGCGATACCATTACCACCAATATCTTTAAAAAAAGGACCAGTACCCATTTGCCCACCTAATAAAAAAGTAAAAGATTTTTTTAATAAAATTGGCACAACAGTTGAAATAAAAAATGAAAAATCTTCAATCAATTTTTGGTCAACCTCTGGAATGATGGCACCATTTTATGAATTATTAAGAGTAATGACAGACTGGTTAGTTAAAAGAGGAGTTAAACGAGATAATGCACAAAAATATATAACATCTTTATTTTTAGCATTATCAGAAGATGCAGTTGTTAATTCTAAAAAAGATTTAAAATATTTAGTAAAAGAGTCTCAAACACCTAAAGGATTAAATGAACAAGGAGTTAAAGAACTTAACAAAGCTGGTTTTTATAAATCTTTAGAAAAGACACTCAATAGTATACATAAAAGATTAAATAAATAAATTTCATGGATCAGAACAGAATATTTTACAAATTGAAAATCTTATCTAAATATTTTGGAGGTTTAGCTGCAGTTTCAGATTGCTCATTAAAATTAAAAAGGATCTATTACAGGAATTATAGGACCAAATGGATCAGGCAAAACTACCTTGTTTAATTTAATTGCTGGAAATTTAAAATCCTCAGAGGGAAAAGTATTTTTTAATAATGAAGATGTAACTGATGTTCCTTCTTATGAATTATTTTCAAAAGGAATTTTAAGAACTTTTCAAATAGCACATGAGTTTACAAATCTTTCTGTTCTTGAAAATTTAATGATGGTTCCTGCAAATCAGTCAGGAGAAAAATTAATGACTGCATTATTAAAACCAAGTTTAGTTAGAACGAAGAACTTAAAGTAAAACAAAAAGCACAAGATGTAGTTGATTTTTTAAATCTGACTCATTTATCAAATGAATTAGCTGGAAATTTATCAGGAGGCCAAAAAAAATTATTAGAACTTGGAAGAACTATGATGGTTGATGCAAAATTAGTATTACTTGATGAAGTAGGAGCTGGTGTTAATAGAACACTGCTTAAAGATTTAGGAACAGCAATTCTTAAGTTAAATAAGGAAGAAGGTTATACATTTTGTATGATTGAGCATGATATGGAGTTTATAAGTAGATTATGTGACCCTGTTATTGTTATGGCAGAAGGGTCAGTTTTATTTGAAGGAACCGCTGAAGAAGCTAAGAAAGATGAAAAAGTTATAGAAAGTTATTTAGGTAGAGGATCAAAGATAAAGGATGAGAATTAATGGCTTTTTTTGAAGGTTAAAAATGACAGGTGGTTATGGTAATGGACCTGATATCATTAATTCTTGTTCAGTTAGATGTGAATAGAGGTGAAATAGTTTCAATTCTTGGACCTAATGGTGCTGGTAAATCAACAGCCATGAAAGCAATGCTTGGTCTTTTAAATTTAAAATCTGGCTCTGTTATAATTGATGGCAAAGATATTTCAAAACTTTCACCACAAGATAGAGTGAAAGAAGGTATTTCATTTGTACCACAAACAAAAAATGTATTTTCTGGAATGAGTGTTGAAGAAAATTTAGAAATGGGAGCTTATTTAAGAGATGATAATTATCAAAATATTATAGAAGAAATTTATGAACTATTTCCAATACTTAAGAGAAAAAAGAAATCAATTAGTTGGTGAATTATCTGGAGGTCAAAGACAACAAGTAGCTCTTGGTAGAGCATTAATGATAAAACCATCTGTATTAATGTTAGATGAACCACTGCTGGAGTTTCTCCAATAGTAATGGATGAATTATTTGATCATATAATTAAAGTAAAAAGAACTAATGTTGCAATTTTAATGGTTGAGCAAAATGCTAAACAAGCTCTTAATATTTCTGATCGAGGATATGTATTAGTTACAGGTGAAAATAAATATTCAGGAACAGGAAAAGAATTATTAAATGACCCAAGAGTAAGAAGCTCTTTTTTAGGTGGATAGTATGGATTTTTTAAACGCAATTATATTATTATTAAATTATATTTTTGTGCCAGCTCTTACGTATGGTTCTCAATTAGCACTAGGTGCAATATTTGTAACTTTAATTTATGGAATTTTAAGGTTTGCTAATTTTGCAACTGGAGACATGATGGCTTTTGGTACGATGGTTACCATTTTATTTACTTGGTATTTTCAATCACTTGGAATTTCTTTAGGTGTTTTACCAACAGCATTACTTGCCATACCTTTTGCAATAATTTTTATGATTGGTTATATGCTCTTAATTGATAAATTTGTATTTAGATATTATAGAGTAAGTAAAAGCCCTCCTGTTCAACTTGCAATGGTTAGTATTGGTGTAATGTTTGTAACTCAAGCTGTAGTTAGAATAATAATTGGTCCATCAGATCAGAAGGTTTTTTGATGGAGAAAAATTTATTATTAAAGCAGGTGAGTTTAAAGAAATGACAGGACTTAATGAAGGTTTAGCAATTAAATCTAGTCAGGTAATAACTATATTTGTAACAATTGTATTGGTTTCAATTTTATTTTGGTTTTTAAACAAAACTAAAACAGGAAAAAGTATGCGTGCTTATTCAGATAATGAAGATTTAGCTTTATTGTCTGGAATTGATCCTAAAAGAGTAGTTATGATTACTTGGATTATTGCAGGTATTTTAGCAACAATTGGTGGAGCTTTGTATGGATTAGATAAAAGTTTTAAGCCATTTACCTACTTTAATAATATGCTTCCAATTTTTGCTGCAGCAATTGTTGGAGGTATTGGAAATCCCTTTGGAGCATTTTTAGGAGGATATGTCATAGCTTTTTCAGAAATATTTCTAACTTATGCTTATAAAAAATTTTTTATGTATGTTTTGCCAGCAAGCATGGAGCCAGAAACGTTAGTTCAGTTATTATCAACAGATTATAAATTTGCTGTTTCATTTTCTATATTGGTGATTGTCTTACTTTATAGACCTAATGGAATATTTAAAGGAAAGGTATTGTGAGAAAGCATTTAAATGTAATTACTAGCTTACACAATAATGATGGGGTTAATTATTTTAGTTGGAATATTTCAATCTTGGAATGTTGCTCTATCAATTTTTAATATGTGTTTAATTTCTGCAGTAATGACAATGGGTGCAAATATTCAATGGGGATATGCAGGTTTAATTAATTTTGGTCTTATGGGTTATGCTGCATTAGGTGGATTAGCTGCAGTTTTAATATCTGTTGATCCAGTACAAGAAGCATGGGTTGCAGGTGGTTTTAGATATTTAATGTGCTTATGGTTAATAGTTGTAATGATATTTGCAATACGATTTGTATTAAAAAATTTTGAAAAATCAAAATTAGAACTTATGGTATTGCAGCAATTATTATTGCTGGAATTGTAATTATAAGAATTACATCAGAACCAAGTATTGAAGCTATTGAAAGCTGTTAACCCAGCAACAACAGGATTTCTTGGTGGATTAGGGTTACCAATTATGTTTTCTTGGATTGTTGGAGCTTTTTTTGCAGGAGGTCTAGCTTTTGTAGTTGGAAAAGTTGCCCTAGGATTACGTGCAGATTATTTAGCAATTGCAACATTACTTATTTCAGAAATAGTTATAGCTATAATTAAACATGAAGACTGGTTAACTAGAGGAGTTAAAAATGTAATTGGACTAGATCGACCAGTACCTTATGAAGTTGAACTTCAAACAAAAGAATGGTTTATAAATTTAGTTGCAAAATTTAATTCTAGTAAATTAGATTTAATTGCAAGTATATCTGATAAACAAGCAGCTCTTAATCAATTAGTTATTGAAGGATCATCAGTATTTGTAAAACTTTGTTATTCAGGATTATTTTTAATGTTGTATTATAGCTTATTAATAGTTACTCAAAAAGCACTTTATTCTCCATGGGGAAGAATGATGAGAGCTATAAGAGATAATGAAGAAGCAGCAAATGCTATGGGTAAAAATGTTGTTAAACAACATTTGTTAATTTTTATTTTAGGTTCAGCAATAGTTGGAATAGCTGGAGCAATGTTAGTTACTCAAGATGGTTTATTTACACCAGGAAGTTATAGACCAATGAGATATACTTTTTTAATTTGGGTAATGGTTATAGTTGGGGGAAGTGGTAATAATTTTGGAGCAATATTAGGTGGTTTTGCTGTTTGGTTTTTATGGATAGAAGCTGCACCAATTGCTTTATTTATAATCAATATATTTACATCAGGCTTAGATAATACTCATGTATTAAAAGTTCATCTAATAGAAAGCATTCCTTATTTTAGATATTTGTTGATGGGAATAGGACTGCTGTTGATTATGAGATATCGTCCAAAAGGTATACTTCCAGAGAAAATAGAAATAAAATAAAGCAATTATGAAATATATTTTATTAGGAATGATGATTGGTTTTGCTCTTTATTTGGGTGACAAATACATTTTCTAAATGAGTCTTCTCTCATTACTTGAGATAAGTCTTTCAAGTGCAATTTTTATATTATTTGTAGTTTTTAATAAAAAAAACCCCTAGTAATTTTCATCGCTAGGGGTTCTAAAAAAAAATTAATTATCTTTGTTTTTTATTTTTAAATTTTCCACCTTTGATTTCTTTTTCTAGAAATGATCCAGTAGCTTCACCAACATCAGTAAAAGTAACTCCAGTTGCACCTTCGTAGTCAACTTTTTTACCTTTAGCTAGTAAATCTAAACCTTTTTTAAGTTCACCTGGATAAATTTTAGTTCCCGGTGCATTAGCAACATTCATTACATTTTTTGCAATTGAAGCTCTATCAGCTGATCCACCTGCTTGCATTGCAAGAACAATCAATGCAGCTGCATCATAAGATTCACCAGTGTAAGGTCCAGAAGAGTCAATACCTGCTGCTTTAGCAACAGTTTCAAATGTACCTGCAGTTTTTTTATTCATAGAACCAGGTATTGAACCAAAAGATTTATTTAAATCTTTTCCAAAAGCATCAGTTAATGAGTCACCAATCATACCATCAGATAAAATAAATTTATCAAATGCACCAGAGTCTAAAGAACCTTGTATAATTCCTTTTCCACCTTGGTCTAGATAACCTATTACAGCTACTGCGTCTCCACCAGCTGCAGCTAAAGTTGCAACTTCAGAAGAGTAATCTGCTTTTCCATCTTCATGAGCTGAAACAGTTGTTACTTTAATGCCATGAGCTTTTACTGCTGCTTCATAAACATCAGCTAAACCTTTACCATAATCATTATTAGTGTAAGTAATTGCTACACTTTTAATTCTTTCTATCTTTAGTAATATCAGCTAAAATTTGACCACCTCTAGCATCAGATGGAGCTGTTCTAAAAAAGAACCCTTTATCATCTAAAGTTGTTAATCCTGGAGATGTTGCTGAAGGTGAAATCATTACTACACCATTTGGTACAGCAACATTTGATGCAATAGCACCAGTTACCCCTGAACAGTCAGCACCCATAATAGCTGCAACACCTTGTGAGATAACACCTTCAGCTGCTGCTGTTGCTGCTGCTGAGTCAACACAAGTTGAGTCTGCTCTTACTACTGAAATAGTTTCTCCACCTAAAAGTGAACCTGAGTCAGATGCTTCTTTAAAAGCAAGTTCTGCAGATGCAGCCATAGCTGGTGTTAGAGATTCAATAGGACCAGTAAATCCTAAAATGATTCCCATCTTAACCTCTGCGAATGTATTCGTTGTAAAAGTTGAAACGAATATAAAAGCAGCAATAAATAGTTTTTTCATTATTATCCTCTTTTATTATTAACAATTTATAAAAAGCAAATTAAAGACTATTTTAATAAATTTTCAATAAAGGATTTATTTAATTTTTTGTAGTTTATACACAGAAAGAATAATAATTGATCCACCTATCGCGCTAAGCAGTGTTGGAATTTCATCCAAATATAAAAAATGTTAAGACTAAGCCAAATATTGGAAATAGTGAGTAAAAAGGCATAACTTTATTTACTGAATAAAATTTATATAGATAAAACATTGACGTGTGAGCAACGACTGAAACCATCACGCCATTATGAAGTAAGAGCAGCCAAGTATTTAAATCAATTTCTTTTAATTGATAAAAAGTGTTCCCTTCGAAAATAATTGAAAATATTAAAAGTGTTACAAAGCCAGTAAAACCCATTATTGCATTTGTTAATTTAACATCAATATTTTTGATGAATCGAGAAAAAACATTTGCAATACCGTAACAAAAAGCTGAAATAGCACATAGAAAAATTGCATAAATCTCACTTTTTAAATTTGGATCATATCCAATAAGAAAAATTCCAAAAAAAGAAGTAAAAATTAAAAACCACATTTTAAAAGAAACTTTTTCACCTAAAAAAATAGAACTAGAAAGTATTGCAAAAGGAATTGCAAGTTGTGATCCAATAATAATAGGTGCAACCATAGATGCCTTTTGTAAAGACAGATTTAAAAAAATAAAAACACCAAAACCCATTGATAAAGAAAATCCTAATAAAGGCAGCTGATATTTTTTACTTGGAATTTTAAATTTACAAAAAGGAGCAAGACATACAAAAAGTATTAACATTCTTAAAGAAGCTGCCAATATAGGTGTTAAAGATGTATTTAATGCAAGTTTATTAATTGGATAAGAACTTCCAAAAAGAAACATGATAAATAAAACTAAAAAGTAATGTCTGATAGTCAAATATTAGCCCATTGTAAATGGATCAGACATCGGTTTATCAGATGAATTCAACCACGTGGTCTTAATTCTTGTGTACTCTTTAATTGACTCTATTCCTGCTTCTTTGCCATATCCACTATCTTTAATTCCACCAAATGGTGCCATCGGTGATATTAATCTATAAGTATTTACAAAAGTTATTCCAGCTCTAATCGCTTTTGAAACTCTAATACCTCTTCCAAAATTTGACGTAAAAACACCAGACGATAAACCATATTTGTTATCATTCATTAATTTAATAACCTCATCTTCTGTTTCAAATTTCATCACGGATAGGATAGGACCAAATAATTCATTTTCTGCTGTAGGTAAATTATGATTTTTACATTCAATAATTGTAGCTGGAAAATAATAACCTTTATTGGATATATTAGATCTTTTACCTCCACACCGAATTTTTCCACCTTGCTCAACAGTAGCTTTGATATTTTTTTCTATATTTTCTAGTTGTTTATAACTATTTAAAGGTCCCATTTGAGTTTCATTATCCATAGGAGCTCCTAATTTTATTTTTTCAGCTTTAGCTATTAGCTTATTTAAAAAGTCATCATAAATTTTAGATTGAATGTAAAGTCGTGATCCTGCAATACAGCTTTGACCGCTTGCACCAAAAATACCAGCAGTAATTCCATTTAGTGCGTTCTCTTGCTCGGCATCATCGAATACGACAACAGGGCTTTTTCCACCAAGTTCTAAGCTTACTTGCGATAAATTTTCTGCAGAATTTTTAACAATATGTTTTGCAGTTTCAGGACCACCTGTAAAAGCAATTCTTTCTACAAGGTCATGTGTAGTTAGAGCTTTACCACAAGGCTCACCTAGACCAGTAATTATATTTACAACACCTTTGGGTATACCTGATTTTTCAACTAGTTTTGCAAACTCTAATAATGTTACAGGCGCTAGTTCAGAAGCTTTTATTACAACAGTATTACCCATTGCTAATGCGGGTGCTAGTTTTACTGCAGTTAATAACATTTGGGAGTTCCAAGGAATTATCGCAGCAACAACACCAATAGGTATTCTAGTAGTTGTTACTTGCATGTCTGGTTTATCAATTGGTACAACTGTTCCTTCAACTTTATCGGCTAGTCCTGCAAAATAATCATAATACTCAGCAATATAGTTAGCTTGTGTTTTTGTTTCTCTAAAAATTTTTCCTGTATCAATTGTTTCTATAGTTCCAAGATGTTCAGCATTTTGTCTTAATTGATCTGCAAGAGATCTTAAGTATTTAGCTCTTTCTCTTGGGTGTAAATTTGACCAAGATTTTTCAAAAGCATTTTGTGCAGCCTTAACTGCTTTATCTACATCCTTCTCGTTAGCTTCAGGAACAGTTGCCCAAACTTCGTTGTTTTCTGGGTTTACAGTTTCTATTGTTTTTCCAGACTCTGAATTAACCCACAGTCCATTTATATACATTTTAAAGTTTTGAATTTTTGTCATTTATCTATTAATAAAATTTTTAAGATTGATATTAACATCATCTGCACACTCTATACTACAAAGATGTTTTCCATTATTTATCTCAATAAAACTTGAGTTTATTAAATCTTCACATAAGGATTTTGACATCTCGACAGTAGATCCTGAATCATTTGAACCTGTCATCACAAGGGTCCTAGTTTTAATATTTTTAATTATATCTGTATTGTCCTCATGATAAGCAAATAACTTGTAAGCTTTTAAAAAATTTAAATGATCTTTTTTATTTTTTGTCAAAATTTTTATAAATTGATTATAAGTTTCTGGATGGTCATTTAAGTATTGATCGGTAAACCATCTTTTTAGGGCTTGTTTTGAAATAGGTTTGTTTAATTTAGCCTGTTCAAATCTTTCTATAACCAAAGACCTTTGTTCTGAAGTTCTTTTATATGTTGTACCCATTACAACAAGGCTGTTTAGTTTGTCTTGAAATTTAGAGGCAAAATTTAGTGCAATTAAAGAGCCTAAAGAAAAACCGACAAGATTAATCTTATCCACTTTTAAATATTCTAATATCGATTTTAGTTGGTTTGAAAAATCATCTAATGTTACATCTTCTTTATTGAGAATAGTTTTTCCATGTCCCTAATAAATCATATGTAATTATTGAATATTCTTTAAAAGCTTCAATTTGAGGTTCCCACATCCGCTGATCAAGTCCAACACCATGAATAAAAACTACAGGAACTGTATTTTTATCATTAAATGAATAATAATTTTGATTTGGATCAAAATTTTGAAACATTAATTTATTTAGGATCTATTCCCATTTCTTTCATGTCTTGATAACGATCACCCGTTCTAGCATGAGCTCTACCTGTGGAGGCTCCACCAATTGCTATAACAATTTCATCATCAAAAGGAGCATCATGAATCGTAAATTCATGAGTTAAATAATAAGGTCTTAGACCTGAATCTGTTTTATGCATCATTGGAATAGACATTTTTGATCCAGCTGGACCTCTGGTATTGGTAAAGCTTAAATAAGATGTTCCCCCAACCGCATCTCTAAATTTATTTCCAAATCTTAAAGTGTGAATAAATGCTGAGGCATGCTCAATTTCACCATCAAGCCCGACCGTACCAGCTTTTCCATACGCTAAAATTTTTTCAGGTGATCCAATCTCTTTTATTAACTCTGGAACTAAAATATCACCTAATTTAGGTGCTAAATCTAAAATAATTGGTTTTAAATCTTCAACAAAGCCTTTTCCATGCCATGGATTTTTAAATACAGCTGCAACAGAAACCATCAAAACTGGCTCTTTAGCTTCCTTGCCACCTTCGATAAAAGTTTTATCTACAAATTTTGTAAACTTTCTAAGCTCTAATTTCATTAACTTGCCTTTTCTATACTTGAATTGTCTAAATTAATCTTTGGTATAACCTCATCATTAAACAGTTTTATACTTCTCATGCAAGCCTCATGATCTATTCCAGGAAAATTAGACCAAACTTGAAGATTTTGTAAATTTAATTCTGATTTTAATTCATTTATTTTATTAACAACATATTCTGGTGTTCCAAATAATAAATTTCTTTTATGTAGAAAATCATAATTAAGTAAGTCTAATTTATGTTTTGTTTCTGGTAGTTCTTCTCCTGGATCCATATGATTACCCAAGCCTCTCCAATGACAAACCCATTTCATATAATTTATAATATGTTCACCAGCCAATTTTTCAGCTTCTTCCATAGTTTCAGCAACAAACATATCTCTTACTAAAGAAATACCTTCTCCAAGTGGAACATCTCTATTTTCAGCTTTAGATTTTGCATCTCGATAAATTTCAAACCTATTCTTTCAATGCTTTAACTGTAGGTATCCACATTATTGTATTTAAACCATTTTGTGCAGCCCATTCAATTGATCTTGCACCATCCACAACTTGCCATATTGGAGGATGTGGATACTTGTTTTGGTTTAGGCACAACGCTTATTTTTTTAATTTCATTAGTTTTTGTATCTAGAAACTTCTTCACTAGGTGGACTCATATCATGTTGCCAAACAAAATTTGGTGAGGGATAAGTATAAAACTCACCTTGGTGACTAAAAAACTTCTTCTGTCCAAGCTTTTTTCATAATAGTTAGAGTCTCATCAAACAAACGAAAATTTTTAGCCTGATCTTTTAAGATCAGCTTCTTTATTCATATTGATAGCTTCTCTTCCATAAATTCCTCTTCCAATACCAACTTCAACTCTTCCTCTAGACAAGTTGATCTAGATAATGCTATGTCTTCAGCTAAACGTATAGGGTTATGAAATGTAATTACATTACAAGCTTGACCTATTCTAATTTGTTTTAGTTCTAGCTGCAGCATCTACACCCATCATTAATGGATTAGTACAAGACTCCATTCCTTCATGATTAAAATGATGCTCTGTATACCAAATAGAGTCCCAATCATTTTCATCACAATAATTCAGTGATCTCTTGAGTTTCATCTAAGTAATTGATGTGTATGGTTTATGATCCCAATTGGTAGTGTTACAAAAATATCCAAATTTCATTCAAACCTCCCTAAATAATTAAATTTAAAGACGACTGATCCCACTTTCGTAACCTTGGTACCTTTTAAACCCAGTAAAACGACGAGTTATGTATCGCTTTATATAAACATTATTTTAGCTAGACTATTTAATCAATATATATTTAATCAACCTTTATAGAGATTATCAATGAAACTAAATAAAATTGACCCAAAGTTCATATCTAAAGCCAACCCTAGAATAGGTTTAATAGCTCTAGGTAGTGATTTTAGAATTGAAAAAGATTTTAATAATGTGATTTATGGTAAAGATATAGATCTCTACGTTAATAGAATACATTGTTACAACCCATTAACTAACGAAACATTAGCTAAAATGGCAGATGACATTACAGAGGTGACAAGTGATATTTTACCTGATCAAAAAATAGATTGTGTTGCTTATGGATGCACTTCAGGAACTGTTGCTGCAGGGTACGATGTCATTGAAAAAAATATAAAGTTGTCTAAACCAGAGGCAAAAGTTACTACTCCAATTACATCAGCAATAAAAGCCCTAAAAGCTTTTAATATTAATAAGATATCAGTTTTTACTCCTTATACAAAAAGCATAAACGACTCTGTTTTAAATTATTTTAAAAAAGAAAATATAACAGTTAATGAATTAACATATTTTGATATTGAATCTGATTTAGATATTGGAAAAGTAGACGAAAAATATTTAATTGAAGTTTTGTCTAAAATTAATTTAGAAGATAGTGAGGCGTTGTTCGTATCTTGTACTGCCTTGCCTGTTTTATCTATTATCGAAAAATTAGAAAAAAAATTAAATAAGATAGTTTTGTCAAGTAACCAAACCTTGATATGGGATAGTCTAAATTTAATTGGTTATAAAGATGATATTGAAGGTTTTGGAAAATTATTTAAGATAAGCACATGAATTTTACAAAAGCAGAATATAAAAATAGATTAAAAAAAGTTCAAAAAATGATGCAAGATAAAGGCATCGAGTTATTAATTTCACAAGATCCATCAAACATGAATTACCTAACAGGCTATGATGCTTGGTCATTTTATTATGC
This sequence comes from uncultured Candidatus Pelagibacter sp., assembly GCA_943789075.1. Lineage (GTDB taxonomy): Bacteria > Pseudomonadota > Alphaproteobacteria > Pelagibacterales > Pelagibacteraceae > Pelagibacter. Next base: position 11,365 of record CALSSS010000002.1, on the reverse strand, counting down.
TCAATGTGTAATAGTGCATGTTAATGCAGATGAACCATTATGCTTTGTTAGAGATCAAGATGCAGGTGGTGCATATATCAAAACTTATTTAAAAGATGAAAATATTATTAAATATGGTGAAAAATATATCCATAATTGGCCACTTCATCCCTATGATGCTTTAACTGATATTATTAAAGAAAGAAAATGGGAAAAACTTTCCATAGGTGTTGAAATGGATAGTCATTATTTCACTGCTTACTGTTATGAAAAAATTAAAACAGGTTTACCTAATGCTAAAATTTTAGATTGCAAAAGATTAGTCAATTGGGCAAGAGTTGTAAAATCAGATTCAGAAATTGATTATATGAAAGCTGCATCAAAGATAGTTCAAACTGGAATGCAAAAAGCTTTTGAGGTAATTAATCCAGGACTTCAGACAATGTGATGCTGTTTCTGAAATACAAGCTGCTCTTATAAAAGGAACTCCTGAATTTGGGGGTGATTATGCATCTATTGTTCCAATGCTTCCAACAGGAAAAGGTACGTCAGCCTCACATTTAACATGGACGCAAGATAAATTTGTTGAAGGTGAAGCAACAATTGTTGAAATTGCAGGATCTCATAAAAAATATCACTGCCCTATGGCTAGAACAGTATTACTTGGAAAACCTGACCAACTTAAAATTGATACAATGAAAAAAACTAATGAGGCTCTTCAAGCAGGAATAGATGCTATTAAACCTGGGAAAACTGCAGATGATGTGGCTCAGGCATTTTGGAAGGTTCTTGATAAATACGGCATAGAAAAAACCTCGCGTACTGGATATTCTATTGGAATTGGTTACCCACCTGATTGGGGTGAACATACTCTAAATATATCTAAAGGTGATATGACAATTTTAGAACCAAACGTAACATTCCACATGATTGCTGTAATGCAATTTGGAAACTGGGGTGTGGAAGCATCTGAAGCTATTAGAGTTACAGAGAAGGGTAGTGAATTATTTTATAATTTTTCAAGAGACTTACATATTAAATGACCAATAAAGGGCTTGATTAATATCTCCACAAATGTTTTAAATATCTCGTATGTCAAAAAATAGTGAATTCGTAAAATTTGATAATGTCGATAAAAGCTACGATGGAAAAGTCTTAGTTGTTAAGGGATTAAACCTAGATATTCAAGAAGGTGAATTTGTAACTATGTTAGGACCCTCTGGTTCGGGTAAAACAACATGTTTAATGATGTTGGCTGGTTTTGAAACTCCAACTCATGGTGAAATTTATTTAGATAATAATGTTATTTCAAACATTCCACCTCATAAAAGAGGAATTGGAATGGTGTTCCAAAACTATGCTTTGTTTCCTCATATGACAGTTTATGAGAATTTAGCATTTCCATTAAGAGTTAGAAAAATTCCAAAAGATGAAGCTGATAAAAAAATTGACAAAGCTTTATCAATGGTATCGCTTCAAGGTTTTGAAGCTAGAATGCCAATGCAATTATCTGGTGGACAACAACAAAGGGTAGCAGTGGCTAGATCACTTGTGTTTGATCCAAAGCTTGTTTTAATGGATGAACCACTAGGCGCATTAGATAAAAATTTAAGAGAAAGCATGCAATATGAAATAAAACATATTCATGAAAGTATTGGTGTAACAGTTGTGTATGTTACTCATGACCAAACTGAAGCATTAACAATGTCAAATAGAATTGCAGTATTTAATGATGGGAAAGTTCAACAACTTTCAAGTCCTGATGATCTTTATGAAAAACCAGTTAATTCTTTTGTAGCAGAATTTATCGGTGAGAATAACACGTTTAATGGAACAGTGAACGATGTGTCAGGAAACACTTGTAAGATTAAATTAAATAATGGAACTGAAATTTTAGCTAATCCTATTTCTGTAAAAGCTAAAGGTGATAAAACTACAGTATCTTTAAGACCAGAAAGAGCTTTAATTAATCCAAAAGATAAAATGGACAATAATCATAAAGGAAAAATTAAAGAAGTAATTTACCATGGAGATCACACTAGATTGAGAATGGACATACTAGGTAATGAACAATTTATTTTAAAAATTCCAAATAGCTCATCAAACCTAGATATCAAACTTGGAAATGAAATAAATGTTGGCTGGAATGCTATTGATAGTAGAGCTTTAGACCCTAAATAAAAAATAAAACCTTCATAATTTCTAATCAATTTTTATAATATTCTTGCATAAATAAAGGTAAAAAACCCAGATTCAACTGTTGACTCATCTTTCTGATCTTGTTTTACTTAATTTTTAAAAAAAACGTTTAAACGGAGGATAAATGAAAAAACTAAGTAAACTATTGTTAGCCTTATCATTTGTACTTTCTATTACTACTTCGGCATTTGCAGTTACTGTAGTGTCATGGGGTGGAGCTTATACAGAAAGTCAAAAATTAGGCTATGGAGATCCAACAGCTAAAAAGCTTGGAATACCTGTTAACTGGGTAGACTACACTGGTGGATTATCAGAGATCAAAGCACAAAAAGAAGCTGGAAAAATCACTTGGGACATCATTGATGTGTACGCAAAAGACACTATCATTGGCTGTGACGAAGGTATTTTTGTTGAATTCGATTTCGACAAAGACTTCGCTCCTGCTCCAGATGGAACACCAGCAAGTAAAGACTTTTTCACAGGCATGCCTTCTAAGTGTGCAGTTGGAAACATTCTTTACTCTTGGAACTTTGCTTACAACAAGAACAATGTAAAAGGTACTCCAAAATCAGCGAAAGACTTTTTTAATACTAAAAAGTTTCCTGGTAAAAGAGCTATCTACAAAGGTGCAATGTCTAACTTAGAATTAGCTTTAGCTGGCACAGGAACAAAAGCTGGTAAAGGTGGTGATAAGATTTACAAATCACTTGAAAAAGGTGGAGTTGATAAAGCAATTGCTGCTATTAAAAAACTTTGCCAAGATCCAAATGGCGGATGTGTATTCTGGAATGCTGGAGCTCAGCCACCAGAACTATTAGCTAATGGTGAAGTTGTTATGGCTACTGGTTGGAATGGTAGATTCTTTAACGCACAAATGGAAGGAACTCCAATTGTGCAAGTATGGGACTCGCAAATTCTTGACTATGAGTATTTCGCTATGGTTAAAGGTGGACCTAACGATGCTAACGGTAAAGCTATGAAAGTTCTTAGAGAAATGACAAGTACTGAAGGTCTAGCAGGAAGTGCTAAGTATATTGCTTACGCTCCTTGGAGAAAATCTTCAATTGCTATCATGGAAGCAGGAGAGCCTTGGTTTAAAGATGGTAAAACTAACATGGTACCACATATGCCAACAGCACCTGCGAACACTAAATCATACATTCTTATGAACCCTGAGTTCTGGGCAGATAACCAGGATGAAATTGGTGAAAAATGGGAAGCTATGAAAGCTGGTCTGTAATTTAATTATAGATTAAACTTTTATTTTATTTAAAGGGCGGTTATTATGTAACCGCCCTTTTTTTATTATGAGCACAGAACAAATTTTATCATCTGATGGTGTACCTCTTGAGGTTAGTTTAAAAAAAGCCGAGAGAAGAAACAAGATAAGAGCATTAATGCTTGTGGGTCCTTTATTTTTATTTCTTTTAATTACTTACGTGTTTCCAATCGGCGATATGTTGTTTAGAAGCGTTGATGATAGAATGATTACAAGTAAGTTGCCGAATACCTTTGCAGCACTAGAACAGTGGGATGGTAAAGATTTACCAGATGAAAAAGTATATGAAGCATTTTACAAGGATTTTTATCCGCTAGCTATGGCTAAAGAAGCGGGAAAACTTTATCAAAGATTAAATTATGAAAAATCCGGTTTTAGTAGTGGATTAAAAAAAACAAATAGAAAAATTAAAAAATTTGAAGAAGGAAATTATAAAGAGCAGTTCATGGCAACTCACAAAATATGGAATGAAGTTGGATATTGGGTAGCCTTAAAAAATACAGCTCCCAAATGGTCCTATGCAAAGTATTTAAAAGGAATGGATTTAAAATTTGACGATAAAAGAAACATTGTTGAAGTAGCTGAAGATAGAAAAATACATAAAATTTTATGGTTAAGAACTATAAATGTAGCTTTTTGGGTGACAGTTTTTTGTTTTTGTTTAGCTTATCCAATTTCACATTTATTGGCTACATTGCCTATGAAATATAGTAACTTATTGATGATCTGTGTTTTACTTCCTTTCTGGACTTCATTATTAGTTAGAACTTCAAGCTGGATGGTATTACTTCAACAACAAGGCCCGATTAATGATTTAATTGTCTGGTTAGGTTTTGCTGCTAATGATAATAGGCCAGAACTAATGTATAATGTAATTGGAACTTTTGTTGCAATGACACAAATTCTTTTACCTTTTATGGTATTGCCGCTTTACAGTGTAATGAAAACGATTTCTCCAAGCTTAATGAGAGCAGGAAAATCATTGGGTGGCACACCTTTGACAGCATTTTTTAAAATTTATTTTCCATTAACTATGCCTGGAATTGGTGCGGGCTGTTTATTAGTATTTATTATTTCAATTGGTTACTACATTACTCCTGCTTTAGTGGGTGGTGCTAGTGGATCATTAATTAGTAATACAATTGCATATCACATGAAGAGTTCATTAGACTGGGCTTTTGCTTCTGCATTAGGCACAATGTTGTTAGTTGGAGTTTTAACAATTTATTGGATTTATAATAAGTTAGTTGGAATAGATAATATTAAACTAGGATAAACTATGGCTTTACCAAATTATACACCAATACATTACAGAATTTGGCACTACACATATTTAACTATTTGTGGATTAGTATTCTTCTTCTTAATCGCTCCATTATTTGTAATTCTACCACTTTCATTTAATGCTGAGCAATATATTCATTTTTCAGAAAAAATGTTGGCGCTAGACCCAGATGGTTTTTCTTTAAGATGGTATAAAGACATGATTTGGGGAACAAAAAATCCTTGGGGCTTAGCAACAAAAAATAGTTTAATTATTGCATTTTTTGCAACCATAGGATCAACGATCCTGGGAACTGTTGCTGCTCTTGGTTTAAGCAGTCGACATATGCCGTATAAAGCTGCATTTATGGCTTTGTTAATTTCACCGATGATCGTTCCATTAATTATTTCAGGAACAGCAATATTTTTCTTTATGGCAAAAGTAGGCTTGGCCGCAACACATACTGGAATTATTTTATCTCATATAATTTTAGGAACACCATTTGTTGTTATAACAGTTACAGCTACTTTAAGTGGTTTTGACCATAGTGTAACAAGAGCAGCCGCAAGTCTTGGAAGCAATCCTGTTAATACTTTTATGAAAGTGACATTACCTTTAATCACTCCAGGAGTTATCTCTGGTGCATTATTTGCGTTTGTAACATCATTTGATGAAGTGATAGTTGTTCTGTTTTTAGCTGGATTAGAAAATACAACTATTCCAATTCAGATGTGGGTTGGTTTAAGAGAGCAATTAAGTCCAACGATATTAGCTGTTGCAACATGTTTGATTATTATGTCAACTTTAATTCTAGTTAGCGCAGAACTTTTAAGAAGACGTTCTGAGAGACTAAGAGGAATTAACCGATAAGATATTTTCAAATTTCATGGATATTAAAAAAGTAGTTGTCATTGGTTCTGGAACAATGGGAAGTGGAATAGCGGCACATCTTTGCAATGCAAATATTCCTGTAACTTTATTAGATTTAAAGACAGAGATTAGTGAAAAAGCAAGAGATCGAATTCATAAATCAAAACCACCATTATTAATTGATAAATCTAAAATCAATAATATTAAAGTTGGAAATATATCAGATAATTTTGATGCAGTTAAAGATGCAGACTGGGTTGTTGAAGCAGTGGTTGAAAGAATTGATATTAAGCATCAAATTTATGAAAAAATATTCAAAGTAAGAAAAGATGGAGCAATAGTTTCTTCAAACACCTCATCAATTCCAATTAAGATATTATCTGAACATTTAACAAATATTGAAAAAAAAGATTTTTGTATTACACACTTTTTTAATCCAGTTAGATATATGGGTCTTTTAGAGATAGTTAAAAATGAAAATAATGACCTTAATAAGATTAACCAATTAAAAAAATTTTGTGAAGTTGAATTAGGCAAAGGAGCTATAATTTGTAATGATACTCCAGGTTTTTTAGGAAATAGAGTTGGTGTATACGCAATGCAAGTGGCGATGACTGAAGCTTTTAAAATGAAACTTTCAATAGAAGAAGCCGATGCAATTTTTGGAAGACCAATGGGTATTCCAAAAACAGGTGTATTTGGATTATATGATTTAATTGGAATTGATTTAATGGCCGATGTATTAAAAAGTTTTATTAAAGAATTGCCAAAATCTGATGAGTTTCACGAGGTAGCAAAAGAAATTCCATTGGTGAAAAAATTAATTGAAACAGGTTATACAGGTAGAAAAGGTAAGGGTGGTTTTTATAGAATGAATAAAACAGGATCTATCAAAGTCATGGAAGCAATCAATCTTGAAACTGGTGATTATTCAATTAGTAAAAAGATTGATATTAAAACAGACCAAGTAGATTTAAAGAGATTAATTAATAGAAAAGACAAATATGGAGATTATGCTTGGTCAGTTATATCTAAAATAATCAAATATGCATCCTCATTAGTTCCAAAAATTACCAAAGAATTTAATGATATTGATGAAGCAATGAGACTTGGTTTTAACTGGTCAAAAGGTCCATTTGAGATGCTTGATGAAATAGGAGTTAAAAATTTCTTTGATAAAATAGATGATTTTAAAGGAAATAACTTTTTAGAGGAGTTATCAAAAAATAAAAATGAAAATTTTTATGGTGAAAGGCAAAAGTACACAAATATTGAAACTTTAGGAAAAGTAAAAAAAACTGCCTCAAGTGTTGATGGAAATAATTCTGCAAAGATTTATAGATTTAATGATTATAATATTGTTGAATTTACAACTAAAGCTAATGCACTTGATTACGATTCGATGGATGCATTAAAGAAAGCAACCGATAAACCATTAATAATAATCAATGAAAGTATGCAATTTTCAGCTGGTGTTAATCTAACTTACACAATGGAGTTTGCAGATAAAAGAGATTTCAAATCAATTGAAAAATTTATTAAATATTTCCAAGAAACTTGTAAACACCTAAAATATTCAAAATATCCAGTAATTTCAGCCCCATCAGGATTAACATTAGGTGGTGGTTTTGAGGTAATGGTTCAAAGTAACTTTGTAGCATCACATACCAATATTGTAGTCGGATTAGTTGAAACTATTGTAGGATTAATTCCAGCAGGTGGCGGATGTAAAGAAATGTTAGCTAGATGGCTTGATACAGATGAAGCTAAAAAAGATCCTAATTTTGCACCTTTAAAAGTGTTTGATATTATCGGTTACGGTAAAACCGCAACCTCACCTGTAGAGGCAGAACCAATGAAATATTTGATGCCAGAGGATAAAAAAATAATGAATAGAAACAGTTTATTTGAAGTCTCAAAAAAAATTATAATGGAGAACACAGACTTTAAAGCACCAGAAGAGCTTAAATTCAATCTTCCTGGAAAATCAGTATTGGAAGATATGAATAAAATTTTAGATAATCTTTATAATGAAAAAATAATCTTAGATCATGGAGTAATAGTTGCAAAAGAATTAGCGAATGTATTAAGTGGTGGTGACACTACAATAGATAAAACATTATCAGAGGATGATTTATTTAAATTAGAACTAGACGCATTTATGAAATTAATTGAAACAAAAGAAACTCAAGATAGAATCAAACATACTCTAGCTACTGGTAAACCTTTGGTAAATTAATTTTCTTTTGTTTGATTGTTTGCAGATAAACTATTTTCTTCTGAATCTTTTTCGTGCTTAAATGAATTTTCTCGTTCATTTAGTTTTTTTATCATTTCTTCTTCTTTTTTTCTTTGCTCCTCATCAAATCTTCTTTCCCATTCTTTAATTCTTGCATTTTCTTCTTCTATTCTTTTTTCTTCAGCAATTCTTGCATCATGAGCCTTTTGTTCTTCAATCTCTCTCAATCTAATTTCTTCTTCTTTCTTTTTAATTTCTATCTGTCTTTTTTTATATTCTTCATCTTTTTGTCTTAAGGCCCTTAACTCTTCAATTTCTTTTTTTTCTTTTAATCTAAATTCTTCTTCTTTTTTTCTCAATTCCTCAACTTCTTTAAGTTTTTGGATTTCAATTTCTCTTAATCTTTGAGCTTCAATATCCTTTATTCGCTCTGCAGCTTCTTTAAGTTTTTGTTCTTGATATTTTAATTTACGCTCCTCTTCATCCAGTCTACGTTGCTCTTCTAATTGTTTGGCAATTTGAATATCTTTTAGCCTCTGTTTTTCATCTCTTGCTATTCTTCTTTCCGTTTCTAATTTCTCTTTTTCAATATTTTTTATTTTTTCTTCTTCTTCTTTAATTTTTTGTCTTTCTAATCTTATTCTTTGTTTTTCTAAATATTCTAATCTTATTTTTTCTTCTTTTAATTTTAAATCATCTTCTCTGATTTTTTTTTCTTCTTCGTCCTTAATTCTTTGCGCTTCAGCTTGCACCCGCTGTTGTTCTAGTTTAATTTTTTGATTTTCAATAAGTTGTTGTTGTTTTTGAATTTTTATTCTCTGTTTTTCTTGATCAAGTATTCTTTTTTTTTCTTCTTTTTCTTTTAAATCTTGCTCCCTTTTGATTTGACGAGCCTCCTCTAATTTTTGTTTTTGTTGTTGAAGTTTTTCTTGTTTAGCTTGTTTTATTTTATTCTTTTTTAAAGTCTTAATTCTTTCTAATTCAGCTTTTCTTAATTTTTCTTTAAAATTAGTTAAAGTTTTGTTTATAGAAAATGATTTAATGATATTAAGTTTTTGAAAATTTAATTTTTTTATAGCAGCAATAGGCTCTTTCAGAATTTTACTATTACTTTTTTTAAGTATTTTAATTTTGTCTTCTATTGCATTTTTCACACATTATTTAACCAAAATTTAGAGGATAAAAAAAGACCATGATTGACTATAATGGGTTCAACTTATAGTTTATTTCTCAATTTAGCATTCTAAATGAGTTAATGAAATCAGGTCTCAATATATATTCTGAATGTCGTTGATATTTAATTTTCTTTAAAATTTCTAAACCATAAAGAACTTTTCCTACAGGTGTATATTCGCCCTCGAACAATGGTTCATCTTGCAGAATTATAAAAAATTGACTGTCTTCTGTATCATTCTTAAAAGTTCTTGCCAAACCCACACTTCCTTTTGTAAAGCTAAAATCATTATCTACTTCAGATCTAATAGTACCTAAGCCAGACTTGCCTGTTCCAATTTTACCATAATTAATTGAATTTTTTTTACCAAACTCTAAGTCACCTGCTTGGACTAATTTATCTTTTATCACTCTATGAAAAGCTACGTCATCATACAAGCCAGATTTTATTAACGTTTTAAATCTTTCAACACCTTTTGGAGACACATTTGGGTACAGCTCAATAATTACATTTCCACACGGCGCATTAAGAATTACTATGTTTTCTGGTTTTTCAAAATTGATATTTTCAGGATTATGATTTTTAACAAATAAACATTTATTTTTTATAACAAAATAAGAACCTAAAGTAACTGAGGCCAAAATTATCAAAAATACAAATATTATTTTTTCAAATAACGTTGCTTTAATTTTTTTAATCATTTTACTGTTAAACCCACACTTGTTTAAAATTCTTCTGAAAATTTAAAATCTTTATAAATTTTTAATAGCCTATATTTTATAAATTCAACTTTATTTTTTAAAATATTGTCTGCATCATTAATTTCTTTTAATTTTTTTGGACTTAAAGTCATTATATGAGAAAATGTTTCTGCCATGTCTTCAGAGGGTGTAGATTGAGAATATTCAGTAAAAAAACCATTTGTATTTGTATAAGTATTTAACCCAAGTTTTTTAGTGCAAGTAGAACAATCGGCATATTTAAAATTTTTATTATTAAATTTAACCCACTCATCTTCATTGAAAATTTCTTTAAAGCTATCATTGATTATATGAAAAACCTCATGGTGAATTGTTCTTTTAAAATACTTTTCATTAAACTTGATGTCTAATATCAAAGTCTTCATAATGTTATCTGGTATCCCAGCAGTATTAATTCCAGAAATTGATAAATTTTCACACATAACTACGTATCTTAAGTTTATTTTTTTTAAAAAGTCTTTTGAGTATTTATTAAGGTTATAACTAATTAAATCAAATTTTTTGTTATAATCTTCTTTGGTAGAGTTCATGCATACAATATTTTTTTTAACTCCTAATCTAAACGAGCTTGAAGCGTATAAATATCTAAGCTGATTTTTTTTATCGATTTGATAAAGTTCTAAGTTAGGTATCTTAATCAGATTATAGATAGTATTTGCTTTTAATGGTGTAATAAAAAAAATTATTAATAAAATTACTTTAAATAGCTTCATAAATAGTAATATAGAAGATATTCCAAATTCAAAGAATGTGGTACATTTTATTTAGATGAAAAAAGAAAAAAATAAAAACCCTGTTCAGCCAGTTAGTGGAACTAAAGTACCAAGATTTGCCGGACCTTCCACCTTCGCAAGGCTGCCAGAATTAAGAGATGTCCAAGATTGTGATGTAGCTATCGTTGGAATACCTTTTGATGCTGGTACAAGTTATAGGCCTGGAGCCAGATTTGGACCCATGAGCATTAGACAGGCATCACGACATTTAAGAACTAATTATCACCCAAGTTATGATGTTGAGCCATTCAAAGTTCAGCAGGTAGCAGATGCTGGAGATATAACTTGTAATCCATTTAATATTGATGAGGCCATTAAACAAATAGAAGAAGGAGCGACAGAACTTTTAAAAAAAGTTGGTGGTATAATAAGTTTAGGTGGAGATCACACAATTGCACTTCCGCTTTTAAGAGCTATTAATAAAGAAAATAACGGACCAGTTGCACTAGTTCATTTTGATGCTCATTTAGATACTTGGGATACATATTTTGGAGCACCTTACACTCACGGAACACCATTTAGACGAGCTCGGGAAGAAAATTTATTTCTTGATGATGCATCTATGCATGTAGGGATCAGGGGTCCTCTTTATAGCAGAAATGATATTAAAAATGATGAAGAGTTTGGTTTTAAGATTATTCATTGTGATGATTTTCAAACACAAGGAACAGATAAAATTGCAGAAAGAATACGACAAAGAGTAGGAGATAATCCACTGTATCTTTCAATCGATATAGATGTTTTAGATCCAGCTTTTGCTCCAGGAACTGGAACACCTGAAATTGCAGGAATGACTACAAGAGAAATGGTTAATGTTATAAGAGGTT
>CALSSS010000001.1:0-166681 GCA_943789075.1 uncultured Candidatus Pelagibacter sp. | reverse complement strand
ACTGAGCTTTGGGTTACTTCTTTAATTATTTTGATCGCAACACTTGCTTATACTTTATATGGTGGATTAAGAGCTTCAATTTTTACAGATAATATTCAAATGATTGTAATTGTAGCTTTATTATTAATTTCAGTATTTTATCTAACTTCATTTACAGGAGACCAGTTTTCTTTCTCATTTATTAAAGAAAAAAGTCCTCACTTATTAAGTGCAAGTTATATTCCAAACTATACCGCAGGATTAACTTTCTTTATAGCAGTTGCAGCAACCAATCTTTTTCACCAAGGAAATTGGCAAAGAGTTTATGCCGCAAAAAATAACGAAGTTTTAAAGAAAAGTTTAATTGTTGCATTTATTGTAATTATTCCAATAGTCTTTTTTATGGGCTTTAGTGGTTTAGTTGCAGTATCAGCTAATCCCAAAGTTATTCCTGACCTTGGTTTCTTCTCTTTATTATTAAGTGAGCAGACAGAATTTTTATCATTAATAATTGTGATCCTTGGTTTGTCATTAACAATTAGTACTGTTGATACTTTAGTTAATGCAATATCAAGCTTAATAGTAGTTGATGGTAAAGCGACTTTAAATTTAAATAAGAAAACTAATTACTTAACTTTTTCAAAATATTTTATAGTAGTACTTTCAATTATAGCTTTTGCAATTGCCTCAAAAGGGTTCAGTGTTTTATACTTATTCTTATTAGCTGATTTATTTTGTTGTGCGTTTGTACTTACTGTTTTTTATAGTTTCTATAATAAGAAGTTGAATGAAAAAACAGCATACATTTCAATTATTATTGGATTAATTGGAGGATTTCTTTTATTCCCAGCTCCTGATTTTTCAAAGAGTTTGTTAGTTGGTATAATTTTACCAGTAGATACTTTTCCAGCTTTTGTCTCTCAATCATTGTTGTTTTTATCTTTTATTATCGCAACTTTTTTGCCCGTAATATTTTGGAAAATAAAAGGATCTAAAAAATAGACCTAATAATTTGTAAAAGGTGTATAAGTAACTATATACACCTTAACAAATGTCTGAGATTCAAATATCCATTAACAACTTATCCAAAGTTTATGATAATGGCTTTAATGCACTTAAGAATATTAGTCTTCAAGTAAAACAAGGAGAGATTCTTGCAATGCTTGGACCAAACGGTGCTGGCAAAACTAGTTTAATTAGTATTATTTGTGGTATTGTTAAGCCTTCCTCAGGCACAGTTACAATAGATAATTTTGATATTATAAAAAATTATAGAGAGACAAGATCAAGAATAGGACTTGTTCCTCAAGAACTAAATTTAGAATCTTTTGAAACAGTTTTTGATACTGTATCTTATTCTAGGGGACTTTATGGAAAATCACCTAACCCAAAACATATTGAAAAAGTTTTAAAAGATTTAACCTTGTGGGATAAAAAAGACCAAAGGCTTAGACAATTATCGGGCGGAATGAAGAGAAGAGTTTTAATTGCTAAAGCTTTATCGCATGAGCCTAAAATATTGTTTCTTGATGAACCAACAGCAGGTGTAGATGTTGAGCTTAGAAGAGATATGTGGTTAGTTGTTGATGAACTTCGAAAAACAGGAGTAACTATTATTCTAACTACTCATTATATTGAAGAAGCAGAAGCTATTGCTGATCGGGTGGCTGTTATTAATCAAGGTGAAATTATTGTTGTTGAAGACAAAAAAGAACTTATTAAAAAAATGGGCCATAAAAAGTTAACTGTAGAGTTACAAGAAAAAATTACAAAAATACCTGAAGATTTATCTAAGTATAATCTTGAAATAGGTAATGAAAATATAAATTTAATTTATACTTATAATGTTCAGGCAGAAAAAACTGGGATTACAGATTTATTGCAAAATTTAAAAGATGCTGGCTTAAAATTAAAAGATTTAAAAACTGAACAAAGCACATTAGAAAAAATATTTGTTAATTTGGTAAAGGAGAACAATGAAATTTAATTATTATGGTTTTAAAGCTATATATGTTCACGAGATGAATAGATTTATAAGAACTGTAGGTCAATCCATTTTATCTCCTGTTATATCAACCTCATTATATTTTGTTGTCTTCGGTTCAGTTATTGGCAGTTATATTCAAAAAATTGATGGTGTGAGTTACGGATCATACATTGTCCCTGGATTATTAATGTTAACCTTGTTAACTCAATCTATAAGCAATACATCTTTCGGAATATTTTTTCCAAAATTTAATGGAACTATTAATGAAATTTTAGCAGCACCTATCTCAACACTTGAAACAGTAATTGCTTTTGTTGGAGCAGGAGCTACCAAAACATTAATCGTTGGAACTGTAATTTATACCACCGCATCCTTTTTTGCTGATGTCACAGTCAAATATCCAACGTTGATGATATTTTTATTAGTTTTGGTTTCTTTTACCTTTGCATTATTTGGTTTCTTAATTGGTGTTGTTAGTAAAAACTTCGAACAAATGTCTATAATCCCGTCGTTAGTTATTACACCCATGGTTTTTCTTGGAGGAAGTTTATACTCTCTTGATATGCTGCCACCGTTTTGGCAAACAGTTTCTTATTTTAATCCTGTGGTTTATTTAATTGATGGTTTAAGATTTTCTTTTTATGGGGTGTCTGATTTTAATATCTGGATCAGTATCAGCTCAATGGTCTTCTTCTTAATGGTCTGTATTACACTTGTGAGCATCTTACTTAAAAAAGGTTATAATATTAAGAGCTAGAAATTTAGTTTAAAAACAGTATTATAAACCATCATTATGTTATCTTATATTTTACCCTTTATAGCTCTAATTGTTGTAGTGGTTTTTATCCATGAATATGGGCACTATTATTTTGCTAAACGCTATGGAGTAGGGGTTACTGATTTTTCCATTGGATTTGGAAAAGAAATGTTTGGTTGGAATGATAAATCTGGTACGCGATGGAAGATCTGTGTCATACCACTTGGTGGATATGTTAAATTTTTTGGTGATAGAAATGTTTATAGCCAAGCTGATAATGAAAAAATTATAAAAGAATATAGTAAAGAAGATCAAGAAAAATTATTTGTATTAAAGCCTTTATATCAAAGAGCTTTAATTGTTTTTGGTGGCCCTTTAGCTAATTTTTTATTAGCAATTTTGATATTTTTTTCAATTTATACATTTGCTGGCAAAGACTTTACTCCAGCTGTGATTAATGAAGTTCAAAAAGATAGTCCTGCAATGGTAGCAGGCCTAAAAGATAATGATATTGTGATTTCAATTGATGGCAATGAGGTAAAAAGCATAATGGATGTCTCTAAATTTATCACCATGTCTACTGATGAATTTATAAGCTTTACTATAAAAAGATTTGATCAAGAACTAATTTTTAGAGTTAAGCCCAATTTAGTTAACAGCGAAGACAATCTTGGTAATAAAATCAATAAAAGAATGATTGGCATAAAACTTGGAGCTTACAATAATGAAGTAAACCATGTAAAACTTGGTCCCTCTAAAGCTATATATTATGCTGTTAATGAGGTTTATTATGTGACTACCTCATCACTTAAATACTTAGGTAGTATGATCGCTGGAAATGGTGATAGCTCACAATTAGGTGGACCCATAAGAATTGCAAAAATAAGTGGACAGGTTGCAGAATTTGGTATTTTACCTTTTATTAGTTTAATGGCCTATATTTCTATAAGTTTAGGGCTAATCAATTTGTTTCCAATTCCAATGCTTGATGGTGGACATTTAATGTTTTATGGAATTGAAAAAATATTAGGTCGTCCCTTATCACAAAAAACACAAGAAGGTTTCTTTCGAATCGGTATGTTTTTATTGTTATCATTGATGTTTTTCACCACATTTAATGACCTAAAAGATGTTGGTTTATTTAAGTTTTTTAACAATTACATTTCTTAAATAACCTTTTAAAATCAACGTTTATTTAATTAATCACAATATGTTGGGGTTTTTATTTTAAGAGACACTAATAAAAAGCTTGATTTATAAGGTTTTATGTAAATTATGTGAAAATAACCAATAAAACCGGAGCTAAATAAATGAACAAAAAACAACTAATCGCTAAACTTTCAGGTTCTTTAAACCTAAGTAAAGCTGATGCAGAGCGTACTTTTGATACGATAACAAACACTATTCTAGATGCTTTAAAAGGCGATGATTCAGTTAAGATCGCTGGATTTGGTACTTATAAAGTAGCAAAAAGAAAAGCTAGAGTTGGAAGAAATCCAAGAACTGGAGAGCAAATTCAAATCGGAGCCTCTCAAAAAGTTAAATTCTTACCAGCAAAAGCATTAAAAGAAGTATTCAATAAATAACACTTTTTTTTAAACGGCCTAAATGTTTTAAGTATAAGCAATTAGGCCGTTTCTATATGCGAATACTGCATAGCTATTTTACCTAATCAGCGTTAGTTTTTATAAGTCACTAAATTATAAGTTTTTTCATTAACGGGAGGTCTTATGACTAAAATGATTAAACTAATAACAGCACCTTTATATTCATTAGTAATATTAATGGGCTTAACAAGTATCGGACATGCTGAGACTACAGTTTCAGCAGAAGTAGGGTTTATTTTTAATACTCTATTATTTTTAATTTGTGGTTTCCTTGTCATGTTCATGGCGGCGGGTTTTGCAATGCTAGAATCTGGGATGGTAACTTCAAAAAGTGTATCAGTAATTTGTGCAAAAAATATCGGTTTATTTTCAATAGCTGGAATAATGTTCTGGTTAGTAGGTTATAATTTAGCTTACGGCATACCAGAAGGTGGATATATAGGAACTATTATTCCTTGGTCTGATAGTAGTGCAATTGAAACAGGTTATTCAGATGGATCTGATTGGTATTTCCAGATGGTATTTTGTGCAACTACAGTATCTATTGTATCAGGTGCAATGGCTGAAAGAATTAAATTATGGCCATTCTTTTTATTTGCAGCAATTTTAGCTGGAATTTTATATCCAATCGTAATGGGTTGGCAGTGGGGTGGAGGCTGGTTAGCAGAATTAGGTTTTTCTGATTTTGCTGGTTCAACTCTTGTGCACTCAACTGGTGGTGCCGCAGCTTTAGCGGGCGCAATAATAATTGGACCAAGACTTGGAAGATTTACAAAGTCAGGTGCGCCAGCTCCTATTAAGCCATTTGCTGCTTCATCAATTCCATTAGTTACAGTTGGTGTATTTATTTTATGGTTAGGTTGGTTTGGTTTCAATGGTGGTTCACAACTAGCTATGGGAACTGCTGCTGATGCAATTGCTGTGTCAACAATCTTTATTAATACGTTCTTAGCTGGAGCTGGTGGTGTAATGGCTGCTGCAACAGTTACAAGATTAGGATTTGGAAAAACTGACGTTGTACAGATGCTTAACGGATGTATTGGTGGACTTAGTTGCAATTACAGCTGAACCATTAATGCCATCACCATTAGCTGCTATCTTAATTGGTGGTGTAGGGGGTGTAATTGTTGTCTATGGTACTAAATTATTATTTGCTTTACAAATTGATGATGTTGTAGGAGCTATCCCAGCTCACTTGTTCGCAGGTATCTGGGGAACATTAATTGTACCAGCAACTAACCCTGATGCTTCTTTTAGCGCTCAGTTAATTGGAGTACTAGCAGTTAATATATTTATCTTCGTTATTGCCTACATTGTGTGGTCGATTATGAAGGCAACTGTTGGTCTAAGATTAAGTAAAGAAGCTGAAACAAAAGGAACAGACGTTTCAGAAACAGGTGTAATTGCTTACGCAATTAGAGATTAAAAATATAACTATTGCTCTCTTATAGTTGAAAAGGGGCCCCTTAATTGGGGCCTTTTTTATTTCTAAAGGTCTTTTAGGGTACTCAAGACTTCTTGTGCATGATCTTTAACTTTTACATTGTCCCAAATTTTTACAATTTTACCCTTAGGATCAATCAAAAATGTACTTCTAACTACACCCATAAACTCTTTACCCATAAATTTTTTTTTAGCCCAAACTTTATAACTTTTTACAATTTTAATTTCTTCATCTACTAAAAGATCAAATTTAATTTTATATTTTTCTTTAAATTTATGATGACTTTTAAGGTTATCTTTTGAAATACCAAATACCTCACAATTAAGTTTTTTAAATTTAGATAATAATTTATTAAAGTCATTAGTCTCAATAGTGCATCCTGGAGTATCATCTTTTGGATAAAAATATAGAACTACATATTTTCCAATAGAATTTTTTAATGAATACGAACTACCATTAGTAGAAACTAGATTAAAATTAGGAGCTTTAGAATTTATCTTAAGCATCAACTACTTCATTTGCATCCCATAGTTTTTTATAATCTATAAAAGGGGACAGACCATAACTGGAGTTTATGTTGGTTAAATGCAAAGATAAACTCTTTAAAGGTGATATACAAAATTCATCTTTATAAATATCATTTAAATATTTTTCAAAAGGATCATGTCGATCTAGACAAGTTTTATTAAAGTTTTCCCAATATTTATTAAGTAAAATTTTAGTTGTCAGAAAAGTACATAAGGTCTGATTAATTGTACGCCAATGTCGCTTATTACCAATTATAATATTACTCTTTTGATTATTCATATAAAGATAAGGATAATCAGCAGGACACATAAAAATATCTCTATTAACCTGGGAAGCAATTCTTTCATAAGATGCAATCATTTCTTCTAACATTGACTCAAAATGTAAATAGTCATCCTCTACAAAGTAAATTAAATCTTCACCATATTTTTTTCCTAATTCAAAACATTGAAGCAAGCTTGCCAAATTTGAAAAAGTTTGATGAGTTTTTTGTGGC
Source organism: uncultured Candidatus Pelagibacter sp. (assembly GCA_943789075.1). Lineage (GTDB taxonomy): Bacteria > Pseudomonadota > Alphaproteobacteria > Pelagibacterales > Pelagibacteraceae > Pelagibacter. Next base: position 159,883 of record CALSSS010000001.1, on the reverse strand, counting down.
TTAATTTTATTTATATATTTTTCATGATCTACTGAAATAATATTAATATCTAGATTACTTTTATTTACTAATTTTTCTATTTTTTCAAAGTTTTCTTTTTTAGACTTGTCATCTACAATTATCATTTTGAAATTTATATTAGAATATTTGTTTTTAGAAAATTTAATTGATTTAATCAGTGAATTTAAAGATCTTAATGAATATTCAATTTTTGGCTTTTCAAATAATCTTCTTTTATTTTGATCCCAAATCTCAATATCTGTATTAGTTCTAAAAATTAACAGTACAGATTTTACTTTTTTAGTAATTGGAACTTCGCCTAGTGGCAAAACAATAGATTTTTTGTTAATTGAAGAAAGATCATTACTTAATTCTTTATCAAGAGTGGGGGAGTAAAAATTTGCCTGATCAATAATCTGATATCCTAAAAATTTTGAAATTTTGATAAATAATTTTTTAAGGATGGTTTTTTTCATATAATTGTTTATGATTATATTTTTACAGTATTATGACTATTAAATCATCACAAACTCTTGTTTCTGAGGCACTTAAAGAAATTAAAACTATTACTCCTGCAGAGGCTTTAAAGCTGTCCAATGAAGGAAAATGTAATTTAATTGATATTAGAGAAAAAGGTGAATTGGATAAAATGGGTAGAGTTGAAAACTCTAACCATATTCCCAGAGGAATGTTAGAATTTTGGTTAGATCCAAATAGTGCTTATTTCAAAGATGGTAAGCTGGACATGAATAAAGAAATGGTTTTATTTTGTGCGGGTGGTTTAAGATCTGCTCTTGCTGCAAAATCTTTAAAAGAAATGGGCTTTGAAAAGGTTTCACATATTGATGGTGGATTTGCTGCAATTAGTCAAAGTGATTTTGAAATAGTCTAATCTAACTACTATATTCATCTAATGCATACTCCAATCGATCTTGACCCCAAAATATTTTATTATTAATCATAAAAGTTGGTGCACCAAATATTCCTTTTTCGTGAGCATCTTTAGTAGCCTCTTTTAATTTATCTTTAATCATTTGTTCTTTAATTGTTTCAAAAAATTGATCAGGATCAATTTTGCAATCTTTAAGAAGAGTAATTAATATCTTTTCATCAGTAATATCTAAATTGTTTTTCCAATATGCATCAAACATTGTATTTACATACTGGTCTTTAACAGTTGAATTCACTGAAAAATAACCACGCATGATATTTAATGAGTTTAGGGGAAACTTATCATTCCACTTAAAATTAAAATTAAATTTTTTTGCAACAAGATTACAATCATTAATCATATTTTTTAATTTTGATTTTATAAATGCGGGAGCTGTTATTCCCTCTAAATTGTGAAGACCACCTAACAATATAGGCTTATAACTTGTTCTAATACTGCTTGGAAGTGACTGGATTTTTTTATGAGCCAGGTATGCATATGGACTTATAAAATCAAAATAGAATTCTAATTCCTTAGTCATATAGACTTATTTTTTTTGAATAAAAAATTCTTATAAACCAATAAATAGTAATTCCTATTGGTCCAATAAAATAAGTTAATATGAGAGGTAAAGTTATCAATATCTTATTGATACCAAATTTTTGAGAGTCTTTAACGATCCATCCACCACAAAATAAATTTATAGCTAAAAAATGACACCAAAATAAAATTAAAAAAGATCTATCTGAAAATAGATTTAAAATTGAGCTTAACCCTAAATAAAGCTCAAAATTTCCTAGAAAATCATAACCATCATTAAACAATGAATATAACAAATAGGAATAAACCAAGCTTATTATAGAAATAGGAAAGATTGACGTTATAAAAACCTTACATATTTGTGATTGTGGAAAAATTATTAACACTAGCCAGAATGGCAAAACACCTAAATTCAACCATAGAAAAATCATCTCAATAGTAAAATATGTATAAATTTGATCAATCATTTTTTAGTGTATTATATTACAAGATAACATGATTCCCATAAGAAATAGAAAAAAAACACTAGAAGTTACCATGGAAGAAATGAGAAATTTTTCCTTCGCTTACATAGAGAAATATGCTCCTTCAAAACAACAACTACGAACCTACTTATTAAAAAAATATTTAAAAGCAAGTGTCCCTAACGTTAAAAAACAAGATATTACTGACTTGATAGATATTGTTTTAGTAGATCTTGAAAAAAGTAAATTTATTAGTGATAAATTTTATTCAGAAAGTAAATCAAGAAGTCTTATTCAAAGAGGTAGCTCAATTAATAAAATTAGAAACTACTTAATGGTAAAGGGCATTGATGACACCTACATCAAAGAAACTATTGATAAGATTAAAGAGGATAATTCTGATCAAGATTTTTTCTCAGGTATAAAGATTTGTAAAAAAAAGAGAATTGGACCTGCTAGAGCAGAAGACAATAGACCTTTATTTTACAAAAAAGACATTTCTTTGCTTGCTAGAAATGGTTTTGACTTTGAAACATCAAAAAGAATAATGGATATTGATCAAGCTGACTATTTAAAGATAATTAAACTACTTTGATTTTTTTTTATCTTCCTTAACTAATTGGTTGATAATATTTTTGATATAATTTCTTACAAATACAAAAGTTACAAGACCAAATATTGAAACTGAAACTATTATAATCAATATTATTCTTAATTGTTCATCCATTACAGTATATTTTTACTTTTTAAAATTAAACTTGGGTTTTTAAAACTCGGTTTACCATAAAGTATTTCACGACCATTAAAATCTGTTATTTTACCTCCTGCATGTTCAAGTATTGCGTGCCCCGCAGCAATGTCCCACTCACAAGCTCTAGGCTCAGCAACATACATATCAAATTCACCAGCAGCAATTACACAAAATTTCAAGGAGCTTTTCATTTTTTGATATGACGTAATATTATTTTTTTTATGTATTTCTAAAATCTCTGGTTTCAATTCATTAGAATAACTTACAGCTGTTATTGTATCATGATTTTTTTTTTTATTTATTAATTGAATTTCTTGAGCGTTAATCAACTCATAACTATGTGATAATCCATAAGAGTAAAAAACTCTATTCTTTGCAGGAGCAGTTATAATTCCTATTGCTGGTTTTTTATCTAAGATTAATGATGCATTGAGAGTAAATTCATTTCTATTATTTATGTAATCCCTAGTCCCATCTATTGGATCTATTAACCAAAAATTATTTAAATCAATATCCTGCTTGTGATTTGCACTCTCTTCTGAAACAATTATAATATTAGGTGTAATCTCTTTTATTTTCTTAGTAAGAAGTTTATTAACCTCAATATCTCCATTACTTACAGGCGTACTGTCCGACTTAGTTTCTTTTGTTAATCCTGCTTCTCTAAGATCCAAAGCTACTTTTCCTGCTTTATTAAAAGTATCTATTAACGAAAGGGTTATTTTCTTTTTTTCTTCTAAATTCATTTATATAATTTTTTTAATTCTATTAGTTTAGAATTGATTACTTTTTTTCCTACATTTTCAAAATTTACTGTAACTTTACCATTAATTATTGATTGAACTTGTCCAATACCCCATTCTTTGTTGTCAGGATTAGTTACTTTGTCACCAGGTTCAAAATCTAAAATCATTAATTTACTTATAGATAATATACTAATAAATATTATTAAATATGACAAAATTGAATTCAATTGGAATAGCCAAAGATCCAAAAGATACGTTAGTTGTTGTTGCTATGTCTGGAGGAGTCGACTCCTCAACAGTTGCAGCGATGATGAAAAACGAGGGCTATAACGTTATTGGAATAACACTAAAGCTCTACAATGATAATAAAGAAACCGCATCTTCAAAACAATGCTGTGCCGGACAAGATATTATGGATGCAAAAAGGGTAGCTGATAAATTAAAAATTGAACATAAAATTTTATATTATCAAAATAAATTTAAAGAGGGAGTTATTGATAACTTTATTGATAGCTATCTAAATGGAGAAACACCCATTCCTTGTGTTCAATGTAATAAAACAGTTAAGTTTACAGATTTGTTTAAAGAAGCAAAAAGGTTAAAAGCTGATGCACTAGTTACAGGACACTACGTAAAAAGTATAACAGACTTTGATAATACTGATATGTACCGTGGAATTGACTTAAATAGAGATCAAAGTTATTTTCTATTCAATACAACAAAAGATCAATTAAATTTTCTAAGATTTCCACTTGGAAACTTGCTAAAAGATGAAACTAGAAAAATAGCAAGAGATTTAGATCTTAATGTTGCAGATAAACCTGACAGTCAGGATATTTGTTTTGTTCCAAATGGTGATTATGCTTCTGTTATAGAAAAATTTAGACCTAATTCTTTTAGCAAAGGCAACATCAAGAATATTAACGGTGATGTAATAGGAGTACATGATGGCATAATTAACTATACAATTGGCCAAAGAAAAGGAATTGGTGTTTCTGATAAAAATCCTTTGTATGTAATAAAAATAATTGCTGATAAAAATGAAATAATCGTTGGCTCTAAAGAGCATCTTGTTAAAACAGAAATAAATTTAAAAGATTTAAATATTATTACTAATAATCATAAAGATTTCGAAAAAGAATTATTAGTCAAAGTTAGATCCACTGGAAGACTAATAAAAGCTAAAATTGATATAAACAGCACTACAGCTAATGTTCTTTTATTAGAAGAGGAGCATGGTATTGCTCCAGGTCAAGCGTGTGTTTTTTATTCAAAAAATAATAATGGGTATAAAGTTCTTGGGGGTGGGTGGATAACTAATTAATTTTTTTTTTCCACATGAAATAAGTTAATAGATAAAATGTTATAACACCTAAAAAATAATCCCATTCAAGTGCATGTTTGACAAATTTAAAGGTATTTCCTGGCCAACTAATCACTGGTATAGCAATTACAGCAACAATAATTAATACTGAAACTAAAATTAATTTTAATTTTAAAACTTTAATATTTATAAATTTAGATAATTTTTCTTTAAAAGAATATAGTGCAGCAACTAGATAAGCTTGTGCTGTGATTTCAAATATAATAAAAACTAACATTATTACTCTTCTAAATAGTTTGTATAAATTATTATCAAATTCAATTCCAAGAAATATTGAATGAACACTTAAAGCTACAGCAGAACCTACACCAAAAAAAATTATTTTTTTAAGATGTTTATAGTTTTCATTAAAATTTAAAATTATATCACGGTTATAATACCAATATTTAATAAGCAAAAATGATGTCAAAAACATTGCTGGTTTAAATATTAACCAACTAGGATAAGGTCTTGCAGCTCTACTGATAGATAGGCCACCATCCAAATAAGGCCATAATGAATTATGTACTATGTGCTCTTGATTTGGAAATAAAGAGTGGAATTGAGTGATTAATATTAGACAAGCATTTACTGCTATAAATGGAATAATGAACACCCAAATACTTATGGATTTAACCTTAGCAATCTTATCCATTGAAAGAACTATTTCTTTTTATTTTTTCTTTTAGCTCTTCTTTTTTTAGAACCCTGTTTTCTTCGACCTCTATGTTTTTTTGGGTAACCCATACTATCCTATAATTAATTTTATTGACGTAATTCGAGGGATATAGCATTCTCCCATGAACTTATCAAATTTTTTATGACTAAATCTTTTAAGACATTCATTAAACATACAGCTAAAGATTACCATAATCAGTCAGTCAACCCTCCAATTGTTCGAGCATCAACTATTATCTTCAAATCCATGCAAGATATTAGAAAAATGCAAGAGAAAAGCAAAAAAGATCCAACAGGTGGACATTTTGATTATGGAAGACAAGGTACATCAACAACACATATTTTATCACAAATTCTTAAAGAAATTGAAGAGGCTTATCATGTTTTTTTAACTCCAACAGGATTTGGTGCAGTTTTTTTGTCAATCTTCAGTGTTACCCGACCGGGTGATGAAATTATTGTGGCTGATCCCACATATTCACCAACAAGAATTTTAACAGAAAATTTTTTAAGTGAGTTTAATATAAAATCAATTTTTTATAACCCACATGATCTGAAAACTTTAGAAAAAGCAATTACAAAAAAAACTAAATTAATTTTTGTTGAAAATCCAGGAAGTAACACATTTGATTTTCAAGATTTAGGTAAAATAGTTTCAATTGCAAAAAAGAATAAAGTTTTAACTGCAATTGATAATACTTGGGCAACCCCATATTTTTTAAAACCTATGAACTTAGGATTTGATATGTCTATAGTATCAGCTACTAAATATTACTCAGGACACTCAGATGTAATGGGTGGAACTTTAGCTGTTAATAAAAAAGTTTTTAAACAAGTTGAAAAAACAAATAAAATTACCGGTCTAAGACTTGGACCAGATGATGCGTATTTAATAACAAGGGGTCTTAGGACTTTAGATGTTAGGTTAGACAGACATCAAAAAAATGCAAAATTAGTTGCAGAATTTTTGTCTAATTACAAAAATATAAAACTTTTATATCCCCACAAAAAAGATTCATTTAATTTTAGAATGTGGAAAAAATATTATTCTGGTGCCTCAGGATTAATGGGTCTTAAAATAAAATCTAAAAATAAGAATTCTGTGATCAAATTTGTAAATTCTCTTAAGTTATTTGGCTATGGTTATAGTTGGGGTGGGTTTGAAAGTTTGGCTTTATATCAAGACAAAAGAGAACAGGGCAATAGAAAATATTTAAAATTAGCAAAAGATGAACATTTAGTTAGATTACATATTGGTTTAGAGGATCCAAAAGATCTCATTGATGATTTAAAAAGATCTATTAAACACGTTAAATGAGTTCAGAAAAATTTATTCAAAATAGAACAGCTTTAATAACGCTGATTGCAGCCTGTATTGTAGTTTTAATTTCTCTTGGAGTTAGACAAACTTTTGGTTTGTTTTTTATGGATTTTAAAAATGATCTGGATATCTCAATAACTCAATCTGGATTAGCAATTGGCATTCAAATGTTAATGTGGGGTTTAACTGGTCCTATATTTGGAGCCATTGCAGACAAATATGGTGGACATAAAGCGATTTGTTTAGCTTTTATTTTTTATATTTTAGGAATTTATTTTTTATATGCTGGTCCAAATACTGGAATTTTTTTTCAGATAGATTTAGGACTTTTAGTTGGAATTGGTTTGGGAGGAACTGCAATTAGTATTCCAATGTCCATTGTTGGAAAACATTTTCCACTATCAAACAGAACAATAGCAATGAGTATAGTGACAGCCGTTGGTTCTTTGGGATATTTTATCTCTCCGCTTTATACGAGTTATTCGTTAATTAAAAATGGATGGGTGGACACACTTTTTGTATTTACGATATTCTTATTTATTGGACTTATAGTGGCTTTCTTTGTGAGATCTCCTTCTTTAGCTCAATCCATTGAAAAACCAAACAACCAAAGCGCCATAGAGGCATTTAAGGAAGCTTTCAAAAACAAAAGTTATATACTTTTAGTCTCAGGGTTTTTTGTATGTGGTTTTCATATAACTTTAGTTGGAACACACGTCCCAAAATACGTAATAGATAGAGGTTTAGAAAGCTGGACGGCTGCTGCAATATTGTCATTAATTGGATTATTTAATATATTTGGTTCTTTATTAAGTGGATATCTATCTACAAAAATTAGTAAAAAAATTATCTTAAGTTCTATTTATGCATTGAGAGGAATTTCAATTATATTATTCATATTTTTACCCGCAAGCAACATTAATGCATTTATCTTTGGTGCAAGTTTTGGTTTTTTATGGCTTTCAACAGTACCTGCTACAAGTGGAATAGTTGCTCATATTTTTGGAACAAAATATCTTGGTATTCTTTATGGAATAGTTTTTTTAAGTCATCAAGTAGGCTCATTTTTTGGAGCATTTCTTGGAGGACTATTTCATGATTTATATGGCTCTTATGATTATGCTTGGTATTTAGCAATTGCTTTATCTGTTTTTGCAGCAATAATACATTTACCAATTAAAGAAGAAGCAGTTCTAAGACTAAAAACAGAATAGAAATTGAATAAGAAAAACTACTTACTGGATTTAAATAATTCAAAGAAACCCTTTATAATCTATAAATCAGATAAAGGGTTTGATCTTTATACAGACTTTTCGAAAAAAATCATTTTAAACAATAATAATATTGAAAAATTTATTAACAAAAATAATAGATTAAGATCCCCCCATAAAGAAACAGATCTGTTTATTGGTTTTTTTGGTTATGAAATATTAAATAATTTAATTGAGGTAAAAATTAAAAAACAAAAAACAATAAATTTCCCTAAAGGAATATTTTACAAACCTGAAACAAAAATAAAACTTTCAAACAATCTTGAGTATAACAAAACAAGATCATTAAATGCTAATGATTTATTTAAAATAAATATCAATAAAAAATCCTATAAGAAAATATTTGATAAATTTAAAAAGAAAATAAAATCTGGAGAAACATACCAGATTAAAATTTGTACTAAATATAGCAATAAATCAGAAATTGATGCTTTAGACTTCTTTTGTAGACTTGTAAAAAGTAATATGGCGCCCGAAGCCTTTATGATTAAGGATAAAAATTATTCAATAATAAGCTGCTCACCTGAAAATTTGATAACAAAAAAAAAAAATTTTATAACAACGAAGCCTATAGCAGGCACTTTAAAGAAAACTAAAAAATTAAATAAAAATAAAGCCCTTACTTTTTTTAGAAAAAACTTAAAAGAATCCAAAGAACACAACATGATTGTTGATATGGAAAGAAACGACTTATCTAAAATTTGTAAACCAGGTTCAGTAAAAATTTTAAAAAAGAAGATAGTTGAAGAATACAAAGATCTTTATCATTATGTGAGTTTAATTGGAGGACAACTCAAGAATAAAGTTACCTCATTAGAGATTATAAAAGCAATGATGCCAGGGGGTTCTGTAATAGGATGTCCTAAAATTAGTACATTAAATTTGTTAAACAAACAGGAAAAACAAAGTAGAAATATTTATACAGGTAGTTTTGGTTACTTAAAGTTCAATGGGGATATGAGGTTTAATATCATTATTAGAGCGATATTAAATTTTAAAGGTAAATCAGAAATTTCTGTGGCTTCAGGAGTGGTAATTGACAGCAATGCAGCTCATGAATTTGATGAAAACTATATTAAAGCAAAGTCATTAATGGATCTTTACAAATGATATACATTATCGATCATCATGACTCTTTTACTCAAAACGTAGTGCATCAATTTCAAAATTTTGATGAAGTGGTTTGCACTAATTTTAATAAAATAAATCAAAATAAATTAAAAAAAGCAGATATTATTGTTTTTTCACCAGGTCCAGGTGCTCCGAAAGACTACCCAATTAGTTCTGAGGTTTATAAAAAATTTAAAGGTAAAAAAAAAATTATTGGAATTTGTCTTGGGTTTCAACAAATTCTTCATTGTGAAAATGGAAAAATAATTGAACAAAAAAAGATTTACCATGGTTTCCAATCTAAAATAAAAGTAACTAGCAAAAACTCATTATTTAAAAGAAACAGTCAATTCACTGTGGGTAGATATCACTCTCTAAAATTAAAAGAGCCGTTTACTGCCAAAAATTTTGAAATTACAATGAGGTGTGCTATTTCAAATACAGCAATGACAATAGAAAATAATAAAGAAAAAATATATGGCTTTCAATTTCACCCTGAATCTTTTTTAACTGAAAATGGTAACTTACTTATTAAAAAAATCTTATCAGCTTAAAACCAACCAAGAAATTAATTTTAATGATCTTTGGGGGGACAAGGGTGTGTTTACAACAATGTGGATTTTTGGAAAACCAGCTAAGATACTTTTTTTTAAAAAACATATTAAAAATTTAATTAAATCTTTAAAGGTTTATAAATTAAATACTCCTAATCTTGAAAAAAATATCCTTAAATTAATAAAATTAAATATTGATAGAAAAAAATCTTATAATCATCTTCTTAGGGTTGCTATAAATAAAAAGATGATATCAATTTCATTAAGAAACAGAAAAACTCCCAAATTAAATTTTAATTTAAAACTCATAAATCATAAAAGATTTGATCCTAAATATAAAAATCTTAAATATAAGTTTATACTTAAGCATTTATCAAAAATGAATAATACCACCTCGGATGTGGGACTTTGTTACAAAAATACTATCTTAGAAAGTGGAACTTCAAATATGCTATTTATAAAAAATGATAAAGTGTATTCTCCACTAAATAATATTTACAAAGGTATAACTTATAGGTTTTTTAAAAAGAAATTAGGAAAAATTATTAGTAAAGATATTTTGATTAAAAATTTATCTGAGTATGATGAAATCCTTCTTATCGGTTCTGGAAAAGGTGTTGCATCAATAAAAAATATTAATGAAATTAATTGGAAGAGAAAAAGTTTAAAATTTTATAAAATATTTTCTAGTTTTTATAAAAGTGAAGTTAACAAATGTTCTATCTATAAATAATATTTATGTTTGACCCAAACAATCCCTGTCTATTCTGCAATTCTAAACAAAGTGGTTTGGCCGCAGAAAATGAGTTTGCTTATGCTAGTTATGACACATATCCCGTGTCTGAATTTCATTGTTTAATTATTCCAAAACGTCATGTTAGGGATTATTTTGATTTAAATGATGATGAGGTGATTGCTTGCAATAATTTAATCAAGCAAATTAAAGAAGAAATAATGTTAAAAGATCCTGCAGTTAAAGGGTTTAATATTGGAACAAATGCTGGCGTTATTGCTGGACAATCAATCTTGCATTGTCATATTCATTTAATTCCTCGTAGAGAAGGCGATGTTGATAACCCACAAGGAGGAGTTCGGTCGGTTATACCAAAGCAACAACACTACAAGCGCAAGGTGTAAAGCCTTATATGATAAAATAACCCATATAAAACGGTTGATCTATTATTTCAACTGTACTAAAAAATCACAATCAATATAGAATCTAAATTAAGGTACTACTAATTATGATGTCAATTAACCCTTTTTCAGTTTTGGCTGAAACTATATCTCCAGCAGCAATACAATTTTTTGTATTAGCAATGATTGCTCTTATTATTATTGGAACAATTATTCAGATGATCCATCATAAAAACGTTACTTATTTTTTTAATAACGCAAAAAAAGCAAAATTGTCAGCTGATAGAGAATTGGGTGCAGCTGAAAAAACATCAGTAATTTTAAAAACTGTAGTACATGACATTGCAACAACAGCAGAACTTGGAGCTGGAAAAAGAAGAGTTGCGCATGTACTAGGTATGTACGGCACTATTTTATTTTGGGTAGCCTCAGTTGTAATGGTTTTTTGTTATACTGGGAAAGAAATAATGACACCTACAATATGGCCAATGATTTGGCATATTGGAGCAATTATGACTTGTGTTGGTGGATATTGGTTTTGGTTATTTTTAAGAGTTGATGTATTAGCCGAAGCTCATCCTTGGTATAGAATTATTAAAGCAGACTTATTTGTTTTAGCATTATTAGCTTGTGCAACTACTGGACTTGCATGGTCTTATTTTCAATCATCAAATTCAATGGGACTTAGTTATTTATTTTTAATTTTATTTATTACCTCAAACATTGTTTTATTTGGGGGAGTTTATTGGTCAAAATTTGCACACATGTTTTATAAACCTGGTGCAGCTATCCAAAAAAACTTAGCTGAAGCAGATGGTTCAAGAGATAATCTTCCTCCACTTGCAGATGCACCAAAACAATTTGGATTAGGCATTAAAAGAGAACAACCAAAGCACTATTAATAGAGAGAGGTAAAATAATATGTCAACTTTTGTATACATGACGAGATGTGATGGATGTGGTCACTGCGTAGATATTTGTCCTTCAGATATCATGCACATTGATGAAAATATTAGAAGAGCAGTAAATATTGAACCTAACTTTTGTTGGGAATGTTATTCATGTGTAAAAGCGTGCCCTAATCATGCAATAGATGTTCGTGGTTATGCAGACTTTGCACCAATGGGTCACAGTGTTAGAGTTAGACGTGAAGAAGAAAAAGGAACCATCTCTTGGAAAATTAAATTTAGAAATGGAACTACAAAGGATTTTGTGTCTCCAATTACAACAAAGCCTTGGGGAAAATTTATACCAAAATTAGCTGAAGTTGATAAACCTAATCAAGGTGAAATTAATTCACAAAGACTTTACACTGAACCAAAAGGTTTAAATATTGATGGAGATTTACCGTCAGTTCCAAAAGACTCATTTAAAAAAGGAGTTTACTACTAATGGCTAAGCATAAGACACATTTTGAAGATTGTGATGTTTTAGTAGTTGGTGGAGGTATGGCTGGAACAGGTGCTACATTTGAAGCTAGACACTGGGGCAGAGATATGAAAATTATCTGTGTTGAAAAAGCCAATATTGATAGAAGTGGAGCAGTTGCTCAAGGTCTTTATGCTATCAACTGTTATATGGGTATGCAGTGGGGAGAAAACCAACCTGAAGATCATGTACGATATGCTCGAAATGATTTAATGGGAATGGTTAGAGAAGATTTAGGATATGATATGGCTCGTCACGTAGATTCAACTGTTCATATGTTTGATGAGTGGGGATTACCAATGATGAAGAATGAAAAAACTGGCCGTTACCTTAGAGAAGGTAAATGGCAGATCATGATTCATGGAGAAAGCTATAAGCCAATTGTTGCTGAAGCTGCCAAAAAATCTGCTGATAAAATTTATAATAGAATAATGATTACTCATCTTTTAATGGATGAGACTCAACAAAATAGAGTAGGTGGTGCTGTAGGCTTCAACATGAGAACTGGTGATTTTCATGTATTTAGATCAAAGACTGTAATCGTTGCAGCAGGTGGAGCCTCTCATATTTTCAAACCAAGAGCTGTTGGCGAAGGAATGGGAAGAACTTGGTATGCACCATGGAGTAATGGTTCTGCTTATGCATTACCAATTGCAGCTGGTGCTAAAATGACACAAATGGAAAATAGAATTGTGTTATGTAGATTTAAAGATGGTTATGGTCCAGTTGGAGCATATTTTTTACATCTTAAAACTTATACTCAAAATGCGAATGGAGAAAACTACGAGAAGAAATGGTACGACCAAACTAAAGAATTAGTTGGTGAATACATTGACCATCATCCAACTCCAACATGTTTAAGAAATCATGCATTTATTCAAGAAACAATGGCAGGTGGTGGACCAATTCACATGGTTACTACTGAAGCATTCCAAGATCCACATTTAGAGACTGTTGGCTGGGAAAATTTCCTTGGTATGACGGTTGGTCAAGCTGTTGTTTGGGCATCACAAAATATTGACCCTAAGTACACAAATCCAGAACTAACAACATCTGAGCCTTACGTTATGGGTTCTCATGCAACTTGTTCAGGAGCTTGGGTAAGTGGACCAGAAGACTTATCTCCACCAGAATACTTTTGGGGATACAATAGAATGTTAACTATTGATGGACTTTTTGGTGCTGGAGATACAGTTGGTGGAAGTGCGCATAAATTTTCATCTGGATCTTTCACAGAAGGACGTTTAGCTGCAAAAGCTGCTGTAAAATATATTGAAGATAAAAAAGCTGAAGGAATTAAAGTTTCTGATAAACAATGTGAAGATTTTAAAGCTACAGTTTATAAACCTTTGGAAAACTACACTGTAGGTCAAAACGAAATTACTGGTGGAACCGTTTCACCAAGCTACATTTCACCTATTCAAGGACTACAACGTCTACAAAGAATTATGGACGAATATGTTGGAGGAATTGCAACTAACTATATGACCAATGGTAATATGCTTAAAAGAGGCTTAGAATTATTGGCTTGGTTAGAGGAAGATTTAGAAAACGTTGGTGCTAAAGATTACCACGAACTAATGAGAGCTTGGGAATTAAAGCATAGAGCTTTAACTTCACAGTGTGTTACAGAACATACTATGTTTCGTGAGGAAACACGTTGGCCTGGTTACTATTACAGAGGTGATCACATGAAACTTGACGATGATAATTGGCATTGTTTAACGGTTTCTAGACGTGATCCTAAAACTGGTAAATTTTCACTTGAGAAAGTTCCAGTTTATCACATAGTTGACGAGAACGAGAAGAAAAAAGCTTCTTAAAATAGTAAAACTTAAATTATGAATTTATTAGAGAAATCTGATGATGAGATTATAGCAATTGCTAATCCTATTTGGGACAATCTTGTTAAAACTTCAAATATGAAAGATTATGGTGGTTTCACTAAAGATTTTGGTACTCAAATGTTGTTTGGTGCGAATGAAGTTGAGCTTGGAAAGCAGTGGGCTAATAATAAGCTTTTAACAAGCTTAAAAGAAGACTATCAGGCATTTGGCTGTTTAAGACGAGGCCAAAACATCACAGTTCTATTCAAACAGAGGAGTAAGGAAATTGAAGGTGAGTTCCTTGGAAGATTGGTGCTTGGTGTTGAGGGGGATGAAGTCAAAGTTTTTGGAGCGACCATCTACTAATAAAAAAAAATCATTTTAGATAAACTATTTATTTGACAAATAATTAACTGGGTGTATTGACGGTTGTAATGTCAATTTTCAACATAAAAATAATAAATAAACTTTCAAATTTTAAAGCAACTTTAATAAAAACAGGGATCCTCGTTAGTCTAGCTGCTTATTGGGGTGTTATTTTAATTGGAACTTTTATCACATTTAATTAGGTTGTTTTTTAACAACTATTAATTTTTTATGGATGTATTTTTACCAATAGCGCAAGTATTTGTTAACCCCATTGAAATACTTTTATTAAGTGCAATCGTTGGAGTGCTCTCAGGTTTATTTGGTGTTGGGGGTGGTTTTTTAATGACACCATTTTTAATTTTTTTAGGTGTACCACCTGCATATGCAGTTGCAAATGAAGCTAACAATATTCTTGCAACATCGGTATCAGGGTCAACAACTCATTATTTAAAGAATACTTTAGATTATAAGATGGGTTTTATGATTGTGATTGGTGGAACAATTGGAACTGCTTTAGGTATTTACACTTTTACATATTTTAAAGGTATTGGAAAAATTGATACAGTTATTTCTTTAGCTTACATGTATATACTCGCAATAATTGGTACATTGATGTTAGTCGAAAGTCTTAGAGAAATAGATAGAGCAAAAAGAAACCTTGTAGTTAAAAAAAAACTACATGTACATTATTGGATACACGGTCTTCCATTAAGAATGAGATTTCCAAAATCAAAATTATATGAAAGTATATTTACTCCAATTATAATTGGTTTGCTCGTAGGGTTTATTGCTGCAATCATGGGGATAGGTGGTGCTTTTATATTAGTACCTGCAATGATTTATATAATTAAAATGCCCACAAAATTAGTTCCAGGAACTTCTTTGTTTGTGACAATCTTTGTCAGTGTCATAGTTACTTTTTTACATTCATTTAATTTTGGATCAATAGACTTGATGTTGGTTACAATGTTAGTTGTTGGATCAATCATAGGAGTTCAAATAGGACAAAAACTTGGTGAAAAAATTGATAGCTCTGGGTTAAAAGCATTATTAGCAATTTTATTACTAGTAGTTGGAATAGCTATTGCTTATGAAACATTTTTTGCTGAGCAAGTAGATAAAGAAACAATACAAGTGTTAGTTTCAGATTTAAATTTTTTCTCATTATTTATCTTAGAATTTTCTGAAGATATGCCATTTTTCTATGGACTATTTTCAATTATGTTTGCAATTACTTTAGGGGTAGGTGCTGCTCTTATTAGGCGTGTTATTTCTAATTTCAAAAAAAAGATGTTACTAAAAAAGTCTTAGTTTAAAAAATTAATATAAAATTCTATAGTCAAAATACTAACCAAACCTACTGTCGCCATCCCTATAAATCCCACGACAAAAGGCTTGTAACCCATACTCTTAAGATCTTTGAGGTTAGTTGATAAACCAATAGCTGCCATCGCCATTGTTAAGAAAACTTTTGATGATGATTTAATTATTTTGACTGTATCTAGCCATAATTCATTATAAGGTGTTAAGAAAAATAGATCTCCAACATTTCTAAAAATTATCATAGCTACAAAACCTATTACAAAATAAGGAAAAATTGCAATTATTGAATAGTCTTTTTTAACAACATTATTTCTATTATAAAGAAATGCAAATAGAGGAATCATTATTACCAGAAATGTATTTCTTATTAATTTTGTTACTGTTGCAACATTCAGTGTTTCGGGACTATTAAATTGTTGATCATAAATAAGTCCAGCAGCAGCTACTTGAGATGTTTCATGAATTGATGTCCCCAAAAATAAACCAACAAACATTGGCTCAGCATCAAAATAATGGTTGGCAAAATAAGGGTATAAGAGCATTGATAAAATTCCAAACAATGTGATGTTAGCGATTGCATAGGATACTTCATTTTTTTTTGCACCTATTACAGGAGCAGTCGCCATAATTGCTGTTGTCCCACATACGGTGCTGCCAATAGAAATCAAATAGGCCATTCTAGTAGGGATTTTGAGTTTTTTAATTAATAGCTTTATAACTATCAGTACAGCTACAATACAAATTATGATTAAAGGTATTGCTATTGCACCAAATTCTATAAACTCAAAAGGTTTTAACTGAATTCCTAAACAAATTATTCCAAGTTTGAGAATATATGACTGAGTAAATTCTAAACCTTTAACGAAGTTGTTTCTCATTTGAAATATGTTTCCAAAAACCATTCCAAGTAAAATAGCAATCATTGCTGTAGATATTGGGCTTTTTTCATAGCCTAATAATTCAATTCCAATGATATTATTAAAACCCTGAGATAAACTGTAGAGAACAAATGCTAAAATAATACCTGGTACAACGACCAGGTATTTTTTAAATATCATGAATATTTATTAGATTTTATTATTAAGCACTTCTGTAAAGTTTAGTCATAACAAACTCTTTATGACCTAAAGCTTCTGCGCAAGTTAATCTGCCATTAGCAACTCTAATCATCGATTTGATTAATTCATCACCTGCTTCAGACATGTTCATCTCACGTGATAATATTTTTGATACATCACAATCAATATGTTCACCCATACCTTTTACAGTTAATGGGTTGGCAGTTAATTTTACAACTGGTTCAATAGGGTTACCTACAATATTACCTTGACCTGTTGGGAATAAATGAATGTTAAATCCAGCAGCTGCTTGAAGGGTAATACACTCTGCTGCAGCAGATGAAGTATCCATAAAGTATAATCCTTTTCCTTTAGTAGGTTCTTCAGCTGGCTCTAAAACATCGATAAACTTACAATTTCCAATTTTTTGGAAATTTCCAAATGCTTTTTCTTCAATTGTAGTTAATCCACCTGCAATATTTCCTGCAGTTGGTTGACTTTCAGAAAGGTCATCTGTTGCTTCTTTTAAAATAAAATCGTTGTAATCGCTCCATGTTTTCATGAACTTTTTTGAGGCTTCAGGGGTTGCACCACGTGTAGCACAAACTTTTTCAGCACCAGTTAACTCTGATGTTTCACCAAAACATAAATGAACTCCTAATGGCTCTAATTTATCCATCAGGTTTCCAACAGTTGGGTTAGCAGCAAGACCTGATGTTGTATCAGATTCACCACATTTAACCGAAATCCATAAATCACTTAAAGGACATTCTTCTCTTTGTTTTTCAGAAGCCCACATTGCAAATTCTTGAGCTTTTTTAGAAGCTTTCATAATTGTTCCAATATCACCAGTTCTTTCAATATGAAATCCTTCAACAGGTTTTCCAGTTTTAGCAATTTCATCAACGATTCTTTTTGTCCACTTAGGTTCAATTCCAATAACAATTACAGCAGCAACGTTAGGGTTTTTTCCAGTCCCAATCATTGTTCTAAAGTGTAAATCTAAATCAGCACCAAATTGAAGTCTTCCATAAGAGTGAGGAAGGGCAATTGTTCCTTTAATGTTGTTTGCTACAGCTTCAGCACAAGCGTTTGAAATATCATCTACAGGCAAGATGATTACATGGTTTCTAGTACCAACTCTGCCATTTTCTCTTTTATAACCTAAAAAACTTTTTGGAATTTCCATATTTTTTACCACTTCTTAGTTTTTACATTATGAACATGAACATGCTCACCTTTTTTGATTGATTTAACTACTTTTCCAATATCATGACCATATTTCAAAATAGTGTCACCTTCGTTAAGATCAACCATTGCAATTTTATGTCCTAATTGAATTTCGTCAACAGATTGAATTTGAACTGTTTTATCATTCTCCATAATCCAGCATGCACAATCTTGTTTTGGAGTGATTTTATCAATAACAACTACTCCTACGTTGTCTTTCTCATCATGTATTATAATATCTGTAGCCATAATTGGGTCGATTTGTTTGTTTGAAATTTTTAAATTCTTATATATTAATCTTAAAAATTAACAAATTATTTATAGATTTTTTTAACAAACTTAAGCAGGAAGGCCTAATTATTATGACTAAAATGACAACTGAAGAAGCTTTTGTAAAGGTTTTACAAATGCATGGTATTGAACACGCATTCGGAATTATTGGTTCTGCATTTATGCCTATTTCAGATATTTTTCCTGATGCTGGAATTACTTTTTGGGATGTTGCTCATGAAACAAACGGTGGATTAATTGCTGATGGTTACACAAGATCTACTGGCAAAATGTCAATGGTTATTGCTCAAAATGGTCCTGGAATTACCGGTCTTGTTACTCCTATTAAAACTGCATACTGGAACCACACACCATTATTATTGGTAACACCTCAAGCTGCCAATAAAACTATGGGCCAAGGTGGTTTCCAAGAAGTAGAACAAATGAATTTATTTAAAGATATGGTTTGTTATCAAGAAGAAGTTAGAGACCCTTCAAGAATGGCAGAAGTATTAAATAGAGTAATTGAAAAAGCGATCAGAGGATCAGCTCCTGCACAAATAAATGTACCAAGAGATTATTGGACACAAGTTATTGATATTGATCTTCCTCCAATTGTTAGACTTGAAAGACAAGCAGGTGGAGTTGATGCAATTAAAAAAGCAGCTGACTTATTATCAAACGCAAAGTTTCCAGTAATACTATCTGGTGCAGGTGTTGTAATTGGTGGAGCGATTGAAGATTGTAAAAAATTAGCTGAGAAATTAGATGCTCCAGTTTGTTCAGGGTATCAACATAATGATAGTTTTCCAGGAAGTCACCCATTAGCTGCAGGACCGTTAGGTTATAATGGATCAAAAGCTGGAATGGAATTAATTAAAAAAGCTGATGTAGTTCTTGCACTTGGTACAAGATTAAATCCTTTCTCAACCTTGCCAGGTTATGGAATGGATTACTGGCCTAAAGATGCAAGTATTATCCAAGTTGATATGAATTCAGATAGAATTGGTTTAACTAAAAAAGTTACAGTTGGTATTTGTGGAGATGCAAAATTAGTATCACAACAAATTTTAGCTCAACTTTCTCCAACAGCAGGAGATACTAATAGAGAAGAGAGAAAAAACATAATCCACCAAACTAAATCTGCTTGGTTGCAAGAGCTATCAAGCTTAGATCATGAAGACGATGATAAAGGAACAGTTTGGAATGCTGAAGCTAGAAAAAGAGACTCTGATAGAATGTCTCCTAGACAAGCATGGAGAGCAATTCAAGCAGGTATGCCTGATGATGTAATTATTTCAAGCGACATTGGAAACAATTGTGCTATTGGAAATGCATACCCTACATTCGAAAAACCAAGAAAATATTTAGCGCCAGGATTATTTGGTCCATGTGGATATGGTTTTCCAGCAATTCTTGGAGCAAAAATTGGATGCCCTGATACACCAGTAATTGGTTTTGCAGGTGATGGTGCGTTTGGTATTAGTATGAATGAGATGAGCTCATGTGCTAGAAAAGAATGGCCAGCAATTACGATGGTGATTTTTAGAAATTACCAATGGGGTGCTGAAAAAAGAAATACTACTTTATGGTTTGATGATAATTTTGTTGGCACTGAACTTGATCCAGAATTAAGTTATGCAAAAGTAGCTGATGCTTGTGGTTTAAAAGGTGTTACCGTCCGTACAATGGAAGAGACTACAGTTGCTCTTAAACAATCATGCGAAGATCAAAAGAAAGGGATTACAACATTTATTGAAGTAATTCTTAACCAAGAACTGGGAGAGCCTTTCAGAAGAGATGCTATGAAAAAACCAGTTAAAGTTGCAGGGATCAAAAAAGAAGACATGATCAAGCAACCATCATTGGTATCTTAAGATCTTTTAAAAATATCTTATCTGTCATAATCTAACTGCATGAATGTAGTTAATGATACTGGTTGTAGTTGGATTAATGATCTTGCTAGAAGGTCTAATATAAAAGTTTTAGATAAAGATAAATCCTGTGATTGGTTAATAGTAGGTGCTGGTTATACAGGCTTGTCTGCTGCTAGAAAATTATCAGAACTACACCCAAATCAAAAAATTATTATTGTTGATGCCCAATTAGCAGGTGAAGGTGCAAGTGGAAGAAACTCAGGATATTTAGTCGATACAACCCTTAACGATGGTTTTACTTCAAATAAAGAACTTTCTAATTATAAAAAGAAAACAGACATTTATAAATTAGGAATTGATGTTGTAAAAAAGTTTATCAAAGAGCATCAGGTAGATTGTGATTGGAATGAAAGTGGAAAGTATTTTGCCTCATCAAATGAAAAAGACAGAAAGATATTAGAAAATTTTAGTAAAACTTTATTAAAATTAAATTTTGAGCATAATATTTTAGATAAAGATGATTTAAGTAAAAGATTGGGTACGAATTTTTATAATTTAGCACTTTATACTAAGGGAGGAATTTTACTACATCCTGGAAAATTAGTCAGAGCTATGATTGACACTTTACCAGATAATGTTGAGCTATTAGAAAATACTCAATTAGATGAATGGTCAAAAAATATTGATACTATTATTTGTAAATTTAATAATCATAAAATAATTACTAAAAAAATTATTTTTTGTACTAATGGTTTTTTAAAATCACTTGGTATAAAAAATAATTATAATTTCCCATTAACTTTGACTGCAAGCATGACAAGACCATTAACTGATACAGAGTATAAGTCCATTGGTGAGCCCAGAGAGTGGGGAGTATTACCTGTAAGACCAATGGGTGCAACTATTAGAATGACAAAAGATAAAAGGATTTTAATTAGAAATACTGCAGAAGTTCATAATCCTTTTAAAATGTCTAAATCAGAGTTGGATAAAAGATCTTTAAATCAAAAACTTGGAATAAAAAAAAGATTTCCAAGTTTAGCAGATGATATTATTGTATCTAGTTGGTCTGGGGTTGTATCCAGAACTAGAAATAGTTCACAAATTTTTGAAAAAATAGAAGATAATGTTTTTGTAGCAGGTTGCTATAATGGTTCTGGTATTGGAGTTGGAACTTTATTTGGTGAACAGATAGCAATTAAAGCAAGTAATGAAAATAGTGATGAAATTAATATAATAGAATCTAGAAGTAAGCCTACATGGCTTCCACCACAACCATTTTTAAATATAGGAGTTAAAACAAGATTGATATTTGAGAGATTTAGATCTCGATCTGATATTTAAATATGATTACTATTAAGAAGTCTTCTTTTAACTTCCTTTGGAGTTTGAACCTAACTAAAATCTGAATACCTAGAGTACTACTAAATCCAACTTTTGTTTTCCTAATCTTTCATTACCATTCTCGGTCACTAAATAAGTTTCCCCTAAATTCATAGCAAGGTTACTTTCTGAGTCCATTAGGATCATATGCATAAAGAAGACGTTTCCTGGTGTGATGATATATGGATTACCTGTGTATAGCATAGGCCAATCCATCCAATTTGGTGAGAAGGTTGTCCCTAATGAATAACCACAAGCATTCATTCTTGCTTTATTGTATCCAAGATTATCAAAAGTTTTAGCGTGTATATCGAATACATCTCCAGCAGTTTTTCCTGGTATTAAAGTCTTTGCACAATTGGTTAAAGCCTCAACACAAGCCTCATGCATTTTAATATGTTTGGGGTCAGCTTTACCAATAGGAATGGTTCTAAACATTGCAGAGTGATAATGTTTATAAGTTCCAGCCCATTCAATAGTTAACTGATCAGTATCAGATAAAATTCTTTTCTCTGATTGATATCTACATAGTAATGCGTTGTGTCCTGATCCAATTATATATTCATTTGCTGGGTAGTCACCGCCACCCTCTAAAACTACTCTTTGCATTTCAGCTAAAATCTTTGCTTCACTAGCGCCAGCTTTTGTATGCTTCCATGCTTCATCAAGGGCTTGATCAGCAAGCTCTGCAGCTTTTTTTACATAAACAATCTCCTCTTGAGATTTAATAACCCTATGTTTGGTAATTAATTCTGATTGATCTTCTACCTCACAATAACCTTTCAGTGACTTATTAAGTCTTAAAGCATTACGACCTGTCATACCGTAAGCTTCATACTCAATACCAATTTTTTTATCTTTTAAATTTAGTTCATTTAAGATGATTTTAAGATCATCTGTTGGATTAGACTGGTCTTTATCTACCCAAATTCTTATATCTTCAATATTTGAAGTGTTTTGAGCCTGTCTTAAATCTGGAGCTCTTGTTAAAAGAATAATATTTCCTTTATGGTCTAATATTAAAGTTTGAAAAAAAACATAGCCAAAGGTGTCATAACCTGTGAGCCAAAACATAGATTCTTGTCTGAACATTAAAAGAGCATCAAGATTTTGCTCTTTCATAGACTTTAATGTTGCTAGTTTTCTTTTTTCAAATTCTTGTTTACTAAAGTGTAACGCCATTAATAAATTTTTTAAAAATTAATGAATAATTGCTTTGGCAGATCCAAGTTGATCTACTTTTCCAGTGTAAAGACCTTTACCTAAAATTGGCACAACCCCAACAGTTGATCCAGTGAATACATAAAAATCTTTATCAAGATTTACTTTATCTTTTTTTAATTCATTCAAAACAAATCTAAGTGAATTAAGCGGATTTATATAAACAGTATTTGTATTTCCATTAACAATTTGCCCAATTTTTTTATTAGTAATATTTGTCTTTAAGTTTCCAATTTTTATTCTTTTGTATTTCTTCTTTTGACCAATCAAAAATTTAACGTTAGCACCAAAATCACTACATAAATCACCAAAGCTAGTTATGCCTTTTTTCTTTTGTCTATAACCTATAACCTCAATACAAGGAGCCATATATGAAATGTACTTTGTTACGTTTTTCATAGTAATTGATCTCTTAGATGAGAAAAAATTTTTTTTAATTAAGTAGCAAACCTCAAGCTCTATACCTAAAGTAGATTTGTTAATTTTCACTTTTTTTCCACTTTTGATAAAATTCTTTTTAAAGATTGCAGCGTAGAAAGGTTTCTTTTCTTTAAGTTTTTTCATTACAGGTATTCCAGTACCCGCAGCTTTAAATCCAATTATTGGATCTTTAACTTTACTCTCACATAATTTTCTTAGTTTTTGAGCTTCACCTAATTTTTTTGTAAATTTAGCTGGAAGAGGAGCAATTATTTTATTGTTTACAAAGGCATTAACTAATTTATCTGCTGTTTTTTCTAATAAGGTTTTTTTCATTATTGAATGTTTAATATAGTTGCAGGATCTAGTCTAGTACCAAACCAATTAAGTCTTACATCCAGATGAGGTCCAGTTGATCTACCAGAGGAACCAACAGTTGCGATGATGTCTCCTTTTTTAACGTGATCACCTACATTTACAAAAATTTCATCCATATGCATGTAGAGAGTTGAAACTCCATGGCCATGATCAAAAATTAAAGTAGCACCAGTATAAAACAAGTCTTTTTCAGCCAAAGTAACTATACCGTTATTCATTGCTTTAATAGGAGTACCTTTTTTTTGAGCAAAATCTAAACCATAGTGTGGCCATTTGGGTATACCATTTAAAATTCTTTGACTACCATAAACACCGGTAATTATTGCATCATCAACTGGAATAATAAATTTTTCCTTAAAAAATTGTAAGTCACTTTCTATTTCTCTTGCATCAGCAATTAATTTATTTTCTCTTTTTATTCTTTCATAGAATTCTTTAGGAGGAGTAACTTTTTTTTTAGGCAAACCTTCTATTTTTTGAATATTATATTTCCTCTTTTGAATCTTTTTTATGATATCTTTATTGTTTTCAGTAATTATGATGTCAAATTTTCTATCTTTTTCAATTCCAAATGCAAAATAACCATCTTTTGAGACTTTAACTTTTTTCTTATCTACTAAGATTAAAGTACCAGGTTCAGTTTTTCCAATAATGTAATGTCCTTGAATGAATTTTCCCTGAAATTCTAACGCAAAAGATTGGGTTGTAAAAAAAATTGCTATTAATATTAGCAATCTAGACATTATTGAGCAGTCCAACCACCATCTATTATTATAGATGTTCCTGTAATCATAGATGAAGCAGATGAAGCTAAAAAACAAACACTTGTTGCAATATCACTTTCTGTTGCTGCTCTGCCTATTGGGATATTTCCTAAAGCAAGTTTTTTAAATGCTTTATTTTTAAAAAATCTTTTAACCATTGGTGTTTCTACAAAAGTAGGGGCCACCGTATTTACTCTAATATTATTTTTTGCAAGCTCAACACCCATCCCTTTAGTTAAACCCTCAATACCAAATTTTGTCATATTATAAATATTTCTACCAGCCATTCCAACATGACCAAGTTGAGAGGACATATTAATAATTGACCCACCTCTTTTTTTATTCTTTAGCATTTTTTTAACAACTAATTGAGCAACATTAAAAGCAGCTTTTAGATTTAAATCTACTAAGTAATGCATGCTTTCTTGTTTAATTTTTTCAAAAGGTTCTGGAATATTTGTCCCAGCATTATTAACCAAAACATCTATGATTTTAATTTTATCTAGATTTTCTTTTAATTCTTTGTAATTCATTACGTCACAATTAACTTTGATAACTTTACCTTTTAACTTTTTTATTTCTTTTTCAAGCTTATCAAGATCCGATTGTGTTCTGCTTAATGCAATTATTGTAGCTCCAGCTTCAGCAAGAGCGATAGAGCAGGCTCTTCCCAATCCTTTACCAGCACCTGTAACTAATGCATATTTGTTTTTAAGGTTTATTTTTTGTAAGTACATTTAAATAAATAATTTTAAATCAGTATAAATTAATTCGATTGCAACAACCAGTATAGCAATTAAACCAATCCAGGCTATCCATTTATATTCATTAATCCATCTTGAAATTACAGTGGCAGCTGTTGCCATAAGAATTATTGATAAAGCTAAACCAAATACTAATAATACATAGTGATCACCAGCAGCACCAGCTACACCCAAAACATTATCCAAACTCATTGTAAAATCAGCAAGTAAAACAGTCCATATAGCTTTCATAAAGCTTGAATTATCTACTTTAATATCTTCATCACTTGACTGACCTTTGATTACGTCTGTGTAGAGTTTGTAGACTATGTAAAGAAGAAGTAATCCTCCTATCAATCTTAATCCTGTTATTTGCAATAAATAAGCAGTTAACATGGTTAAGATTATTCTTAAAATTACCGCACCACCTATTCCCCAAAAGATTACTTTTTTTCTTTGTTCAGGTGGAAATTTAGAAGCAACCATTCCAATAATAATGGCATTGTCTCCTGCTAAAACTAAATCAATAAAAATAATTTGAGTTAAAATAACTAGCTGTTCTGGACTTATCAATTCAGCAAACATCAATTGTTTAGTATCATATCGGCACCTTTTTCTGCAATCATTATTGTAGGTGCGTTAGTATTTCCAGAAGTAATGTTGGGCATGATTGAAGCATCAATTACTCTTAAATTATTTATACCATGAACCTTTAATTGATCTGTAACTACTGCACTATCATCATTTCCCATTTTACAAGTGCCAACTGGGTGAAATATTGTTTGTGCATAGTCTGCTGCAGCTTTTAAAATTTCTTCATCCTCATTTAAATGAATTCCAGGCCTATATTCTTCTGGATGATATTTTTTAAATGTTTCTGATTCTAAAACAATTTTTCTAGTCAATTTAAGACCAGCTGCTGCAATTCTTCTATCTTCATCTGTTGATAGATAGTTCATTTTTATTTTTGCGTAAGTTCGAGAGTCTTTATCTACAATACTTATATGTCCTCTACTAGTTGGTCTTATATTGGAAACAGTAGGAGTGAATGCATGGAAATCGTGATTTTTAGTTGCACCTAAAGTATCCATGCTCATAGGTTGAACATGCCATTGCAAATCAGGTAATTCTATTGAAGGATCACTTTTAGCAAACATCCCAAGTTGACTGGCTCCTATAGTCATTGGACCACTTCTATTAAAAACATATTCTAACCCAATTAATAAATTACCAAAAAAACTATTAATTTTTTTATTAAGAGATTTTAAATTTTGAATTTTATAAATAGGTCTGAACATTAAATGATCCTGTAAATTTTCACCAACACCCTTCAATTCATGAACTATTTCAATACCTAATTTTTTAAGTTTATTTGAGTCTCCAATACCAGAAACTTGTAAAAGTTGTGGAGATCCAATTGCCCCTGATGATAAGATAATTTCTTTATCAGCACCGACAGTAAATAACTTATTATCGACCCAGTACTCAACCTCTTTAGCAATTTTATTTTCAAAATTTATTTTTTTTATATGTGCATTTATAATTATTTTTAAATTAGATCTTTTTTTAATTGGATTTAAATATCCAACGGCTGTACTGCATCTAAAGCCATCTTTTTCTGTAACTTGATAATAACCACAACCATGATTGTTGCCTGTATTAAAATCATCTGTTTTTGGAATTCCAAACTCTTCTGCTGCATTTCTAAATTCATTTAATAAAGGTAAACTCATTCTTTGATTTGAAATTGAAAGAGGTCCCCCAACACCATGATATTCATTTTTACCTCTTTCTTGATTTTCAGCTTTAATAAAATAAGGTAAAACATCATTCCAACTCCAACCCTTATTTCCTAACTGTCTCCAAATATCATAATCTCTGTGCTGTCCTCTTATATAAAGCAAACCATTAATAGATGAACTGCCACCCAAAGTTTTACCTCTTGGATATCTAATAGATCTATTGTTCATAGTTTCATCCGGCTCAGTGTTGTAACACCAATCCACATTAGGATTGTGCATAGTTTTAAAATAACCAACTGGTATATGAATCCATGGATAATTATCTTTGCCACCAGCTTCAATTAAAAGAACTTTATGATGAGGATTTTCAGACAATCTGTTTGCTAGTACACAACCTGCTGAACCAGCTCCAAGTATGATAAAATCAAATTTGTCCATGACTTAGGTCTTATAATATCTAAAAAAATAAAATACTAGCGTTAGCAATGAAAATAACTTAGTTTTTTTTATATTAATACTTGTTTCTAATTAAATTTTTTGAGAAGGTCTCGTACATAAAAAAACACAATAAGAAGGAAATATTAATATGAAAAAAATAATATCTTTGTTCGTTGGATCGCTTCTACTTACTGTAATGACAGTAACAGGTGCATCCGCACAAACTCTTAAGTGTCAAACAGTAATTAGTTCAAAAGCTGATGAAGTGGTAATGTTAAAAGATTTCACTGACACAGTAACAGAATTAACTGGTGGATCACTTAAGTTCGAAATTATGCCAGCAGGCGCTGTAGTAGGTGTAAAAGAAACTTTAGATGCAGTTGATAAAGGATTAATCGATTGTGGTTTTGCTTGGACTCACTACTGGTCAGGTGATCACCCAGCAGCTATGTTATTTGGTTCGCCAGTAGCAGGTGCAGGTGTTGGTATTGATAACATCGCATTTTTATCTTGGTTCCAATACGGTGGTGGTAAAGAACTTTACGACCAACTATGGTCTGAGATGGGAAGAGACATCAAAGGATTTATGTTACAACCAGTAGGCCCTGAAGCTTTAGGTTGGTTCAAAGAGCCAATTAATAGCATGGCAGACTTTAGAAAGTACAAGTTCAGAACTCCTCCAGGAATTCCAGGACAAACTTATAAAGATATTGGTGTAGCTTCTGTTGCAATGGGTGGTGGAGATATTCTTCCAGCTCTTGAAGCAGGAACAATTGATGCTGCTGAATGGTGTTGTCCAAAACCTGACATGACATTCGGTTTCCAGAAAGTTCTAAAACATTACTACCTACAAGGTCTTCACCAAGTAGTAGTAAATGCTGACTTCTATATTACAGGCTCTAAATACAAAAAGATGTCTGCTTTAGAGAAAAAAGCTTTAGAAGTTGCTGCGAATGCATCTCTATCAAAATCAATGAGTTACAGAATATATGAAAACGGAAAAGCTCTAGCTGAGTTGACTGGAAAACACGGTGTGATTTTACATGATACCCCAGCTGATTATTTCCCAGCATATATGGCTGCTGCAAAAGCAAGTTTAGAAAAAAATGCTAATGAGAACAAATTCTTTAAAAAAGTTTGGGACTCTCAAAAAGCATTTGCTGATATTGCAGTGCCTTTCTGGTCTGGATCTCAAATGTCTAACGCTAAGCTAGGAATGGCTCACGCTGAAACATTAAAGTAGTATTTAGAAAAAAAATAAATATAACTAAAGCGGATTTAACGATCCGCTTTAGTTTTTTTTTAGAAAATTTATTATGGCAAACGAACCTACCAAATTAGATATATCTGATGAAATGATAGCTGAAAGGCGAGGTGGTTCAGGATCAATGCCTGAAGATATGCCTAAATGGATGGCATTAACTATTACAAAAATTGATTTAGCAAGTAAGTGGATTGGTAATGTGGTTTGTTGGATCACCATCCCTTTAATATTTGCGATGGTTTATGAGGTTTTAGCAAGAAAACTTTTTAATGCTCCTACAATGTGGGCGTATGACATGAGTAGATTTATGTATGGAGCTCTATTCATGCTTGGTGCTGGTTATGCTTTATCAAAAGGTGTTCATATAAGAGCTGATTTTTTATACAGAAATTTTAAAACTAAAAACCAAGGTAGAATAGATTTCTGGTTATACCTTATATTTTATTTTCCTGGATTAAGCGTATTTTTGTATATGTCGACTGGGTTTTTACAAGAATCTATAATGAGAGGTGAAAAAGGGATGGACACTGCTTGGATGCCATATATGTGGCCAATTAAAGCATGTTTATTTTTAGGAATTATATTTTTATTAGTTCAAGGTGTATCTGAATTATTAAAAAGCTATTGGGCCGCAACTAAAGGTAAGTGGCCAGGAGAACAAAAATAATGTTAGCTGAATTTATGGATCCAGCTGTCTTAGGTTTCATTTTAATAGGAGTAATGTTGTTCTCTATTTTTGTAGGTTTTCCAATTTCATTTACTTTAATATTCCTTGGATTTGTTTTTGGATACCTTGGATTTGGTAAATTAGTATTTTATTTAATGACCCTGCAGTTTTCTATGGTCATGACAGAGCAAACTCTGGCCGCTGTTCCCCTCTTTGTTTTTATGGGAATTATGATGGAGCAGGCTGGCTTGATGGAGAGATTATTTTCAGCATTTCAGCTAATGCTTTCTAAAGTAAGAGGCTCTTTATATTATGCTGTTCTTTTTGTTTCAGTTGTTTTTGCAGCTGCTACAGGAATTGTTGGTGCCTCTGTAACTATACTTGGAATAATGGCAGCCAAATCTATGAATAAATCAGGTTATAATGTGAGATTGGCCGCTGGAACAATTACAGCTGGTGGTACACTGGGTATTCTAATACCACCAAGCATTATGTTAGTTGTGATGGGTCCAATAATGGAAATTCCAGTAACAGACCTCTTTGCTGCAGCAATTATTCCTGGAATATTACTAGCAACCTTATATGCGGCTTACACAACAATTAGATGTTGGATTGACCCAAGTCTTGGACCGGTTTTACCAGTTGAGTTGAGAGCTACTAGCATGAAAGCAGTTTGGATAGAATTCTTTCTAGGACTAGTTCCACCAGCCGCCTTAGTCTTCGCTGCGCTAGGAAGTATTTTATTTGGTTTTGCAACTCCAACTGAAGCTGCAGGCTGTGGTGCAATGGGATCCTTGCTTTTAGCGGTCGCTTATAGAAAATTAACTTTTAAAAAGTTACAAGAGGCTTTAGTTAAAACTCTAGAAATTTCAGCTTTGATAATGGTATTGGTTGCAGCATCAAATTTTTTTGGGGCAGTGTTTTCTAGATTAGGAACACCGATGCTTTTAACTGAATTTTTACTAAGTTTAGAAATGAATAGATATTTAATCCTTGGCATGATTATGGTTATAATTTTCTTATTAGGTTGGCCTTTAGAATGGGTACCAATAGTAATGATTATAGTTCCAATAATTATACCATTAGTTGAAGCTCTAGGATTTAATTTAACTTGGTTTGCAATACTTGTTGCAGTTAATCTACAGACCGCATGGCTCTCACCACCTGTAGCTCTATCTGCTTATTTCTTAAAAGGTGTAGTTCCAGAATGGGATCTTAAAGATATTTATTATGGAATGATGCAATTTATGGTGATTCAAGTTATTGGACTTATTTTAATAATAGTATTTCCACAAATTGCTTTATGGCTACCAACCTATCTATATGGACAGTAGTATTTATTAGTTTATTATAAAACTAGTGAATCAAATCAAATCAAACAATGCTTTAATAAACTGGGAGTTAGTTAGTGTTAATCCCAATGACAAAAATTGGACTTGGAAAGAGTTATTTTATTTTTGGGGATGTAATATTCAAAGTGTAATTGCTTTTTCTTTAATTGCTTCTCTTTATTTAGTTTATGAACTTAATATATTTGTAGTTTTATTTGGTAGTTTAATTGCATCTATAATTGTTTATTTTTTTGCAAATTTAATCGGTAAACCCTCCCAAAAATATGGATTACCGTTTCCAGTAATTTTAAGAAGCGCTCTTGGAATTAATGGAGCTAAATATTTTGCTTTAACAAGAGGAATTGTTGGCATCTTTATGTTCGGCATTCAAACTTATTTTTTATCAAAACTTTTTAGTTACCTGATTAGGATTTCAATTTTTTCTATTGATAGCTCTTTTCTTGATGAAGATATTTTTTTAATTTTTATTTTAGGATTAAATTTAATCGATTGGATTGCTTTTATTTTTACAATTAGTTTGCAGCTTTTTTTATTTAGCAAAAGCCATCAATTTAATAGAAGTATAATAAAATTTTCAGCAATTACTGTTTATAGTGGGATGTTAATATTTTTTTTAGTTGTATTGCTCTATGACGTTAAAGTTATAAGTTCAGCTTTTGTTGATATTTTTTCTATAAACAATCTATTTGATAGAACCAATATAGCTCCATTAATTGCTGTGGTTGGAACAGTTTTTGCATATTTTTCTGTTATAATTGTAAATTATGGAGACTTTAGCAGGTATGTTAAAGACGAAAAGAGAATTAAAAAAAGGTAACTTAAGCCTATTATTAAATTTATTATTATTTTCTTTTTTTACAGTTTTTATTGTCATTGGGGCAGATATTTTTCTAAATAAAAATTTGGAACTTATGGAAAGAATTTTAACAAACCCAACTGATATAGTGGGTAAGATCGATAATATACAATTAACCGTGATTGTTTTATTTTTTATTATTTTTTCATCTGCTTCAACTAATTTAATTGCAAATTATATTCCAACTCAAAATTCACTAATAAATTTTATTCCAAGTGTTCTAAATTTAAGAAGTTCAGCAATCATAATTGGTTGCATTGGTTTTATAATTGGTATTTTTTGGTTACCTTTATTAAGTCAGATCGGCATTTTAGCATTTATTGACACTCTAAGCTCTTTTTTTGGACCAATATTTGGACTTATAATTATTGACTATTACTTTGTTAAAGAAACTAATTTAGACAATAGACAAATTTTTTCATCAAATACTGATGGGCTATATTTTTATTCAAATGGTTGGAATTTAAGAGGTCTTTATTCTTTGTTTTTAGGCTTTATCTTTTCTGCTTCTACAATTTGGAATGAAAGCTTAATGAGTCTTTCATTCTTATTCTTGGATAATTGGCACTTTTATCTCTTCTTTAACTTATTATCTTATTGCTAATAAAAAATCTTAATGCATCAATTTGATCTTAAAAATAGAACTGCAATAATTACTGGTGGCGCCCAAGGTTTCGGTCTAGATATTGCAAAGAGATTTTTAAATTCTGGCGTAAAAACTATAATCTGGGATATTGATGAAAAAGAATTACAAAAAGCTGTAAAAGAAATAAACAATCCAAACCTTGCATATAATGTAGTGGATGTATCTAATTTTAGTAATGTTAAAAATACCGTAGACCAAATAACAAAAATATCTAATATTGACATTTTAATTAATAATGCTGGTATTACTGGCTCAACCTCATCTCTGTGGGACTACGATGTTGATGAATGGAATAAGATAGTTCAGATTAATTTAATGGGCACTTTTAATTGCTGCAAATGCATTGTTCCCAATATGATCAAGAATAACTATGGAAGAATTGTTAACGTTGCTTCAGTTGCTGGCAAAGATGGGAACGCAAATGCGAGCGCTTATAGTTCAGCAAAAGCAGGGGCTATTGGTCTAACTAAATCACTAGGTAAAGAATTAGCTGATAAAAATATTGCTGTTAATGCAATAACGCCAGCTGGTGCAAAAACTAGAATCTTAGACCAAATGTCAAAGGAACACGTTGCTAGGATGTTATCAAAAGTTCCAAGAGGTAGATTTCTAGAAATTGAAGAGTTTACTTCATTAGTTTGCTGGTTATCCTCTGAAGAAAATTCATTTTCTACAGCAGCAGTATTTGATATTAGTGGTGGTAGATCTACTTATTAAGCTTATTTAAGGTTATTTTGGTCTCAGTCTTGTAAATTTTTTGTTCTTTAGAAATGACAGGTGCCAGCAGTATTACCGACCAATAGACTAAAAGGACAAATATAGAAATTATTTTCATATCATTAGAATTAATACCTAAAGTTGATTTTTAAATGTTTAAATTTTGTTCAAATATTGTTTTTTGAAATACAATAGCTATATAGACTGCAATGATAAAAAATTTTTTAATTTTATTTCTAACATTAATTCTATTTTCAACCAGTACTGTTGCTGAAAATATTAGGGTATTTGAATTTACGGACGAAGAGTTCAAGAATCTACAAGTAAAAAAGGTCAAAGGAGAAACCAAATGGACACTTGGGTCTAATGAGAATGGTGCTTATATCAAAGCTGAAGCTGAAGGAGTAGGCTCAGGACTTGGTAAGGAAATAGAAATAGATTTAAATAAAACACCATTTATCAATATTACTTGGAAAGTTGAAAAAGATCTTTCAGGGATAATTGAAAACAGTAAAAAAGGTCATGATTATGCAGCACGTGTTTTTGTAATTAAAAAAACAGGAGCAACACCCCTGTCAAATAGAGCAATTAACTATGTATTTTCAAGCAATAATATAATTGATCAAAATTGGCCTAGTCCGTACACAAAAAAATCTATTGACTATGTTTTGTCAACTACAATCGATAAACCTAATACATGGGTTACAGTTAAAGCTAATGTTAAAGAAGATTTTATGAAGTTACATGGTTTAGATGTCGATAATATTTCAGGTGTAGCAATAATGACTGATACCGATAATTCAAAACTAAAAGCAATATCGTATTATCAAAATATTTATTTTTCAGATAAATAAATTTGATTTAAAGTTTTTTTTTAAGAAACATACTCATTAACGACAAAAGTACAGCAACAACCACATCTTCTAATGGTGTTGCTCTAGGCACCATAAAATTCCAAGCTATAACGGCAGTTAGCCAAATTATATAAACTTTCATTATCATTATTATATCTTACTTTGATGTTAAAAATCATTTTTTTTGTTAGTATAATTACATGCATGAAAATTTTTTTTATGATTTAAAAGTTTATTATGAAGACACAGATGCGGGTGGTGTAGTTTATTATGCAAATTATCTAAAATTTCTTGAAAGAGCTAGAACTGAAGCCTTAGTCGAACTTGGTTTCAGTAATAAAAAGATAAAAGAAAAATTTGGAGCTTTAATAATAGTAAAGTCATGCAATATAGAATACATAAAACCCTCATATCTTGAGGATCAACTTAAAGTGAGATCTTTTATAAAGTCAGTTACAAAAACCTCGTTTTTTATGAATCAATTTATTAGTAGGGATGAAGATTTGATAACAGAAGCTAAAGTTCATTTGGTCTTTGTTAATGAAGAAGGAAAACCTATGAAAATTCCAGGAAGTTTATTTGAAGATTTAAAACCTTATTTTTGTGACAGTATTAAAGTTTAAATAATTTTTTAGCTTTTCTTAATAATGAAATCATTTTTTTTGTATTAATAACTTTAGTATTTACATTTCTTGGACTCGGATGATAGCTTGCAATTAAAGTCCTCCCATCTGGCAACTTATATTTTGCTCCATGCTTGAATTTTAATTTTTTTTCAAATTTATAACTTTTATTATAAAATTTAATGCAATTATCAAAAGCTATCTTTCCTAGAGTTAAAATTACCTTCAATTTTTTTAAATTTTTAATTTCATAATCAAAATAACTTGAACAATTATCCAACTCACTTTTTAAGGGCTTATCTTCTGGGGGAACACACTTAAGTATGTTTGTGATGTAAGTATTTTTTAATTTTAAACCATCATTGATGTTTGTAGATTTAGGTTGATTTGAAATTTGAACTTTATAGAGACAATTAAATAAAAAATCACCCGACTTATCTCCAGTAAAAGCTCTACCTGTTCTTGTTCCTCCATGTGCTGCAGGAGCAAGTCCAATAATCATTAATTTGCCATTAATGTCACCAAACCCGGGCACAGGTTTTCCCCAATAAATTTCGTTAATATTTTGCTTTCTTTTGTCTTTTGAAATTTTTTTACTATAACTAATTAAGCGAGGACATTTTTTACATTTAATTATTGAATTATTTATTTTTTCGAACTTAATAGTCATTCATGAAACTTATTAAAATTTTAATATTTTTACTTATATCTTTCAATCTACCATTTAAAACTTATTCTAACACAAACATTGAAAATATTTTAAAGGATGGGGGAAAATTAATATTTGTGAGACATGCTTATGCCCCTGGAGGAGGAGATCCTAGCAATTTTGATGTAACCGATTGTTCCACCCAACGGAATTTAAATGAAGAGGGCATCGTTCAATCTGTAAATTTAGGAATTTTTTTTACAAAAAATCAAATAAAGGTTGATAAAGTTTTATCTAGTGAATGGTGTAGATGCAAACAAACAGCTGAATATGCTTTTAAAAAATTTGAAACAAAAAGCTTTTTAAATTCTTTTTTTAGTGAAAAATTTTCAAAAAATAAAACCAAACAAATCAAAGAACTAAAAGAATATGTAAATGAATGGAATAGTAGTAAAAATTTAGTTTTAATTACCCATTATGTTACAATCTTAGAAGTTACGAATACTGCTGTTTCATCTGGTGAAATGGTAATTACTGATAAAAATTTTAACGTTTTACAAAGACAAAAAATTTCGATTAATTAAAGTTTATTTTATTAGGAATAAATATAGAATAAAATAATGTCATCAAAAAAAGCAATGAAGTTAGCTCAAAAACAAGCATTTGCTAAACATAGAAGTAATATTACAAGCAATAGACCTATTCCAAAAAAAACTAATTTTATAAGTAAGTTAAATAAAAAAAATAAAAAATCTTAACTTTCTTTAACAAATACCTCAACTTTTTTGCAAGTAGATATTTTTGATATACCTTCTTCTCCGTTAATTACTGTTTTGATATTTATTATTGGACTATCTTTTTTAAACATAAGTTGAGTGTAGAACTGTGGATAGCCAACTTTATCAGTATAAATTAGATCTGATTCTTCATAAATAAATCTTTCTACTGAACCTTCTTGTTTCACACTTAGATCAGTAGACTTATATTTTTTAAATGTCTTATTGTCATATATATAATTTCTAATCATTAATGATTTTTCAAAGTTTAAAATATATTCATTTTTAATAAACCCATCTTTTAGGTTTTTGCAACCAGTCAAATGCATTATTTCTGAAATAGATACTGATTGAATGCCAATAAAAAAAAATAAAAAATAAATTATTTTAGTTTGTAAACTATTTTTTTTCATACTTATCAGCATGGAGTAGGGCAACAAGCAGAATGGCTGTCCAACCAATACCAATGAAAGCTTTGGGTCCTGTTTCCGCACTCCATAAATCTAGCACTAAAGCACCAAATATAAGTCCTGCTATATAAATTATAATAGCTAATGTTGATTTACTCATTATTTAAAACCTTTTTATATAAAGAAATACCATTCTCTATTTTATGTTTGTATGAATCTTTAAAGCTCTCAAGCTGCCAACCGTTAAGTCTTTGTTGAATGTTAATTAAATTATCTTGTTTCCATTGATTAGTAGTACTGTCTAATTTCCACATTTTTTTTTCTTCGTTGTTTCTACCGCAACCGTAACAATACCCTGTTTGGGGATCGGTTTTGCATATACTAATGCAGGGTGAAATTATCATTTTTATAAATTATTACTAAATCACATGATTATTAATATATTTTATAATTATTGTCATTGGACAAATGATATCAATAATATATAAAACCCCACAAGATTGTGGGCGAATGGCGGAATTGGTAGACGCGCTGGTCTTAGGAACCAGTATCGCAAGATGTGAAGGTTCGAGTCCTTTTTCGCCTACCAAAAAGTTATAAAATTATGAAAGTAACAGTAGAGAATATAAAAGGTTTAAATAAGGACATTAAAGTTTTCATAGATAAAAAAACTATGAGTACTCATATGGACGCAAAGTATGAAGAAATTAAAGGGACTGTTAATTTAAAAGGCTTTAGACCAGGAAAAGTTCCCAAAGAAATTCTTAAAAGACAATTTGGCCAAGCAATTTTTAGTGAAGTTTTAGACAAGGTTTTAAAAGAAACATCCACCAAGGCATTAGAGGATAATAAAATAAAACCAGCAGGCCAACCAAAACTTGATTTAAAAACCTATGGAGAAGATAAGGATTTAGAATATGTGATTTCTGTAACAGAACTTCCAAAAGTTGAACTTAAGTCTGTTGAAAATATAAAATTTGATGAATATTCAGTTAAAATTGATAATTCAGAAACAGATAAGAGAATTAATGAAATCGCCAAAAGTCAGAATAACTTTAAAGATGTTGCTGATGAAACAAAAGCTTTAAAAGAAAATTTGGTTATTTTTGATTATAAAGCAACAATTGACGGTAAAGAATTTACTGGTGGTGAAGGTAAAAATACTCAATTAATACTTGGAAAAGATTTATTTATTAAAGGATTTGATGACCAATTAATTGGTGTCAAAAAAAACGATGAAAAAGTTGTAGAGGCTACACTACCTGAAAATTACCCTCATAAAGAATTTGCTAATAAAAAAGCTAGTTTTACATGCAAGATTATATCTGTAAGA
Organism: uncultured Candidatus Pelagibacter sp.; assembly: GCA_943789075.1. Classification (GTDB taxonomy): domain Bacteria; phylum Pseudomonadota; class Alphaproteobacteria; order Pelagibacterales; family Pelagibacteraceae; genus Pelagibacter. The sequence goes on along the minus strand of CALSSS010000001.1, from coordinate 122,403 downwards.
AAATCTGAAGAAGTAAAAATAAATGACGAATTTGCAAAAAATTTAGGAGCTAAAGACTTAGCTGATTTAAAAATTTTAGTATCTAAGCAAATTAATGATGAATATAAAAATTCTTTAGGTAGGTTGGCTAAAACACAAATTCTTAAAGAAATTGAAAATTTTAAAGTCGACGAAATTCCTGAAAATCTTTTAGAGGAAGAGGTTAAAATCTTATCACAAGGCATGAGTGAGGAAGACTCTAAAAAAAGTAGAAAAAAATTTGAAGAAATAGCTAAAAAAAGAATTAAAGTTGGATTAATCTTGAATGAGTTTGGTGAGCAAAACAAAATTAAAGTTACAGAGCAAGAAATACAAGCCGAGGTACAAAAACAACTTAGAATGATGCCAGGTCAAGAAAAAATGGTTATGGAATTTTATCAAAAAAATCCATCAGCTTTGGCTAGCTTAAGAGGAACAGTATATGAAGAAAAAATAATTGATGTAATTAAATCAAAAGCAAAACCTAATAAAAAAGAAATAAGCAAAGACGAAGCTGAAAAAATACTAAAAGAACATCAAAAGCAAGAGCATGATCATAATCACGATCATGATCAGGAAGATTCACAAAAAAAAGCAGCACCCAAAAAAGCTGCACCCAAAAAAGCTGCACCAAAAAAAGCAGCAACTAAGCCCACAAAAACAAAAAAAGCTGCACCAAAAAAAGTTAGCAAAAAGTAATCACAAGTTGTATAACTGATAAGAATCAACTTATGACAACAAATTTTTCTGATCAAATGAATACATTAGTCCCTATGGTTGTGGAACAATCTAACAAGGGTGAAAGAGCTTATGATATTTATTCTAGACTTTTAAAAGAAAGAATAATTTTTTTAGTTGGACCAATTAACGATAACGTAGCGTCTCTTGTTACCGCGCAACTTTTATTTTTAGAATCTGAGGATCCAAAAAAAGAAATTAATTTATATATTAATAGTCCAGGTGGTCTTGTAACTGCTGGTCTAGGTATTTATGATACTATGCAATACATCAAACCAGATGTTTCAACTTTATGCATTGGGCAGGCTGCTTCAATGGGATCTTTTCTTTTAGCTGCTGGAAAAAAAGGTAAAAGGTTTTCTCTACCTAATTCTAGAATTATGGTTCACCAACCATCTGCTGGTTTTCAAGGTCAAGCTACAGATATTGAAATTCATGCAAATGAAGTCTTGGCACTTAAAAAAAGACTTAATGAAATTTATTCAAAGCACACTGGCAAATCAGTAGATGATATTAAAAAAGCTCTTGAAAGAGATAATTTTATGACCCCTGATATTGCTAAAGACTTTGGTTTAATAGATGAAGTAGTAGAGAACAGATCTTAAACCACAATATCTTGAAAATTATTAAGTACATACTTGATTAGTATGAGTCATCTATATTAAAGTAACAACATTGATTCGTTTATAAATTATGAGCACAAATAATAAAAATATTCTTTACTGTTCTTTCTGTGGCAAGAGCCAACATGAAGTTAGAAAATTAATTGCTGGTCCAACAGTTTTTATCTGTGATGAGTGTGTTGAACTTTGTATGGATATTATAAAAGAAGAAAGCAAAGACTCAATTGTAAAACATCAAGATGGATTACCATCGCCAAAAGAAATTTGTGCAGTATTAGATGATTATGTAATTGGACAGCCTCATGCAAAAAAAGTTTTGTCTGTAGCGGTGCACAATCACTACAAAAGATTAAACTATGAAAGCAAGACTAGTAAAACTGTTGAACTTTCAAAATCTAACATTCTACTAGTGGGTCCTACAGGTTGTGGTAAAACTTTATTAGCACAAACTTTGGCTAGAATACTTGATGTTCCTTTCACAATGGCTGATGCAACCACTCTTACAGAAGCTGGTTATGTTGGTGAAGATGTTGAAAACATTATTTTAAAATTATTACAAGCAGCTGATTATAATGTAGAAAAAGCACAACGTGGAATTGTCTACATTGATGAAGTAGATAAGATTAGCAGAAAATCTGAGAACCCTTCAATTACAAGAGATGTTTCTGGTGAAGGTGTTCAACAAGCTCTTTTAAAGATTATGGAAGGAACAGTTGCGAGTGTTCCACCTCAAGGAGGAAGAAAGCACCCTCAACAAGAATTTTTACAAGTTGATACTACAAATATACTATTTATTTGTGGTGGTGCATTTGCTGGTTTAGATAAAATTATTTCACAAAGAGACAAGGGAACTTCTATTGGTTTTGGTGCAAATGTTAAAAAAACTGATGATAAAAAAACTGGTGAATGGATGAAAACCTTAGAACCTGAAGATTTATTGAAATATGGTTTGATACCAGAGTTTATTGGAAGATTACCAATGATAGCTACACTAGAAGATTTAGATGAGAAATCTTTAATCAAAATATTACAAGAACCAAAAAATTCTTTAATCAAACAATATCAAGAATTATTTAAATTAGATGGTGCCAAATTAAGTTTTAAAGAAAATGCAGTGAAAGAAATTGCACAAAAAGCAATCAACAAAAAAACTGGTGCCAGAGGACTAAGATCGATCTTAGAAAATATTTTATTAAAAACCATGTATGATTTACCAAGTCAGGATAATGTTGAAGAAGTGATAGTAGATGCTAGTGCGGCTAAAGGTCTATCGCAACCTATCATTGTTCATTCAAAAAATAATACAAAAACAAAGACGGACAAAACGTCTGCCGCTTAATTCAACGTTAATAACTAATAAATAGCTATTGCAAATTTTTTTTTAATATCCATATTTAGATAATGGATGTTAAAATAGAAAGACCTTTATTACCTTTAAGAGATATAGTGGTGTTTCCAAATATGGTAATCCCTTTATTTGTTGGAAGAGATAAATCAATTGCAGCTCTAAATGAAGTAATGAAAAAGGATAAAAAGATTATCCTTGTTACTCAAAAAAATTCAGAAATAGATGATCCCAAAAAGACAGATGTATTTATGCATGGCTGTGAAGGTAATATACTTCAATTATTAAAATTACCCGATGGAACAGTTAAAGTTTTAGTTGAGGGAAGTAAAAGAGTTAAGATATTAGATTTTAAAGATAATGAAAAATTTATAATTTGTGAGTACGCTCATCAGCATGATGTAGTATCTAAAGATGAAGATTTGATACCTTTAGCTATGACTGCAGTAAGAAGATTGGAAAAACTTACTTCAATTAATAAAAAAGTTTCAACAGAGACAATCAATAATATCAAAAAATTAACTGATGCATCTCATATTGCTGATAATATTGCCTCACACTTAACAGCTACCATTTTAGAAAAACAACAAATTTTTGAGACTATAGATGTAAAGAAGAGATTAAATTCCATTATCAAAATCATGGAAAATGAAACTAGCATAATAGGAGTTGAAAAGAGAATTAGAGGTAGAGTTAAAACTCAAATGGAGAAAACTCAAAGAGAATATTATTTGAATGAGCAACTTAAGGCAATTCAAAAAGAGTTAGGTGAAATTGAAGATGGTAAAGATGAAACATCTAGTCTGAACAAATCTATTATTAAGGCAAAAATGCCTAAAGATGTAGAAAAAAAATGTATGGCAGAGTTAAAAAAATTAAAAAATATGAGCCCGATGTCTGCTGAAGCAACTGTAATTAGAAATTATCTTGATTGGATGATAGAGCTTCCATGGTATAAAAAAAGTGAAGTTGATATTGATCTTAAAAAAGCATTATCAGTATTGGATGCTGATCACTTTGGTCTAGAAAAAGTAAAAGAAAGAATTATAGAGTTCTTAGCAGTCCAAAAAAGAATGGATAAAATTAAAGGACCTATATTATGTTTAGTTGGACCTCCAGGTGTTGGAAAAACTTCTTTAGGTAAATCAATTGCAAAAGCAACTAATAGAGAATTTGTAAGAGTATCTGTTGGAGGAATGCGTGATGAGGCTGAAATTAGAGGGCATAGAAGAACTTATATTGGTTCTTTACCTGGCAAAATTATTCAAATGATGAAGAAAGCAGGAACTAAAAACCCTTTAATTCTTTTAGATGAAATTGATAAAATTGGTAATGACTATAGAGGCGACCCTTCATCAGCATTATTAGAAGCATTGGACCCTGAACAAAACTCAACATTTAATGATCATTATCTAGAAGTTGATTATGATTTATCTGATGTAATGTTTGTTACAACAGCTAATACACTAAATATATTACCACCATTACTAGATAGAATGGAAGTTATAAGGTTGGCTGGATATACAGAAGATGAAAAAATTAATATAGCAAACAATTATCTTTTACCAAAACAGATAAAAGACAATGGTGTTAAAGAAAATGAAATGACTTTATCTGATGATATAATTAAAGAAATTATCAGAAGTTATACCAAAGAGTCTGGTGTTAGAAACTTAGAAAGAGAAATTTCAAAAGTTGCACGTAAGGTTGTAAAAAAAGTTGTTTCTGGTGAAGAAAAACAGGTTAAAGTAGATTTAAAAAATCTTCATGATTTCCTAGGAATACAAAAATTTAAATTCGGTGAGCTTGAGAACAAAGATAAAATTGGTGTTGTAACTGGTTTAGCTTGGACTGAATATGGTGGAGAAATACTTAAGATTGAAACTGTTGTTATGCCTGGAAAGGGTAGAATGCAAATTACTGGAAAACTGGGAGATGTAATGCAAGAGTCAATCAAAGCTGCTAAATCATTTATAAGATCTAAGAGTTTAGATTATGGAATTATTCCTCCATTATTTGAAAAGAAAGATTTTCATATTCACGTTCCTGAAGGAGCAACTCCTAAAGATGGTCCTTCTGCAGGTATAGGTATGGTTACTTCAATTGTTTCAGCAATTACAAAAATTCCTGTTAGAAGAGATGTTGCAATGACTGGAGAAGTTACTTTAACAGGACAAGTTTTACCTATCGGTGGACTTAAAGAAAAACTATTAGCTGCTCATAGAGCTGGAATCAAACAGGTCGTTATTCCTAAAGAGAATGAAAAAGATTTAGTAGATATGCCAAAGAAGATTATTGACGATATAAAAATTACTCCAGTGGAATATGCAGATGAGGTATTAAAAATAGCTTTAACTAAAGAATTGAAAAGAGTTGAGTGGGTTGAAGTTGAACAAATTTCTAAATCTGACGATAAATCTCAAGCCAGTATTCAATAATTACCAATTTACATTATCTATTCGTTGATGTATTAGTAGCGCTTGTTTTGGGCGGTTAGCTCAGTTGGTAGAGCATCTCGTTTACACCGAGGGGGTCAAAGGTTCGAGTCCTTTACTGCCCACCAAAACAACTAAAGTGGGGGTGTAGCTCAGTTGGTTAGAGCGATCGCCTGTCACGCGATAGGTCGAGGGTTCGAGTCCCTTCACTCCCGCCACTTTTCTTAATATTGACTGTTAATAGTGTCAAAATTGCCCCTTATGTACACTTCAAGAAGTTAAAAAAACTGCTATATAGATTTCATGCTTTCAGAGTTTTTAAAAGATTATCTGCCTATTATAATATTTTTGGTTATTGCACTTGGTCTAAGTGGGGCTTTTGTAGTTGTTAATTTGATACTTTCTCCAAAACATCCAGACCCTGAAAAATTATCGGCTTACGAATGTGGTTTTGAACCCTTTGAAGACTCAAGAATGAAATTTGATGTTAGATTTTATTTAGTTGCAATTTTATTTATTATTTTTGACTTAGAAATCGCTTTTCTTTTTCCATGGGCAATTAGTCTTGGAGCTATTGGAGGTTTGGGTTTTACTTCCATGATGATCTTCTTATTCATTTTAACAGTTGGATTTATTTATGAATGGAAAAAAGGTGCATTAGATTGGGAATAATAATTTAGATTATGGATTTAAATAAAAAAAATAATGAAATACCTGAAGAGTTTAAAAAGCTCTCTGAGGATTTTAGTAAAAATGGTTTTATAACCACATCTCTAGATAATCTTATCAATTGGTCAAGAGCTGGATCATTACATTGGATGACTTTTGGTCTAGCATGTTGTGCAGTCGAAATGATGCAAACAGCTATGCCTAGATATGATTTAGAAAGATTTGGTGCAGCACCAAGAGGATCACCAAGACAATCTGACGTCATGATTGTAGCTGGAACATTGACAAACAAAATGGCACCAGCGTTAAGAAAGGTTTATGATCAAATGCCAGAACCAAGATATGTTATATCAATGGGAAGTTGTGCAAATGGAGGAGGTTATTATCATTATTCTTATTCTGTAGTTAGAGGTTGTGATAAAATTGTACCTGTTGATATTTATGTTCCAGGATGCCCACCATCTGCAGAGGCATTATTATATGGAATTATGCAATTGCAGAAAAAAATTAGAAACAAAGGCTCTTTCGAAAGATAATATTTATGAAAAGCTGTATAGATCTAGAAAAAAAAATTAATTCAGAACTTACCACTAAAATAAAAAAAACTGAAATTAGACACGATCAACTTTATATAAATATTGAAAGTGAAGATTTATTAAATGTAGCTTTATTTATAAAAAATAATGAAAATACTAAATTTCGACAATTAATTGATATAACAGTTGTTGACTATCCAGAAAACTCTCAACGGTTTAAAGTTGTTTATTTATTTTTAAGTCATGAGTTTAATCAAAGAATTATATTAAGTTATTTAATTAATGAAAATGAAGTGATTCCTTCATTAACATCAATATTTCCTGCTGCAAACTGGATGGAGCGTGAAGTTTTTGACATGTATGGTGTTAAGTTTAAAGATCATCCAGATCTAAGAAGAATTCTTACAGATTATGGGTTTGAAGGTCATCCGCTTAGAAAAGATTTTCCTCTGACTGGGCATACTGAGGTTAGATATAGTGAAGATCAAAAAAAAGTTATTAGTGAACCAGTTAAATTAGAACAAAACTATAGAAATTTTGATTATGAGAGTCCATGGGAAGGAACAAAGTATATTAAGAAACAGACAGATCAAGAAAATGACAAAAAAAACTAAAACATTAAATCTTAACTTTGGTCCTCAGCATCCTGCTGCTCATGGTGTCTTAAGGTTAATTTTGGAATTAGATGGTGAAGTGGTTGAGAAAGCTGATCCTCACATTGGATTATTGCATCGTGGAACAGAAAAATTAATAGAAAACAAGACTTATATGCAAGCTGTACCTTATTTTGATAGGTTGGATTATGTGGCTCCAATGAATCAAGAACACGCATTTGCTTTGGCAATTGAAAAAATCTTAAGATTGATGTTCCAATTAGAGCTCAATTTATAAGAGTAATGTTTTGTGAAATTGGAAGAATTTTAAGTCATATATTAAATGTAACTACACAAGCTTTAGATGTTGGGGCATTAACACCATCCTTGTGGGGATTTGAAGAACGTGAAACACTTATGACTTTTTATGAAAGAGCTTCTGGATCAAGGCTGCATGCTAATTATTTTAGAGCAGGTGGTGTTCATCAAGATTTACCAATGGGGCTTGAAGACGATATTGCAAAATTTTGTGAAACCTTTCCAAAAATAATTGATGATCTTGAAACTCTATTAACTGACAATAGAATATTTAAACAAAGAAATGTAGACATAGGAATTGTTACTAAAGAAGATGCGTTAGATTATTCTTTTAGTGGTGTGATGATAAGAGGATCTGGTGTGCCGTGGGATTTAAGAAAATCACAACCTTATGATTGTTATGATCAAATTGAATTTAAAATACCAGTTGGAAAAAATGGTGATTGTTATGATAGGTATCTATGTAGAATTGAAGAGATGAGAGAAAGTGTTTCTATAATAAAACAATGTTTAGCAAAAATGACAAGAGGACCAATTAAATCCTTAGATGGAAAAATTAGCCCCCCACCAAAAAAAGATATAAAAGAGTCCATGGAGGCTTTAATTCACCACTTTAAACTTTTTACAGAGGGTTATCGTGTAACTAATGATGAAATTTATACTGCAGTTGAAGCACCAAAAGGAGAATTTGGTGTTTATTTAATTTCTGACGGTTCAAGTAAACCTTATAAATGCAAAATTAGAGCCCCTGGTTTTTCTCATTTACAAGCGATGGATTACTTAATTAAAGGTCATATGTTAGCTGATGTACCAGCAGTATTAGGTTCTTTAGATATAGTTTTTGGTGAGGTAGACAGATAATGAGTTTAAGAAAACCTGCTAAAGATCAACCAGAGAGTTTTGAATTCAATCAAGATAGCTTAGCTGCTGCAAAAGAAATTATTTCTAACTATCCTGATGGTAAGCAGCAAAGTGCAGTAATGGCATTATTATATATTGCTCAAAAACAAAATGAAAATTGGATTCCATTAGCAGCAATGAAATACATAGGTAAATTTTTAGACATGCCTTATATAAAGGTTTATGAAGTTGCTACATTTTATACAATGTATAACCTTTCTCCTGTAGGTAAACATTTTGTACAAGTTTGCACTACAACACCCTGTATGATTAGAGGAGCATATAAATTAGTTGAAGCTTGTAAGGAAAAAATCTCTGAAAATGAAAATGAATTGTCTCAAAATAAAATGTGTTCTTGGATGGAAGTTGAATGCTTGGGAGCTTGTGTTAACGCACCAATGATGCAAATTAATGATGATTATTATGAAGATCTTGATAAAGAAAAAACCTTAAAAATTCTGGATGATATATTAAATGACAAAACACCAAAACCAGGTTCTTACAGAGGCAGAATTAATAATGAACCAGAAAATAATAGAAAAACACTTTTAGATTTAAAAAATGCTTAAAGACGAAGATAGAATATTTCAGAATTTATATAACGATAGAGGATCTGATTACGATTCTTCAAAAAAAAGAGGTGATTGGGTAGGTACTACAGATTTAATAAAAAAAGGAAGAGAATGGATTATTAATGAAGTTAAAACCTCAGAGCTGAGAGGAAGAGGAGGCGCTGGATTTCCAACTGGTTTAAAGTGGTCTTTTGCTCCAAAAGAGTTAGGTTCCAGACCACATTATTTGGTAATTAATGGTGACGAGTCTGAACCAGGTACGTGCAAAGATAGAGATATTTTAAGATTTGAACCTCACAAGTTAATAGAGGGTTGTTTGATTGCAGCATATGCTGTCCAGGCACACGTTTGTTATATTTATATTAGAGGCGAGTATTTTGTAGATGGTCAAAAACTTCAAACAGCAATTAATGAAGCTTATGAAAAAAATTTAATTGGCAAAAATGCAGCTGGTACTGGTTGGGATTTAGACATTTATATTCACTACGGAGCTGGTGCTTACATTTGTGGTGAAGAAACTGCATTACTTGAGAGTATTGAAGGTAAAAAGGGCCAACCAAGATTGAAACCACCATTTCCAGCTCTTATAGGTCTATATGGTTGTCCGACAATAATTAATAATGTTGAAACAATAGCAGTTGTTCCAACAATTTTAAAAAGAGGAGGAAAATGGTTTTCATCTCTAGGCAAAGCTAAAAATACAGGAACTAAAATTTTTTGTATTTCAGGTAATGTTAATAAACCATGTAATGTAGAAGAGGAAATGAGTATCCCTCTAAAAGAATTAATTGAAGTTCATGCAGGAGGAGTAGTGGGAGGATGGAATAATTTATTAGCAGTAATACCTGGTGGATCTTCAATGCCATTGATACCTCAAAAAACTTGTGAAACTTTAACAATGGATTTTGACTCTTTAGTTGCTGAAAAAAGTGGCTTAGGTACTGCTGGTATAGTTGTTATAAATAAAGATCAAGATATCATTAAATGTATGGCAAGAATTGCTAGATTTTATAAACATGAAAGCTGTGGTCAATGTACACCTTGCAGAGAAGGTTCTGGATGGATGTGGAGAATGCTTGAAAGAATGGCAAAAGGTGAAGCTTCAAGAGAAGAGGTTGATATGTTGGGAGATGTTACTAACCAAATAGCAGGTCACACAATATGTGCTTTTGGTGAGGGTTCTTCATGGCCAGTGCAAGGATTATTGCGACATTTTAAAAAAGAAATAGAGCAAAGAAATAATTTTGATCCCTCAATTAAAAAGAAAAAAGATATTCCATATTTGGTGGATCAACATTTAATGGATAAAAAAAATGCTTAAATTAAAAGTTAATAATATAGATGTTGAGGTTGAAGAAGGTTTAACAGTTTTGCAGGCTTGTGAGAAAGCTGGAGTTGAAATTCCAAGATTTTGTTACCACGAAAAATTATCAATCGCTGGAAATTGCAGAATGTGTCTTGTTGAAATGGAAAAATCACCTAAACCAGTTGCGTCTTGCGCAATGCCAGCAGCAGAAGGAATGAATATTAAAACCAACACTCCTTTTGTAGAAAAAGCTAGAAAAGGTGTTATGGAGTTTTTATTAGCTAACCATCCTTTAGATTGTCCAGTTTGTGATCAAGGTGGAGAATGTGATCTTCAAGATCAATCAATGTTCTACGGTGTAGACAAGTCAAGATTCAACGAAAATAAAAGACAAGTTCCAGAAAAAAATATGGGACCATTAATTAAAACACAAATGACTAGATGTATTCATTGCACTAGATGTGTACGATTTGCAACTGAAATTGCAGGAGTACCAGAATTAGGAGCAATAGGCAGAGGAGAAGATATGCAAATTACAACTATCTCGAAAAGTCTATGCAATCTGAGCTGTCAGCTAATGTTGTTGATTTATGTCCTGTTGGTGCACTTACATCAAAACCTTATGTTTTTGAAGCTCGTCCTTGGGAATTAAAGAAAACAGAGTCCATAGATGTAATGGATGCAATTGGCTCCAATATTAGAGTTGATACTTATGGATGGGAAGTAAAAAGAATTCTTCCAAGAATTAATGAAAACATTAATGAAGAATGGATATCTGATAAAAGTAGATATGCTTGTGATGGTTTATTAAATCAGCGTTTAGATACACCTTATGTAAAGTATAATAATAAATTTGAAAAAGCATCTTGGGATGAAGTTTTTAATATAATTAAATCAAAATTTAATAATACAGATAAAAATAAAATTTGTGGCTTAACAGGTGATTTAGTAAATATGGAAACACTATATATATTTAAAGAATTCTTTAATAAGACACTTGGTTCACAAAATGTTGAGTCTAGAAATGATCATACTTATTTAAATGCAGAGAAAAGAGAAAATTATTTATTCAATTCAACAATAAATGGGGTAGAGGAATCAGATTTTATTTTTCTGATTGGAACTAATCCTAGATATGAAGCTACTATTTTAAATGCACGTATTAGGAAATCTTATGTCCAAAATAAAACAAAAATTATTTCTTTAAATAATGTTGGAGACCTTACATACCCTTACGAGTTTCTTGATGGTAAAATTAATAATATTAAAGAAATATCAGAGGATAGTCATAAAGTTTCAAAGTTAATAAAAGAAGCTAAAAAACCTTTAATTGTATTTGGTCAATCTGCTTTTAAATCAAAATCTGCAAAATATATATTTGAGGCTATGAAGAGTTTTTTAAATAAGAATAATAAGATTTCCAATGAATGGAATTCGCTTAATGTAATTTCAGATAATGCCTCAACAGTTGGAAGTTTAGATTTAGGATTATATAAAACTACTGATGGTTCAAACAAAGTTTTAGAAGATCTAAATAACAATAAATTTGAAATTGTTTATTTATTAGGTCTAGATAGTTTTCAATTTAAAAAAAAGAATGAGTTTATTATTTATCAAGGTAGTCATGGTGACAAAGGTGCAGAAATTGCTGATATTATACTGCCAGGTGCCGCTTATACAGAGCAGAATGGTTATTTTACAAACTTAGAGGGAAAACTACAAAAAGCCTATAAGGCTTCTTATCCACCTGAAGAAGCAAAAGAAGATTGGTTAATAATTAATGAGTTAGCTGAAGCTATGAATCATAGAAAATTATTCAATGATAAAGATGAACTTGATAGTAGCATGCTTAATTATCTAAATCTTTATATAGAAAAAGATAATTTAGTTATTTCAACTGAAATTAAAGATTTAATATTTGAAAATGAAATTTTAAAGATTACTAATGAAGACTACTATTATTCTAATGTTATAGCTAGAGCATCAAAGACCATGTTTGAATGCAAATCTGCTAAAACTAATTTCAAATCTACAGGAACAGAAGGATAAACATGGAATATTTAAATATAATTCTTTCTGAAACTTATAAAATATTATTTTTATTAGTTCCGGTCTTGGTTTCTGTTGCTATGATAGTTTGGTTAGATCGTCGTATATGGGCTTTTGTTCAAAAAAGACAAGGACCAAATGTTGTGGGACCTTTTGGTTTATTACAGTCTTTAGCTGATGCGTTAAAGTACATTTTTAAAGAAGTTATTATTCCCTCAAGCTCTAATAAAGTAATTTTTATTTTAGCCCCAATCGTAACTATGACATTAGCATTAATTTCATGGGCTGTTATACCTTTTAGTGCAACACAAGTTTTAGCAGATATTAATGTTGGAATTTTGTATCTCTTTGCTGTTTCATCTCTAGGTGTCTATGGAATTATTATGGGAGGATGGGCTTCTAATTCAAAATATCCTTTTTTGGGAGCGATTAGATCAGCAGCACAAATGGTTTCATACGAGGTTTCTATTGGTGTTATTATTATAAATGTTTTGTTATGTGTTGGCTCGTTAAACTTAAACGACATTGTAATGGCTCAAGAAAATCTATGGTTTGTAATACCTTTGTTTCCAATGTTTGTAATTTTCTTTATTTCAGCATTAGCAGAAACAAATAGACCACCTTTTGACTTACCTGAGGCAGAAGCAGAATTGGTAGCCGGATATCAAACAGAATACTCGGGAATGATGTATGCAATGTTTTGGCTGGGTGAGTACGCAAATATTCTTTTAATGTGTGCCATGGGTTCTATTCTTTTTTTAGGAGGATGGCTTTCTCCAATTGAGCTTTATCCATTTAACTTAATTCCAGGTGCAATTTGGTTGATAATAAAAATTTTGTTATTATTTATTTTATTTGCATTGGTAAAAGCTATTGTTCCTAGATATAGATATGATCAATTAATGCGTTTGGGATGGAAAGTATTTCTTCCAATGTCACTAACTTGGGTAGTTTTAACTGCTAGCTATTTATTTTACTTCAATTTATTACCAACAAACTAATTATGAAAATATCTAGAATATTTAAAACAATTTTTTTATTAGACTTCTTAGGAGGGTTAATAATTGCTTTAAAAGAAATTTTTAAATCAAAAAAAACAATTAATTATCCTTTTGAAAAAGGAAAAATTTCTCCTCGTTATAGAGGTGAGCACGCTTTAAGAAGATATCCCAATGGTGAAGAAAGATGTATAGCTTGTAAATTATGTGAGGCTGTTTGTCCTGCTCAAGCTATTACTATTGAATCCTCTGAAAGAGAAGATGGTAGCAGAAAAACTACACGATATGACATTGATATGATGAAATGCATTTACTGTGGTCTTTGTGAAGAATCTTGTCCTGTAGATGCAATCGTTCAAGGTCCAAACTTTGAATTTTCTACCGAAACAAGAGAAGAACTTTATTACAACAAAGAAAAATTATTAGATAATGGAGACAGGTGGGAGAATATTTTGGCAGCAAATATTAAAGCTGATAATCCCTATAGATAATTATGTTAGCGCACGCAATTTTTTTTTATATATTTGCATTTATAGCAATAGTTTCGGCCATCATGGTAACCGTTTCTAAGAATACTGTTCATTCTGTTTTTTTTCTAATTTTAGATTTTATAAGTATTTCATGTTTATTTATCATGATAGGTGCAGAATTTTTAGGCATGATTATGCTAATTGTTTATGTTGGTGCCGTTGCTGTTCTATTTTTATTTGTTGTTATGATGCTCAATGTTGCTCAACAAAAAAATCAATGGTTTTCTGCTAAAGAAAGCTCAAAACATATTCCAATAGGGTTAATAGTAAGTGTCATTATATTTTTTGAATTAATTATAGTTATAGGTGGCTGGAAGTATAAACCCGATGTTGTTTCTGCTATGTCCTTACCTATAGATCAAGATATCAGCAATACACACTCTATAGGTTATGTACTTTATACTGACTATATACATATATTTCAACTTAGCGGCATGATTTTGCTTGTAGCAATGATTGGTGCAATAGTTCTAACTTACAGAAGAAGATCTGGAGTTAAAAGGCAAGGATATTTTAATCAAATTACTAGAGAAAGATCAGATAGTGTTGAGATAATTGATGTCAAAATTAATGAAGGAGTAAAGGCAGATGATTAGTATTGGATTAGGTCATTATTTAACCTTGGCTGCAATCATATTTACCATTGGCATAGTTGGATTATTTTTAAATAGAAAAAATATTATTGTAATATTGATGAGTATTGAGCTTATATTACTATCTGTAAATATAAACCTTGTTTCATTTTCTATATTTTTAAATGACATATCTGGACAAATTTTTACATTATTTATTTTAACAGTAGCAGCCGCTGAAGCAGCAATAGGTTTGGCAATAATTGTTGTTTATTATCGAAATTCTTCAACTATTGATGTTGAAAATATTGATAGCCTGAAAGGATAATATGGAAATTGCATTATTATTTCTTCCTTTACTAGCATCAATTATTTCAGGTTTTTTTGGTAAATATTTGGGTGACAGAAATTGTGAAATTATCACAAGTGTTTTTGTCTCAATTGCTGCAATAATCTCTTTACTGATATTTTATAATGTCATTGTTAATGACTATGAAAATAACGTAGTCGTTGCCACATGGATTAACTCTGGAAGTTTAGATGTTAACTGGTCCATAAAAGTAGATGCTTTATCTTCAGTGATGTTAGTTGTTGTGACTTTAGTTTCTGCTTTGGTGCATATTTATTCGATAGGATATATGTCTCATGATCCTCACAAACCTAGATTTATGGCATACTTATCACTCTTTACTTTTTCAATGCTTACGTTGGTTACTTCAGATAATTTTCTTCAATTATTTTTTGGCTGGGAGGGAGTAGGTCTTTGCTCTTATTTTTTAATTGGTTTTTGGTTTAAAAAAGACTCTGCTAATGCGGCAGCAATCAAAGCTTTTGTGGTAAATAGAGTAGGTGATTTTGGCTTCGCTTTAGGAATATTTTTAATTTTCTATTTATTTGGTACGGTAAATTATAATGAAGTATTTAGTCAGATTCCTCAAGTTGTTGATAAAAAATTACTTTTTTTGGGTATGAACATAGATGCTGTTGATCTTATTTGTATTCTTTTATTTATTGGTGCAATGGGTAAGTCAGCACAAATATTTCTACATACATGGTTGCCTGATGCGATGGAGGGACCGACGCCTGTATCAGCTTTAATACATGCTGCAACTATGGTTACAGCTGGAGTTTTTTTAGTAGTTAGATGTTCTCCAATTTTTGAATATTCACCTTTAACACTTAATATAATTACAATAGTGGGAATGACTACGGCATTTTTTGCTGCAACTATTGCTTTAGTTCAAACTGATATTAAAAAAATCATTGCTTACTCTACGTGTAGTCAATTAGGCTATATGTTTTTTGCTGCTGGTGTGGGCGCATATAATGTTGCAATGTTTCACCTTTTCACTCATGCCTTTTTTAAAGCATTACTTTTTTTAGGTTCAGGCTCAGTTATTCATTCATTCAAAGATGAACAAGATATCAACCAAATGGGTGCTGTATATAAAAAGTTACCTTACACATATATCTTTATGATTATTGGCACTTTAGCACTTACAGGATTTCCTTTTTTGTCAGGCTTTTACTCAAAAGATGCAATTATAGAATTTGCATATCTTAAAGGTAACACGACAGGATATTATGCAGCTGGAATTGGTATTTTTACTGCTGTTTTAACCTCAATTTATTCTTGGAGATTAATTTTTAAAACATTTCATGGTGAATACAATAATAGAAAAATTGATATTAATGAAATGCACGAGTCACCATTGGTAATGCTTATACCTTTATTTGTGCTTGCAATTGGTGCAATATTTGCTGGTTTTTTATTTAAAGATTTATTCATTGGTCATGGTGAGCAAAATGTTTTTTGGGGAAATTCGATAAAATTTTTAAATCCTTTGAGCATAGAGCATCCACCTTTATGGTTTCTTTTAACTACCCCAATTTTAGTATTGATATCTATACCACTTGCTTATTACTTGTTTGTTAAGGATAAAGATATACCAAATCGTATCGTTCAATCCAATAAACCCCTATATAATTTTTTAATAAATAAATGGTATTTTGATGAACTTTATAATGTTTTGTTTATTCAATCTTCAAAAAAAATTGGTTTATTTTTTTGGAAAATAATTGATGTTAAGGTGATTGATAAATTTGGTCCAGATGGAGTTTCTTTACTGATTAAAAATTTATCATTACGAGCTAGTAAATTTCAAAGTGGATTTATTTATCAGTATGCTTTCATGATATTATTAGGATTTTCTGCATTATTAACTTTTTTAATTTTAAACTAATGAATTTTCCAATTCTATCATCGTTAATTTTACTTCCAGTAATTGGTTCTTTGTTTTTACTTTTTTCAAAAGATAAAAATTCAAATACAGGAAAGTATGTTGCTTTATTTACATCTTTTGTTAATTTTTTAATTTCAATTTATCTTTGGTATCAATTTGATCCAACTACATCGAGCTTTCAATTTGTTGAAGATAGAGAGTGGTTAAAAGGTTTCATTAATTATAAAATAGGTGTTGATGGTATATCAATATTGTTTGTTGTTTTAACTTCATTCATAACTCCTCTTTGCATTATATCAGTCAACAATTCTGTTAAATATAGATTAAGAGATTTTTTGATTGCAATTTTGGTGATGGAAAGTTTAATGATAGGTGTTTTTTGTTCATTAGATCTAGTAATATTTTATTTATTTTTTGAAGCTGGTTTAATCCCCATGTTTTTAATAATTGGAATTTGGGGTGGCACAAGAAGAGTTTATTCAGCATTCAAATTTTTCTTATACACACTTCTTGGTTCTGTATTAATGTTAATAGCTATAATTTCAATTTACTGGATATCTGGAACAACTGATATTACTCAACTTTATGAACTTGGAATAGATAGCAAATATCAAAACTTATTATGGCTTGCTTTCTTTAGTTCATTTGCTGTTAAAACACCAATGTGGCCAGTACATACTTGGCTACCAGATGCCCACGTAGAAGCTCCAACAGCAGGATCTGTTTTACTTGCTGCTATATTACTAAAAATGGCTGGATATGGTTTTATAAGATTTTCTTTAGGACTTTTTCCTATTGCTTCTGAATTATTTACACCTCTAGTTTATATTTTAAGTTTAATTGCTATTGTCTACACATCTTTAGTTGCATTAATGCAAGAAGATATGAAGAAATTAATAGCATATTCTTCTGTTGCTCATATGGGTTTTGTTACTTTAGGTATATTTACAATTACTCAGCAAGGTATCGAAGGAAGTATATTTCAAATGATTAGTCATGGACTAGTTTCTGCAGCATTATTTTTATGCGTCGGAATTATTTATGACCGTATGCATTCAAGATTAATAGCAACTTATGGTGGATTAGTATCTGTTATACCAAAGTATTCAATATTATTTATGCTTTTTACTTTAGCAGCTTTAGGTTTGCCTGGTACAAGTGGTTTTATTGGAGAGTTCTTAATACTAATGGGAGCCTTTAAAGACAATTTTTTAGTTGCAGTTATAGCTAGCTTGGGAGTTATTTTTGGTGCAGCCTATATGCTCTGGTTATATAGAAGGGTTGTTTTTGGTAAAATTGTAAACAAAGATCTTTTAAAAATGACTGACCTAGATAATTCAGAGAAGCTAATATTATGGTCTTTAGCAATTCCAGTATTGTTCTTTGGTTTTTATCCGGAACCAATTATCAATACAATAGAAGTTTCAGTAAAAGATTTAATTGAGATGTATAATTTTAATTTAAATAATATTATTGCAGAGGTAAATAACTAATGAACAATATAGCTTCCATTTTACCAGAAATTTTTATTTCACTATCAATAATGTTTTTACTTCTTCTTGGAGTATTTAAAAAGAATAGTTCAATTATTGTTCATTATTGTGCTTTAGCTTCTTTATTAATTACTGGTGTTTTGATTTTTAATGAGTCATTAAATCAAAATATTATGTTGTTTAATGACAGTTATGTTGTCGATAAACTTTCATCATATATGAAAATTCTTACAATCATAGCCACAGCATTTGTTTTATCTATATCAACTAGATATCTAAAAATATTTAAGATTTTTTTAATAGAATACCCAATTTTAATACTATCCTCAGTACTAGGAATGATGGTGATGATTAGTTCTAATGATCTTATGGTGTTTTATATTGGTCTAGAACTTCAGTCATTAGCTTTATATGTTTTAGCTTCATTCAATAGAGATCAATTAAAATCATCAGAGTCTGGACTTAAATACTTTGTTCTAAGTGCCTTATCATCAGGTTTATTGCTTTATGGATGCTCTCTAATTTATGGCTTCTCAGGGTCTACAAACTTTGAAATTATAAATAATTCAATGAACTCAGATAATTATGGATTAACTTTTGGAATTGTTTTTATTTTAGTTGGGTTAGCTTTTAAGATATCAGCAGTCCCATTTCATATGTGGGCTCCTGATGTGTATGAAGGTTCTCCTACAGCAGTAACATTATTTTTTGCACTAGTACCAAAAGTTGCTGCACTTACAGTATTTATAAGATTTTTATATGTACCTTTTGTAAGCATGATTGAACAATGGCAACCTATATTAATTTTTTTATCTATCGCCTCTATGATTTTTGGAGCCATTGCAGCGATAGGTCAAAGTAATCTTAAAAGACTTATTGCCTATAGTTCAATTGGTCATATGGGATATGCTCTTGCAGGATTATCAGTAGGTTCTAACGAAGGAATTCAAAGTTCAATTGTTTATATAAGCATTTATTTAGTTATGAATTTAGCATTTTTTAGCTGTTTATTAATGCTTAAGCGAAACGATGAATATTTTGAAACCATTGATGATTTATCTGGTTTATCAAAAAATCATCCAATCTTATCATTATCTTTACTTATCATATTATTTTCATTAGCAGGTATTCCACCATTGGCAGGCTTTTTTGCAAAATTTTATATATTTAAAGCTGTAATAGAACAATCAATGTATTTTTTAGCAATCGTTGGATTGTTATCTACTGTAATAGCGGCGTTCTATTATCTTAAAATAATTAAAGTTATTTATTTTGATCAAGAAAAAGACAAATATGATGATGATCATAATATTTGGTTAAAAGCATCACTAACTTTATCAACATTGTTAATTCTTTTATATTTTATCTTTCCAGGTCAAATAGTTGAGGTAGTCTCAAGAATTAATATTCTTTGATGAAGCTAAAAAAATTCAACTTTAAAATAGTAAATAGCACAAATAATTTAGCGCATAAAATAATACTACACTCAAAAAATAAGTTTGGGATTGTTTCAGCAGAAAAGCAAGTTAAAGGTAGAGGGCAATATGGTAAAACTTGGGTATCTCCAAAAGGCAATCTGTATGTAAGTATTTTTTTTCCAATAGACAATAAACACTTTGATTTAAAGAAATTTACTTTCATAAATTGTTTATTAGTTAAAAAAACAATCTCTTCATTCTATAAAGGAACAATAAAAATTAAAAAACCAAATGATTTACTAATCGATAATAAAAAAGTCTCAGGAATATTACAAGAAACTCTATTAAAACTTGATCAAAAATTCATAATTATTGGAATAGGTGTAAATTTGATTAAAAATCCAAATTTAACAAATTATCCTACTACCAATCTTTTAGATTTAACAAATAGCAAAATAACAGTTAATAATGTTCGAAGAAAGTTAATAAAAATTTATGAAAAATATATTCCGATGATACAAAAAAATAATATTAAAAAAATATATAGTATTTGAAATGATAATAGTTGGAGACATAGGAAACACAGAGACAAAGGTTTGTTTAATTGACAAATCAAACAAGATTATTAAAAAAATAATAATCAAAACTAAAAATATTAATAATAATTCTCTATCAGTGCTATTGACTAAATTTAAATTGAGCAAAATAAATATTAAAAAAGTTTTATTTTGTAGTGTTGTACCTAAAGCTTTTAATCAAATAAAAAAAATTTTTTATCAAAAGCTTAAAATTAAAATTTACGAACTTAAAGATTTAGATCTCAAAAAAATGATTAATATCAAGGTTAATTATAAACAAATTGGATCTGATAGATTGGCTAATGCTTTAAGTGTTATTGGTGAAAAAAAAAATTATATTATTTTAGATTT
Source organism: uncultured Candidatus Pelagibacter sp. (assembly GCA_943789075.1). GTDB lineage: Bacteria > Pseudomonadota > Alphaproteobacteria > Pelagibacterales > Pelagibacteraceae > Pelagibacter. The sequence goes on along the minus strand of CALSSS010000001.1, from coordinate 102,118 downwards.
TGGTACAGCAACAACTTTTGATGTATTAGTTAAAAAAAATTATTATGGTGGTGTAATAGCCCCTGGTGTTAAACTGTCTTTAAAAACATTATCTGATAAAGCTAGTTTAATACCCAATATAAACCTAAAAAAGCCAAAAAAAGTTATTGGCCAAAATACCATAAATGCAGTTAGGTCTGGTTTTTTTTGGGGATATGCAGGTTTAATTGACAATATTGTTAATTTAATTAAGAAAGAGACAAAGAAGTCCTTTGAAATAATAATTACTGGAGGATTTTCTAATTTGTTTAAAAAATCAATCAAAGCGAAAGTTACATTAAATAAAGATATTACTATTAATGGCTTAATCAAAGCCTCAATTCTAATTAAATAAATATGAAAGATGAATTATTATTTTGCCCTTTAGGTGGCTCTGGTGAAATTGGAATGAATATGAATTTGTTTGCTTATGGAAAACCGGGTGAACATAAATGGATTATGGTAGATATTGGTGTAACATTTGCTGACGATACCATTCCAGGTGTTGACCTAATATATCCAGATCCAGGTTTTATTGTTGATAAAAAAGAAGATCTGCTAGGAATTATTTTAACACATGCGCACGAAGATCATATTGGTGCAATAGCTCTGCTATGGCCACAGCTTAAGTGTAAAATTTTTGCAACACCATTTACGGCTGTTTTAATTAAAGAAAAATTTAAAGAAAAAAATATAGATATAACTAATCATTTAAAGATTGTTCAACTTAATGGTACAGTAAATCTAGAACCATTTAAGATAGAATATATAACATTAACCCACTCTATACTTGAACCTAATGGACTAAGAATTGAAACACCGGCTGGTATAATTTTACATACTGGAGATTGGAAGATCGATCCAGAACCTTTAATTGGTGAAAAAACTAATTCAAACAGACTAAAAGAAGTTGGTAAAGAAGGTGTTCTTGCAATGATATGTGACTCAACAAACGTATTCAGCATGGGTAAAGCAGGCTCAGAGTTAGATGTTAGAAAGAGCCTATTAAATATTATGGGTAGTCTAAAAAAAAGAATTGTCATGGCATCTTTTGCATCAAATGTTGCACGAATGGAGACAGCTTTTTATTGTGCAGAAAAAACTGGCAGACAAATTTCTTTAGTTGGTCGATCAATGCATAGAATTTTTAAAGCTGCTAGACAATGTGGTTATTTAAAAAATGTAATTGAACCAATAGATGCTAGAGAGGCAAAAAAAATATCTAGAGAAAAAATTGTTTATTTATGCACAGGTAGTCAGGGTGAGCCAATGGCAGCTTTGATGAGAATTGCTAGCTACACACATCCTGATGTTTTTATTGAGAAAGATGATACAGTTATTTTTTCATCTAAAATTATTCCAGGAAATGAAAAAAAATTGTTTAAATTGCAAAATCAATTAGTCAAAGATGGCATCGAAGTTATTTCAGAAGAAAGTGAATTTGTACATGTTTCTGGTCACCCTAATCGAGACGACTTAAGAGAAATGTATGATTGGGTGAAGCCTAATTGTGTAATACCAGTACATGGAGAGCATCGTCATATGATTGAACATATGAAATTTGCACATGAAATGAAGGTGCCACATCCAGTACAAGTACAAAATGGTGATATTGTAAAATTATTTCCAGGAAAACCTCATGTATTTGATAAAGCACCTAGTGGTAGACTTTATCTTGATGGAAATATGAGTGTTGAAGAAGATTCACAATCGATAAAAGATAGAAAAAATTTAAGTGCAAATGGATATATGGAAGTTACAATTTTAATTTCTCAAAAAGGAAATATACATAAAAGACCAGTATTAACTTTTAGAGGTATCCCAGTTTATGATGTAGATGAATTTATTTATGGATTAGAGGAAGCTATTGAAGGTACAATAAAAACCTTTTCTTTAGGTAATAAAAAACAAGAGTATAACTTAATCGATGCATTAAAGATCACTTGTAAAAAATATACTAAAGAAATGACAGGAAAAAAACCTTTTACAAATATCAATTTAGTAAAAATTTAGATGAGCGCAACAGGACTAGCAATTATTTATATCATAATATGGTGGATAGTGTTTTTTGCAATTTTACCAATAGATGTTAATAGAAATAAGACTATTAAGATTGAAGGTGAAGATGCCGGATCTCCTGAAAATCCAAAGATGTTAAAAAAATTTTTTTATTGTACTGGTATTACATCCTTAATTTTTATAATAATTTATATTTTAATTAAATATGAATACTTAAATTTAAGAAATATAATTAGTTAAATATGCATATATCAAAATCATTTATACCCATATTAAAAAACAACCCTTCTGAAGCTAAAATAAAATCACACCAATTGATGTTAAGAGTCGGTATGATAAAACAATCCTCGGCGGGTATTTACTCTTGGTTACCTTTAGGATTTAAGGTGATGAAAAAAATTGAACAAATTGTAAGAGAAGAACAAAACAAAATTGGTGCTCAAGAAATTTTAATGCCTACTATTCAATCTAGTGAAATTTGGAAAGAAAGTGGACGCTATGACGATTACGGAGAAGAAATGTTAAGGATAAATGATCGCCAGAATAGAGAAATGTTATATGGTCCAACAAATGAGGAGTTAGTCACTGATATATTCAGATCTAGTATTAAATCATATAAATCATTGCCACAATTATTATATCATATTCAATGGAAATTTAGAGACGAAGTAAGACCAAGATTTGGAATAATGAGGTGTAGAGAATTCTATATGAAAGATGCTTACTCATTTGATGTGAGTGATGAAGAGGCTGTATTTTCTTACAATAAATTCTTCTTATCGTATTTAAAAACTTTTAAAAGACTTGAGTTAACTGCAATTCCTATGGCTGCCGATACAGGCCCAATTGGAGGAAATCTTTCACATGAATTTATTATTCTTGCTGACACAGGTGAAAGTAAAATTTTTACAGACAAAAGAATTTTTGACTTGAATAGTGATGGTTCAATAATAGAAAAAAATTCTTTAGAAAATTTAAGAAAAAAATTTGAACAATATTATTCTGTTACAGATGAAAAATTCAAAAAAGAAGAATTTGAAAAAGAAGTTTCGGTTGAAAATAGATTGATAACAAAAGGAATTGAAGTTGGGCATATATTTTATTTTGGAGATAAGTACTCTAAACCATTAAATGCATCAGTAGATTTGCCTGAGGGTAAGAAGGATTTTGTTAAAATGGGATCTTATGGAATCGGTGTGTCTAGATTAGTCGGTGCAATTATTGAGGCTAAATATGATGATAAAGAAGAAATCATGAAATGGCCATTTGCTATTGCTCCATTTGAACTAGCAATATTACCAATGATTAACAAAAATGATAATTCAACTTTAGAAAAAGCAAATAAAATTTTTGAATTTTTTAATGTCAATGGTATTGATGCAATAATTGATGATATGGATGAAAACCTATCATCTAAAATTAAAAAATTTAATTTAATTGGCGTTCCTTATCAAATTATTATTGGAAAAAAGTCAGATGGTGATTTACTAGAATTTAAAGAAATTGGCAAAGATCCTCAAAATTTAACTTTAGATCAAATATTAAAAATTTTAATTAAACAAAAAGAAAAAAATTGATTTCTACTTTAGAAAAAGAGATTACATTTAGATATCTAAAAACTAGAAAAAAAGATGGTTTTTTAAATATAATTTCAATATTTTCTTTTATTGGAATAAGTCTAGGTGTTGCTGTTTTAATTATCGTTATGTCGGTAATGAATGGTTTTAGAACAGAACTTATAAACAAAATTGTTGGTTTTAATCCTCATATAACTATTAAGCCTTATGAAAATTCTATCTCTGCAGATAAACTTAAAAATAAAGAGTTAAAAAAGATTTCTGAAGAATTGCTATATAGTAATTCAGGTGAAGCAATTATTATTAGTCAAGATTTTACCAAAGGTATTGTTTTAAGAGGGTACAGTCAAAAAGATTTCTCAAAGCTTAACGTGGTAAATAAAGGTCGATTTTCTGGCAATTCGAAGAAACTTTATAAAAATAATATTTCAATCGGTAAGGAATTAAGTTTTGATTTAGAACTTAAGATTGGAGATAAATTATCAATTATCTCTCCATCTGGGATAGAAACTATTATTGGTAATTTACCCAAACAAGAAGTTTTTACTGTTAGCTCAATCTTTGAAAGTGGATTAGCTGACTTTGATAGAAATATAGCTTTTATAAATATAGATACATTAGACAATTTTTTTGATTTTAATAAAGATGATAGAAATTTAGAAATTTATCTTAAAAATCCTTCAGACATAGTTATTGCAAAAAATAAAGTTAAAGAAGTATTTAAAGATGAATTTATTTATACATGGGCTGATATGAATAGCTCGTTATTTTCAGCATTAAAAGTTGAGAGAAATGTAATGTTTATAATTTTGTCTTTAATAATATTAGTAGCAGCATTTAATATAATTTCAGGTCTTACAATATTGGTGAAAAATAAAACTAGAGATATAGCAATTCTTAAATCAATAGGTGTTTTAAATAAATCAATTACTAAAATTTTTTTCTTAGTAGGAGTTACAATTGGGACGACAGCTACAATATTTGGTATTTTATTGGGTGTATTGTTTTCACTTTATATTGAAAATATTAGACAGTTTTTGAGTTATACTTTTAATATAAGTTTGTTTCCTGAAGAAATTTATTTTTTAAGTAAAATGCCAACAGAAATAAACCTTGTTTCTATATTAATAATCTCAGTTTGTTCGATTTTAATAACCATAATTGTTTCAATATATCCTGCTATAAAAGCCTCTAAGCTTGATCCAGTAAAAGGTTTGAAATATGAATAATCTTATAAATTTAAAGAATATCTCTAAATCATTTTATAATAATAAAAAAATTTCAGTATTAAAAAAAATAAATTATTCATTTACAAGAGGTAAAATTTACTCTTTGGTAGGACCATCTGGTTCTGGGAAGTCAACTTTGCTTAATATTTTATCAATGATTGATAGGCCGACTAGTGGAAGTTTATCTATAAGTAATAAAGTGGTGAATTTTTCTGAAACTTTAGACAATGATAAAATTAGATCGGAAAAAATTGGCATTATTTATCAACAAAATAATTTATTAACTGACTTTACGGCTTTAGAGAATGTTTACATGGCCCATTTAGCTTTAACTAATAATAAAAAAGAGGCAAAACATAAGGCTAAAATAATTTTAAAAAAGATGGGTTTAAAATCAAGAGAAGATCATTATCCATCAGAATTATCTGGTGGTGAAATGCAGAGAATAGCAATTGCTAGAGCACTAATTAATGAACCTGATGTAATATTAGCAGACGAACCAACTGGAAGTTTAGATCAAAGTACGGCTAAAGAAATTTTTAATATTCTTTATAAATTAAAGGACAAGAATAGATTAATTATATATGCAACTCATAATAGATATTTTGCCAATATGGCAGATTGCAAATTAGAAATGATTGATGGTAATATAAAAACTATCAATGCAAAATTCAAACAATAAACATTTTAATCACTTCAAAGTTCATACTCAGTACTCCATTTGTGAAGGTGCTGTCAAAATTGAGAGTTTAAAAGATTTTTGTAAAGAAAATAAATTAGTTTCTGTTGGAATTTGTGACACTGAAAATTTATGTGGTGCATTAGAATTTTCTGAAAATATCTCTAAAGTAGGCACTCAACCTATTATTGGAACTCAAATTAATTTTAAATATGAAGACACAACAGGTTTACTCCCCTTAATCGCTCTCAATGAAAATGGTTACAAAAAAATTATTGAATTATCTTCAAAATCATATTTAGAAAATGACGTTTTATCAAAACCACATTTGGATATCAAAGAATTACTAGATAACATTAGTGATGTTATTCTTTTATCAGGAACAAATCATGGCTTATTTGGCAAGTTATTTGAAAAAGGAAGATTTGATGAAATACAAAAAATCTACAAAGATTTACTAAAAAATTTTAAAGATAATTTTTATTTAGAAATTCAAAGACATGGTGATCAAAATGAAATATCCTTTGAAAAGTTTAATTTAGAACAATCTTTTAGATTAAAAATTCCAATTATTGCATCAAATGAAGTCTATTATTTAACCAAAGACATGCATGAAGCCCATGATGCTCTTACTTGCATTGGTGAAAAAACATATCTTAATGATAAAAATAGAATTAAATATAGCGATCAACACTATTTTAAGTCTTCAGAAGAAATGTGTGCTCTATTTTCTGATTTACCCGAAGCTTTAGAAAATAATTTTAATTTACCATACAGGTGTAGTTTTAGACCTCAGTTTTCCAAACCTGTTCTTCCTAATATAAGCACAGAAAAAGATGGAAGTGCCGATGAAATATTGAAAAAGGACTCATTAAATGGATTAAAAGAAAAGTTTTTAAAAGTTTTTAAAATTGAAGAAAAAAACCTCATTAATGATGAAAAATTTTTATTTTATAAAGATCGTTTAGATCATGAATTAAGAATTATAATTGAAATGAAATATCCAAGTTATTTTTTAATAGTTTCTGATTATATTAAATGGGCTAAGAAAAATGATATTCCAGTAGGACCCGGTAGAGGTTCTGGTGCTGGTTCCTTAGTAGCTTGGTGTTTATCAATTACTGATGTTGACCCAATAAAGTTCAATCTAATTTTTGAAAGATTTTTAAATCCAGATAGAATATCTATGCCTGACTTTGATATAGATTTTTGTGAAGAAAAAAGAGATCTTGTATTTGAATATTTAACTACAAAATACAAAGATAGTGTTGCTCATATAATTACTTTTGGAAAATTAAAAGCAAGAATGGTTATAAGAGATGTTGGTAGAGTTTTAGGTTTACCATATGGTTTTGTAGATAGCATTTCTAAGATGATACCATTTGATCCTTCACGTCCACAAAGTTTAATTGAATGCATAAATAGTGAGCCAAGACTTCAAAAATTAGTAAATGAAGATCCTCGAGTTAAAAAACTTACTGATTTATCACTAAAGTTAGAGGGACTAAATCGGAATGTTGCAACTCATGCTGCTGGTGTTGTTATAGCCGATAGAAAATTAACTGAAATAGTTCCTTTATATAAAGACGCCTCCGCAGATCTTTTATTACCATCAACTCAATTTGATATGTATTCTGCTGAAAATGCAGGTTTAATAAAATTTGATTTTTTAGGTCTAAAAACTTTAACAGTCATTAATAGAACTCAAAAACTAATTAAAAAGAAAAATAAAGATTTTAATATCGAAGACATAAATTTTGAAGATCAAAAAGTTTTTGAATTACTTTCATCGGGCAATACAGTTGGTTTATTTCAGGTGGAGAGTGCTGGAATGCGTGAAGCATTAATGCAAATGAAACCAAATCATATTGAAGATATTATTGCATTAGTTGCTTTATATAGACCAGGACCTATGAGCAATATTCCTGTATATAACGATTGTAAGCATGGAAGACAAACGCCTGATTATTTACACCCTCTTTTAGAAGACATTCTCAAACCAACATATGGTGTCATAATCTATCAAGAACAAGTAATGCAAATAGCTCAAAAATTATCAGGTTTTACTGCAGGTGAAGCTGATATTTTAAGAAGGGCAATGGGTAAAAAGAAAAGAGCTGAACTAGAAAAGCAAAAACAAGGATTTATTGCTGGTGCACTAAAAAATGGTATTAGCAAAGATGTTGCGGCAAGTATTTTTTTAAAAATCGAACCATTTGCTGAGTATGGTTTTAACAAAAGTCATGCTGCAGCATATGCAATAATTTCTTATCAAACAGCATTTTTGAAAACTTATTATCCAAAAGAGTTTTTTGCAGCATCAATGACTATGGATATTTCAAATCAAAATAAATTAAGTGAATTTCATGAGGAACTTAAAAGAATAAATATTAATGTTGTAAGACCAGATATTAATAAATGTTATGCTGATTTTAAATTTGATGAAGAAAACTTTTATTATGCCTTGGGTGGAATTAAAAGTGTTGGGTTTGATGCTATATCAAATGTAGTTAAAGAAAGACTAGCAAATGGTGAATTTAAATCCATTAATGATTTTTTAAATAGAGTAAATCCAAAGGATATTAATAAACTTCAATTAGAAGGGTTAGTTAAAGCAGGAGCCTTTGACAATATTGAAAAGAATAGACAAGCATTGTTTAATTCAATTCCAAACTTCATTCTTAAAACTAAAAACATTCATGAAAACAAAGCAGCTAATCAAATAGACTTGTTTGGTGCTGATGAAGAGCAGGATAATGAAATTATTCTTAATATGGAGGATTGGAAATTTGAGGATAGACTTTCAAGAGAATTTGAAGCTGTTGGTTTTTTTATATCAGACCATCCTTTAAATCAGTTTAAAGAAATTTTTGATGATTATAAAATTGTAGATTATATAAAGTTTAATTCTGATGATAATATTAAAGATGCAAATATAGCAGCTACTTTATTAAAAATTTCTGAACGTAAAACAGCCAAAGGAAACTCTTATGGAGTTATTAAATTTACAGATTTAACTAGTGTATTTGAACTTTTTATCTTTTCGGACATTCTTGAGCTTAATAGAGAAATTTTAATTGAGGGAAATTCACTAATTATTACTTTAATTAAAACAATTTCAAATGATGAAAATAGATTAAAGAGAATAAATGTTCAAAAAATCGCTTCTCTTAAAGACTTATTTAATAAACCAGTTAGTGAAATTGCTTTTAATATTAAGACTGTTGATGATATTGAAAAAATATCCAAATTATTAAATGAAGAGGGGACAACAGAGGTAAAAATTAATTTAGAGACTAACGACAACAATATTAGTTTTAAACTTAAGAACAGACGTTTAATTGATAGAAAAGCTATAAATTTACTAAGAAAAGACGATATTTCAGTAATAATACAATAAAAAAGACTTGTTTGTTTCATTAAATATTTGTAAATACCTGGTAAATTAAATTAACACGCACACAGTTTGTGGTTTTATACCTCCGGTCCTTAAATGGAAATTACTGTGGTGGCTTAACCGGGAATAAATATGAAAATACCAAGTTTAACTATCCAACAACTATTAGAAGCAGGCGTACACTTAGGTCACAAGACTCTAAGATGGAACCCAAAAATGAAAAAGTACATTTTTGGAAAAAGAGACTCAATACACATTATTGATTTAACTCAAACACTAGAACTTACCAATGTAGCTTTAGAAAAAGTTTACAATACAATTGCTAATAACGGAAAAATACTTTTTGTATCAACAAAAAAGCAAGCATCAGAAGCTATAGCTGAAGTTGCTAAAGAAACTGGTCAATACTTTGTAAATTATAGATGGTTAGGTGGAATGCTAACTAACTGGGGAACTATCTCAGGTTCAATTAAGAAAATGAAAAAATATGAGGCAGATCTTGTTGCTGAAAATAGAGGTTTCACAAAAAAAGAATTATTAAAAATGAGTGTCAAAAAAGACAAATTGGAACGAGCTCTAGGAGGAATTGCTGAGATGAAAAAAGTTCCAGATTTAGTTTTTATAATTGATACTAACTATGAATCTTTAGCAATAGCTGAGGCATCTAAATTGGGCATTCCAATTTGTGCTATTTTGGATAGTAACTCAAACCCTGATGGAATAGATTTTCCAATACCAGGAAATGATGATGCTAGAAGAGCAATTGATCTTTATTGTAATTTAGTAAAAGAAACTATTGAAAATGCAAAAAAAGCTGCTCCAGCAAAAGTAGATGACAAACCAGAAGCAGATGAAGTCAAATCAAAAGAAGCATCTACTAAAACAGTTCAAGAAATTGATAGAGAAAAACTTGATGCCAAATTTGCTAAAAAGGATAAAAAAAAATTAAACTAATGAGTGATATAGAAAAAGTTAAACAATTACGTGAAGCAACTGGTGCTGGTTTTAAAGATTGTAATCTTGCAATTAAAGAGTCTGGTGGAGATTTAGATAAAGCTGTTGAGATTTTAAGAGTTAAAGGCATATCAAAAGCTTCTAAGAAAATGTCAAGAGATGCTAAAGAAGGTGTAATTGCAACTTCTGGTGATGAAAATAAAATTTCTATTATTGAAGTTAACTGTGAAACAGATTTCGTTGCCAAAAATGATGATTTTGTATTATTTGCTAAAGAATTGAGTGAACTTAATAATCAAGCAGAATCTAATATTGAAAAGCTAAGCGAAACTAAAATGTCAAATGGCGAAACGGTTAAAGATAGTTTAGTTGCACTTATAGCTAAAATGGGTGAAAAAATAACAATAGGTAGAGCAAAAACTTTTAATAACTCAGGTTCTAAAAATTTCAACTACCTACATACAGTTGTTAAAGATAATTTATCTAAACTTTCTGTTATTGTGTCGCTTGAAGTTAAAGATGTTTCAGATCAAGTCAAAACTTTTGGAAAACAATTGGCAATGCACATTGCAGCATCTAGTCCCTTGTCTTTAAATGCAGATTCAATTGATAAAGATCTTATACAAAAAGAACTAGAATTAGTCACAGAAGAACTTAAAAGCTCAGGCAAACCAGATGAAATTGTTCAAAAAATTAGTTTAGGTAAAATGAATAAATTTAAAGAGGAAAATGCATTATTAACTCAAGCTTGGGTTATGGAGCCAAAAAAGAAAGTTCAAGATATTGTTAAAGAACTTAATATTTCTGGTTTAAAGATTAATGATTTTTATAGATTAAAAATTGGTGAATAAATGTTTAACGACAAAACATATAATCAAAAAATGGATAAAACCATTGAGGTTTTTTCTAAAGAACTAACATCTTTAAGAACTGGTCGTGCAAATGCTGCAATGCTAGATCTTGTTAAAGTTGATGTGTACGGCCAAGCTATGCCAATAAATCAAGTTGCTAGTATTACAACACCTGAACCAAGAATGATAAATATTCAAGTTTGGGATGCCAACAATGTTTCATTAGTAGATTCAGCTATAAAAAAATCTGAATTGGGTTTAAATCCTCAGATAGATGGTCAATTAATCAGATTACCTGTTCCAGATTTAAGTGAAGAAAGAAGAGTGGAGATTAAAAAAGTTATTAAATCAATGGGTGAAAAGTGCAAAGTATCAATTCGAAACATTAGAAGAGAAGCTAATGATGAGTTAAAGAATTTACTTAAATCTAAAGAAATTAGTGAAGATGATGAAAAGAAATATGAAAAGATAGTACAAACGTTTACTGACAATCATATTAAAACGATTGATCAAAAAGTTGAGATTAAAGAAAAAGAAATCATGACTATATGAACCCAATTAAACATGTTGCCATTATTATGGATGGAAACGGTAGATGGGGCATTAAACAAAAAAGGTTCAAGAAATCAAGGTCATACAGAAGGTTTAAATACTAGTAGAAAACATTATTACAGAGAGTTTAAAACAAAAATTAAATATTTAACACTTTACACATTTTCTACAGAAAATTGGAAAAGACCAAAGCAAGAAATCAAGTTTTTATTCAAATTTATTGAAAATTTTCTTATTAAAGAAAATCAATAATTTAATAAAAAATAAGATTAAATTTAATGTAATTGGTGAAAAAAAAAATTTCAAAAAAACTACAGAAATTATAATAAAGATTCAGAAAAAAGAACATCAAATAATAATAAACTTCAAATAAATGTTGCTCTTAATTATGGCTCAAAAGATGAAATAATTACTGCATGTAAAATATTAATAAAAAAAATAAAGTTATTACGAAAAAAATAAATGATAAAAATTTATATACAAAAAAAATACCAAATCCAGATATCTTAATCAGAACAGGCAATACAAATAGATTAAGTAATTTTTGCTTATGGCAGATTGCCTATACAGAAATTTTTTTTGAAAAAAAATTTTGGCCAGATTTTAAGGATGATTATAAAAAAATTCTGAAAAAGTTTAGATTATTAAAAAGAAATTTTGGCTCAATATAAAATGAATAGAATTAAAAAAAAGAATAGTAACATCTATATTTTTAGTTGCTCTTTACTATTAATGTATCTCTATAGTTATATTTTGATTATTTCTCTCTATTAATTATTTCAATAATTGTATGGATTGAGATTTTAGTGCTAATTTCAAAAATTTTAAAAAAAAAAGATTCTAAAGATAGAATTTTAAAATTTTTTTTTAAAAGTTTATCCTGATTATATTTATCTTCTGTCAAGTTTATCGTTTATGTTTTATTGAACACATAATCAGATTTAAAAATTTTATAATACTTCATTTTTAGTAGCAATAGCCTCAGATATTGGTGGACTGTTATTTGGAAAAATTTTTAAGGGGAAAAAACTTACAAAGATTAGTCCCAAAAAAACAGTATCTGGCTCAATTGGATCTTTTGTATTTTCCATGTTATTAATAATTCCAATATTTTATCAATAATTTTGAATATTATCATTTTATAATTTCTTATATTAACATTTTTAATCTCTCTAACTTCTCAAATTGGCGATTTGTCTATTTCATTATTTAAAAAGAAAAGCTAAAGTAAAAGATACGAGTGATATTCTACCAGGCCATGGAGGTTTCTTAGATAGAATTGATGGTATTATTTTTGCTGTACCTGTTGGTTTTTTATTAAGCAAACTAATGTTTTTATCATGAAAAAAAAAATTGCATATTCTAGGAGCTCAACTGGCTCAATTGGTAACTATTACATCTAATATAATATTTTAAAAATAAAAAAAATTTTGAAAGTTGTTTTACTTACTGCTTAATAAAAATTATAAGAAACTACTTTCTCAAGCTAAAAAAATTTATTGTAAAAATGTTATAATTTTCGATACAAGAAAATTTTAAAAAAGCAAAAAAATTTAATAAAATAGAAATATTAAAATTTATAATTCAATCAAAGATTTATTTAAAAATTAATAAATAAAAGGTTGACTACTCGATGTAGTGCTATTTCTGGGTTAGTCGGTTTAGAATCCAACTTTAGAAATTATTAAAGTTACAAAGAATATTGCAATTGCTAATAAAGAGTCAATTATATGTGGATGGAACTTAATTCAAAAAGAAATCTTAAAATATAAAGTGAGATTTATCCCTGTAGACTCAGAGCATTTTTCTATTCGGTCACTAATTAATGATAACAAAAAAAAATGAACTAGAATCATTTATATTACAGCTTCTGGAGGTCCATTCTTAAATACAGAATTCCAACTAAAAAATTTTCTGAATTGAAAAAGCAAGCTTAAACACCCTAATTGGAGCATGGGAAAAAAAATATCAATTGATTCTGCTACATTAATGAATAAAGTTTTTGAAATAATCGAAGCTAAAAGAATTTTTCAATTGCCATTAGTCTAAATTTAAAATTTTAATTCATCCAAAATCTTACTTACATTCAATTGTAAAATTTCATGATGGTACTTCAAAATTATTAATACATGATACAAATATGAAGATACCAATTTTTAATTCTTATTTATTGATAATTTAAATAGAAAAATAAAGACAAATAAAATTGATTTTAAAACTATTAATAATCTAGATTTATCAAATGTTAGATTTATCAAAATTTCCAATGGTAAAGTTTATTAAAATGATCCCAGACAATATCAGTTTATTTGAAACTGTTCTTGTTACAGCCAATGATACTCTTGTTGACCTTTACATAAAAAAAAAAATTGCCTATCAGGATATCTATAAAAATTTATATAGAATTTTGAAATTAAAAGAATTTACCAAACTTAAGTCTTCTAAGCCAAGAAATGTCATGCAAATAATTAAACTAAGCAAATATGTTGCTTTAAAAACTAAATCATTATGTGTATAAAGTTGAGCATGAAAATTATTATTTTTATATCTGTATTAGTTTTTTTTAACTTTTTTAATCAATTAAAAGCAGACATTATAAACAATATAATTGTAAATAATAATGAAAGGATTTCTTTAGGTACTATTAAGACTTATGGAAAAATTGAGATAGGTAAAGATTATTCTGAAGATGATTTAAATCAAGTTTTAAAAAATCTCTACGAAACTAAATTTTTTAAAAACATTTCATTAAAAATTGATAATCAGGTTTTAATAATTGATTTGATTGAAAATAAACTTGTTCAAACTATTATAATTGAAGGAATTAAGTCAACAACAATAAAAAATACGATACTAGAAAGTTTAATCATTAAAGAGAAAGCCCCATTTAATGAATCTGATATTTCAAAAGATTTAAGTAACATAAAAAGATCATTAACATCAGAGGGATACTATTTATCAAATATTGATAGCAATATAATAGAAAACAATAATAATACTGTAAATATTGTTTTTAATATTGATATAGGAGACAAGTCAAAAATTTCAATTATTGAATTTACTGGTGATAAAATTTTTAAAACCAAAACTTTAAAAAATATAATTACAAGTGAAGAAAATAAATTTTGGAAATTTATTTCAAGAAATAAATATTTAAATGAACAAAAATTATTATTAGATGAGAGATTATTAAAAAAGTTTTATTTAGATAATGGTTATTATGATGTGAAAGTTAATACTTCTACTGCAACAATTTTAGATGATAATAGTTTTAAATTAGTTTTTAATATAAACGCTGGAAATTTATATACCGTTAATAAGACTAAACTAGAAATACCTATCGATTATAATTTATCAAATTTCAATGAAGTTCAGAAATTACTTAATGAACTTGAGGGAACTCTATATTCTTTTAGTAAAATCTCTAAAATTGTTAAAGAAATAGATAAAATTTCTCTTTCGAGAGAATATGATTTTATTAATGCAACTATCTTAGAAGATAAATTGGATAATAACAAAATAAACATAAATTTTAATGTAACAGAATCTGAAAAACTCTATGTAGAACGTGTTAACATTTTTGGAAATAATATTACAGAAGAGAGTGTTATAAGATCCAATTTGGAAGTTGATGAAGGTGATCCTTTTAATGAGCTTCTGCATGCAAAAGGTTTAAATAATATAAAAGCTTTAAATATTTTTAAAACAGTTAATTCTGAAACCATTGAGGGATCGAGTCCATCCTCAAAGATTATTAACATAGAAGTAGTTGAAAAGCCTACTGGTGAAATTAGCTTAGGTGCAGGTGTTGGGTCAGATGGTGGAACTGTTGGTTTTTCAGTCTCAGAAAATAATTTTTTAGGAAAAGGTGTTAAATTATCAACTAGTTTAAGAATAAGTGAAGATACGATCAGAGGTAATTTTTCTGTGAATAATCCCAATTTTAATTATAGCGGTAGGTCATTAATTACAAATATTGAGAGAGTTACTATAGATAAATTGAGTGATAGTGGTTATGAGAGCTCAAAAACTGGTTTTTCATTAGGCACAAGTTTTGAAAAAAATGAAAATCTTTTTTTTAGTCCTGGTGTTTCTACTTATTTTGAAAAAATAAGTACAAATTCATCTGCTAGTGCTTCTCTTAAGAAACAAGAGGGCTCTTATTTTGAAAATAAATTTTCATATACTTTAGATTACGATTTGCGTAATCAGAAATTTAGAACTACTGATGGCATTAGAAGTATTTTTAATCAATCAGTGCCATTAATATCAGATGATTTTGCTCTAAGTAATAGTTACGAGTTTAAAAAATGGCATGAACTTGAAAACAGTATGGTTGTTGACATAAATTTTTATGGCAAAGCAATTAATTCTCTTACCGATGAAGACGTGAGAGTATCTAATAGACTAGGTTTGTCCAGTAGCAGAATGAGAGGTTTCGAGACTGGAAAAATTGGCCCTCGAGATGGTAACGATTATGTAGGTGGAAATTATGCAGCAGCTATTAATTTAAGCACTACATTACCAATGCTACTTGAAAGTTTTGAAAACATTGATATGAAATATTTTATAGACGCCGGCAATGTCTGGGGCGTAGATTATTCCGACACTGTTGATGAATCCAACAGTATAAGATCATCTACTGGTTTGACTGTAAACTGGTTTACACCTATTGGTCCTATGAATTTTGCATTCATCCAAAATATTTCAAAAGCAAGTACTGATAAAACTGAGTCATTTCAATTTAATATAGGAACATCATTTTGATTATGAAATTTTTTATTTCATTATCATTCTTGTTGTTATTTGCATTTAATCCAATTAATTCAAATGAAATAAAAATTGTTTATGTTGATACTGATAAAATCTTAAATGAGTCTAATGTTGGTAAAAATATTAAGAAACAAGTAGATGTATTAATGACAAGAATATTTCTAACTTTAAAAAAATTGAAGAAAAATTAAAGGCTGAAGAAAAAAAGATATCTCAACAAAAAAATATTATTTCCAAGGAAGAATTTGAAAAAAAAGTTAACGCATTAAGAATAAATGCAAATAAATTTAATAAAGATGTAAATGATAGTAAAAAATGATTTAACTTAAAAAAAATATAGCAATAAAAAAATTATTAGAGAACTTAACTCCTATTTTATCTGAATATGCTTCAAAAAATTCTATACATATAATTTTACAGAAAAGTCATATAATAATTGGTAGAGAAGATTTAGATATTACAGATTCAATTTTAACTATAGTTAATAAAAGAGTTAAAAATATTAAATTAAACTAATGACTGAATTTAATCTTTCAAAAAAAGAAATCATTGATTTACTACCTCATAGAGAACCAATGCTTTTAATTGATGAGTTAACTAATATCAAAAAATTGTTTTCAGCTACTGCAATCGTAAATGTTAGAAAAGATAGTTTTTTTGTCCAAGGACACTTTCCTGGAAATCCAGTTATGCCTGGTGTTTTGATTGTCGAAGCTTTTGGTCAGGCTGCAGCAGCTCTAACCGCTCATGGCATAGATAAAGAGACTTACGAAAATAAGCTTAGTTTTTCTTATGGGTATTGAAAAAGCAAGATTTAGAAACCCAGTTATACCTGATTGCAAACTAGAACTGAATATTGAAGCAATAAGATCGCATGGAAGAGTTTGGAAATATAAAGGCGAAGCTTTTGTAGAAGGAAAAAAAATGGCTGATGCTATATGGTCAGCAACAATTGTAGATAGAAAATAATCAGTAATAATTCTTGATAAGTAAATTTCAATAATTTTGTTAAAAACTTTTACAATGATTAATCCTTTTTTTAAAAACCAAGGTCCATTTAAAATTGAAGATATATTATACTCTTCTAATACAGGTAATAAGAATAATTATACAGGATCTAAAATTATTGATATTAAAGATCTTGTTACAGCAACAAATAATGATATTACTTTTTTTCATTCCAAAAAATATGAAAGTACAGCTTCTATTACTAAAGCAGCTTATTGTGTAACTACTAAACAATTAACAAATATCTTACCAAATAATTGTAAACCTATTGTTGTTGAAAATGTTTTGATTTCTACGGCAATGATTACTAAACTTTTCTATCCAGATGCCATTACAGATGACTTTGATCCATTAACATCGAATATTGAAAAGACATCTTTTTATAAAAAATTTAGACATGGCACCAATGTATTGATAGGTAAAAATGTAAAAATTGGAAAAAATTGTTCAATAGGACACAATTCAATAATTGAAAGTAATGTTGTAATTGGAGATAATTGCTCAATAGGATCTAATGTTATAATTAGAAATACTCTAATAAAAAATAATGTTTCAATTTTAGATGGTTGCGTAATAGGAAAGAAAGGTTTTGGATTTTTTCCTAACAATGATGGAAATATCCGCTATCCTCATATTGGTATCGTTATAATTGAAGATAATTGTGAAATTGGTTGTGGCTCAACAATTGATAGGGGCTCTTTATCAAATACAGTAATTGGAAAAAATACTTTTATAGATAATCAAGTTCATATAGCTCACAATAATAAAATTGGAGAAAATTGTATTATTGCAGGACAGGTTGGTTTTGCTGGTAGTTCTATAATTGGAAATAATGTGATGATTGGTGGACAAGCAGGAATATCTGGACATCTTAAAGTTGGAAACAATGTTCAAATAGGTGGCGGCTCAGGAGTTATTAAAAATATTGCTGATAATACTAAAGTTATGGGTTATCCAGCTAAAGATTTAAAAAAATTTATTAAGGAAAATAAATGATACATAAAACTGCAATCATAGACTCCAAAAGCAAAAATAGATCAAAATGTTCGAGTGGGTCCTTATTGTGTAATTGGCCCTAATGTTGAAATTGGTGAAAGCACTGATATTCAATCACATGTAAATATTTCTGGAAATGCTAAAATTGGAAAGGAAATAAAATTTATCCTTTTGTTTCAATTAATGATCCACAGGACTTGAAATACAATGGTGAACCTACCAATTTAATAATTGGTGATAATAACAAAATTAGAGAGTATGTAACAATAAACCCTGGTACAGTTAGTGGTGGGGGCAAAACAGTTATTGGAAATAATTGTTTATTTATGATTTCATCACATATCGCTCATGATTGTCATGTTGGTAATAATGTAATAATTGCAAATAATGTACCTTTAGGTGGTCATGCAATTATTGAGGACAATGTTGTTATTGGTGGCAATTCTGCTGTTCAACAATTCACTAGAATTGGAAAAATGGCAATGATTGGTGGAATGACTGGTGTATTACATGATGTAATACCTTATGGATTGTCTACAGGAAATAGAAATTCATTACAAGGATTGAACTTAATAGGGTTGAGAAGAGCCAAGTATGAAAATAAGGATATCTTAGGCTTAAGTGATGCTTATAAAGAAATTTTTGCTACAAAAAATATTAATGAAAATATAAGTAAATTGAATGGCTCTTTTCAAGAAAATCCGTTAGTCAAAGATGTAATTAAATTTATAACAAAAGATAAAAAAAGATCTATTTGCACACCATTTTCATAAGATGATAGGATTAATTTTTGGTGATACTGATTTTCCAAAGGAAATTCTAAAAACAATTAAAAAAAATAAAATAAAATATTTGATAATTGATTTATCAAAATCAAAGAAATTTAAAAAAGATAAAAATTCTTTTGCTGTATCCATGGGTCAATTCGGTAAAATTATTAATATTCTTAGGGAAAATAACTGTAAAAAAGTCTTATTTGCTGGAAAAGTAAATAAACCAAACTTTTCTAAATTGAAATTAGATTTAAAAGGAATTTATTATATCCCTAGAATAATCAAAGCTGCAAAGCTTGGAGATGCAGCGATACTTAAAGAAATTATTAAGATATTGGCTCAAAACAAGATAAAAACTGAAAATTCACTTAAATTTAATCCCGAACTATCCTTAACGAAAGGTAATTATTCAAAGATAAAACCAAACAAACAAGATAAATTAGATATTAAAAAAGCAATTAAAACATTAAATAATTTAAGACAATATAATTTTAGCCAAGCTGTTGTAGTTAGAAACAAAAAAGTAATTTCTATAGAAGGAAAAGGTGGGACTAAAAAAATGCTTGAAAAAAGCAAAAGCAAAAAATTTAGAAATCACGGAGTTTTAGTTAAGTTTCCAAAAAAAAAACAAGACTTGAGAGTAGATCTACCAACGATTGGATTAAAAACTATCAAACAAAGTAAGACTGCTGGATTAAAGGGTATTGTTATAAAAAGCAAACAACATGTTTTTTTAGATAAAATCAAATGCATAAAATTTGCAAATAGAAATAAGATGTTTATCTCGGTAGAATGAAAAAAATCTTTATATTAACTGGTGAACCTTCTGGAGATAAACTTGCTTCTAAAGTTATATCTAAACTCCAAAAAAATAATCCTAATATTGAATATGCTTGTGTCGGTGGAACACATTTAAATTCCTTAGGAATAAAATCTATTTTTAACCTTAAAGAAATTACCCACATCGGCTTTACAAGTGTTTTATTAAATATTTTTAAAATAAAGAATAAAATAAATAAAACTGTAGAAGAAATAATAAAATTTAATCCAGATATTTTGTTTAGTGTAGATAGTCCTGATTTTACATTAAGAGTTGCAGAAAAAGTTAAAAAATTAAATAATGATATAAAAACTATTCATTATGTAGCACCACAAGTATGGGTATGGCGAGAGGGCAGAGTAAAAAAATTTAAAAAGTTTTTAGATCATATTTTATTATTATTTGATTTTGAAAAAAAATACTTTGATAAAGAAAATATTCCAAATACTTTTGTTGGTCATCCGTTGTTAGAACAAGAGTCAAAAAACAAAATAGATCTATCTAGCATTATATCCAATGATAAAAAAATTATTTCTCTTTTTTCTGGAAGTAGATCATCTGAAGTGAATTTACTTTTACCTATCTTGATAGATTTTATTAATATGATGAATAAAAAATTTAATAATTTTACTTTTATTTTTCATACCACTGAAGATAATAAAAATTTAATTAGTGAAAAAATTCATAATATAAATTTAAAAAATGTTGAAGTTATTTCTGATGAAAATATTAAAAAACAAATTTTAAATAAATCTATTTTTGCAGTTTCTAAATCTGGAACTGTTTCTCTTGAAATTTGTAATGCAAGAGTTCCTTCTATAATTATTTATAAAATGAATTTTTTGAATTTTTTAATTGTTAAAATGTTGGTGAAAATAAAATTTGCTAATATCATCAATATTATTAATAACAAAGAGATAATTCCTGAATTAATACAAAAAGAATGTAATGCTAAAGAGATTTACAATCTGTTGTTTATTTTTTAAAAAATCCAGAATTAATGAAAAAACAAATTAATGAGTGTGATGAAACTTTAACTAAAATTAGATCAAAAACCTCATCTTCTGATGAAGCTTCTTCCGTATTAACTAAGTTTCTTATTAGTTAATCTTTTTATGACTTCCTCTTTTCCAAGTGAAATAATTATATCATATATGCCAGGTCCAAATTTTGAACCTGTTAAAGCTATTCTTAAAGGCTGACCAACTCCTTTAAAATTTGTATTATTTGATTTAATTAGTTCATTTACTATTGGCTCTAAAGTTTCTTTGCTAAGTCTTATCAATGGTAGCAAATTGAGTACTGAAAGCAGAAATGATTTTTTTTGCTTTATCATCAATGATTTTAATATCATCCTGATTAAAATTTACTTCATCTACAATAATATATTGACCATTATTAAATATATCTTCTAATGTTTTTGCTTTATTTTTTAAGAAAGTTAGAGATTTTTTGATTTTATCTTTTTTATCTGACTTAATTTCACTCTTATATAATTTGCAGTATTCTATTAGTTGATTAAATAAATCATTTTCATCAATATTTTTAATATAATGCTCGTTCATTGATAAAATTCTACTCATATCTAGTTTAGATGGTGATTTTCCTATACCTTCTAAGTTAAAGTACTTAATACTTTCATCTAGAGTAAATATTTCTTTATCTTCAAAAGACCAACCCAATCTCAGTAAATAATTCCTTAATGCATCAGGCATTATTCCTATTTTTGAATAGTCATCTAAAGTTGATGCATTATCTCTTTTTGATAATTTTTTACCTTCTATTGTATGAATAAGAGGTATATGTGCAAATTGAGGAACTTCCCATTTCATTGCTAAGTAAATTTGCATTTGTTTGAATGTATTAATCTTATGATCATCCCCTCTAATGATATGGGTCATATTCATTTGATGATCATCAACTGTTGCAGATAAATTATATGTTGGCGTTCCATCATTTCTTAAAATTATAAAATCTTCAATTGTATTATTGTCAATTTCTACATCACCTTGAACTAAATCTTTTAGTACAGTAGATCCTTCAATTTTACTTTTAAATCTAATTACAGGTTTAATATCTTTAGGAGAATCTGTTTCTGGTAGATCTCTACATTTTCTATTATAGATATAAGGAAGCTTTTTTTGTCTGGCTCTTTTTTTTTGTTCTTCAATCTCTTCACTTGAACAGTAGCATTTATATGCATTGCCACTTTTAAGCAGCTCATTAGCAACTTTTATATGATCATCAATTTTAGTTGATTGTATATATTCTTCACCATCATGCTCTATACCGATCCATTTTAAAGATTTGATAATTTGAACTTTATGTTCATCTTTAGATCTTTCTTTATCAGTATCTTCAATTCTAAGATGAAATTTTCCTTTTTGGTTTTTAGAAAATAACCAATTAAATAAAGCTGTTCTTACTCCACCAATATGAAGAGCTCCAGTAGGTGAGGGAGCAAATCTTGTTGCTACATTTGACATTAGGAATTTTTAAACTATTTTATTAGAAGTTTCTATATAAAGATACTAAAACACCCTGAACTTTTACTCTATCTGGGCCAAATATTTTGGTTTCATAATTTCTATTTGCACTTTCAAGTGCTACAGTTTTGCCTTTTCTTCTAATTCTTTTAAGCATTGCTTCATGCTCATCTATTAAAGCTACAACAATTTTTCCATTATCAGCTGTATCAGTTCTTTTAATAATTACTGTGTCTCCTTCATTGATACCTGCTTCAATCATAGAGTCTCCTTGAACTTTAAGCCCAAAATATTGGCCATTCTTTTCTAGATTACTTGGAAGTGGTATTCTAGCAACCTCATTTTGAATTGCTTCTACTGGAGTTCCAGCAGCAATCTTACCTAGAACAGGAATTTCAATTTCATCTGCATTAGTTGTATCATTGTCCAATCCACCCTTAATAACACTAGGTGAAAAGCTATTGTAAATATCATTTGCCGAAGCTGTCTCAGGTAGTTTTATAACTTCTAGAGCTCTTGCTTTGTGAGCTAATCTTTTAATAAACCCTCTTTCTTCTAAAGCGCTTATTAATCTATGAATTCCTGACTTTGATTTTAAATTTAAAGAATCTTTCATCTCCTCGTATGAAGGTGAAACACCTGAAGCTCTCAACTTTTTGTTGATAAATAAAAGCAAGTTTTTTTGTTTTTTTGTAAGCATAAGAACAAATATCGTACAAATAATGTTCTATAAAAGTTCTTATTAATTAACAATAGCTAAATAAGTAAGTAAAATAGGGGTTAATTTGACTTTAAAACTGAAAATATAGAATTTTCTGATAAATTTTTTAAAAGTGATTCTCCTATTAAAAAAGTTTTAATAGAGGTTTTATTTTTCAAATCTAAAAGTTCATCTTTTGTTTTAATTCCACTTTCAGAAATTAAAGGTCCTTGGTGTTTAGCAAGTACATTATGAATATCGTAGGTTGTATTAATATCAGTCTTTAGTGTTTTTAAGTTTCTATTATTAATTCCAATTAAAGCATCTTTAAAATTCAAAGATTTTTCTGCTTCTTCTACAGTGTGCACTTCAACAATAACTGACATATTATATCTTAATGCTTCTTCATATAATTCATGAGCCAAATCATCTGATACACCTGCAAGAATAATTAAAATTGCATCAGCTCCATAACTTTTAGCCAATGGTATTTGAAATTTATCAATAAAAAAATCTTTACATAAAATTGGTAAATTAAATTGTTGTTTAATTTTACTAATATGAATTAAATTTCCTAAAAAAAAATCTTCTTCTGTAAGAACTGATAAGCAAGTTACTTTATTTTCATTATAAATTTTTGCAATTTCAACTGGATTGTAATCATTTATAATTACACCTGCTGATGGGCTAGCTTTCTTAATTTCAGCTATTATTGAAATTTTGTCTTGTATTATATTATTTTCAATTTTTTCTTTAAAATTAATATAAGAGTCTATTTTTATCTATAATTTCATTTAAAGAATCTAAGCTAGTTGATTTTTTTAATAAATCTATTCTTTCTATTTTTTTTGTAATTATGTTATTTAATATATTTTCAGACATTTTGAATTTTTTCTAAATGAGAGTAGGGTTTGCCAGATAAAATAAATTCTCTTGAAAAATTATAAGCATCTAAAAAGTTTGTAAACTTTTCACTAACTATTAATCCAGCAGCTGCATTCAAACAAACAGCTTTTGAAAAATCATTATCTTTACCTTTAAAAATTTCAATCATTTTATTAGCATTAAAATTAGCATCATCACCAATTAAATTATCGAATTTATCTGCATTAACATTAAGAGATTTTGGATCAATTGTAATTTCAGATATCTCACCATCTTTTAATTGAATTACATTTGTATTTGCATAAGGGGATATCTCATCCAAACCATCTTCACTGTTTACAATCCATGCAAATTTAATATTCAAATTTCGAAGTCCTTCTGCAAATATCTTTAGTAATTTTTTATCAAAAACACCAACAACTTGTCTATCAACTAAAGCTGGGTTGCTTAATGGACCGATCATATTAAAAATAGTTCTTTTGCCAATTTTCTTTCTAACAGGACCAACAAATCTCATTGCACTGTGATAATTGGGAGCAAACATAAAACCAAAGTTATTATTATTGATTTCTTTTTCTATATCATTTGGCTCAAGATCTATTTTAATTTTAAGAGCTTCTAAAACATCCCCAGAACCACATTTTGATGATACGGCTTTATTACCGTGTTTAGCTACTTTTGTACCCATACTGGCCAACAGTAAAGCAGAAGCAGTTGAAATATTTAGAGTATTCATGCCATCTCCACCAGTTCCACAGGTATCAACACAATCGGCAACGTTTACTCTTTTTGATTTTTCTCTAAGGACATAAACACCTCCTGCTATTTCATCTGAAACTTCACCTTTTTCAGAGAGCAGGGTTAAAAAGTTATAAATCTCTTCTTCATTAGCTTTTCCAGTCATTAATAATTCAAAGGCAGATTTACTTTCTGCAAAAGTTAAATCTTGCTTTTTTCTTAATTTTTCTAGAATTTCTTTCATAGATTAATAATTAATAAAGTTTTTTAATATTTTCATTCCTAATTTAGTTTTAATACTTTCTGGATGAAATTGAACACCATGAATGTTGTATTCTTTATGCATAATACCCATTATAACCCATCATTAGTTTCAGCGGTGATTTTAAGCTGATTAGATAAAGTTTTCTTATCAATAATTAAACTATGATATCTAGTCGCCTCAAAATTTAAGGGTAGATTTTTTAAAATTCCAATTTGTTTGGACTTTATTCTGCTAGTTTTGCCATGCATAACTTTTTTTGCTTGAATTATTTTTGAACCAAAAACTTGGCCAATTATTTGATGCCCAAACATACACCCAAAATTGGTACTTGCTTATAAAGTGATTTAACAATGTTAATACAATTACCAGATTGATTTGGGTTACCTGGTCCAGGGGAAATTACAATCCTATCATATTTTTTTTTGATAATTTCTTTAACATTAATTTTATCATTTCTAACAACATCAACATTTACCTTTAATGATGAAAGATAATGGTAGAGATTAAATGTAAAGCTATCATAGTTATCTATTAGTAAAAGTTTCATTATTTTAATGCGTTTAGTAATGCTTTCGCTTTGTTTATAGTTTCTTCATATTCTTTTATTGGATTACTATCAGCAACTATACCAGCACCAGCTTGTACATAAAATTTATCTTTCTTTGCTATAGCTGTTCGTAGAGCAATGCAGGTGTCAAATTCCCCATTCGAAGAAAAGTAGCCGATGCCTCCAGCATAAACTTTTCTTTTTGATGTTTCTAATTCATCAATAATTTCCATTGCTCTTATTTTAGGCGCACCAGAAACAGTACCAGCAGGAAAACCAGCAAGTAAGGTTTTAAATTTACTGAATTTTTTATTATATATTCCAATTACATTTGAAACTATATGCATAACGTGGGAATATTTTTCAATTATAAAACTTTCTGTAACTTTAATTGAATTAATTTTAGAGACTTTACCCGCATCATTTCTTCCAAGATCTAATAACATTAGATGTTCTGAAAGTTCTTTTTTATCATTTAATAAATCTTTTGCTAAAAAGTTGTCTTCTTTTACATCTTTGCCTCTTGGTCTAGTGCCAGCTATTGGTCTTACTGTTATCTTATTATCTCTAAGTCTAACCAAGATTTCAGGACTCGCACCAATTATTTGAAAATCTGTAAAATTAAAAAAATACATAAATGGAGAAGGGTTTGTATTTCTTAATTTTTTATAAATATCTAATGGACTTTTAGATAATTTTGCCTCAAATCTTTGACTTAAGACAACCTGAAATATATCTCCAAGCTTAATATACTTCTTAGCCTTTGTAATCATGGCTAGAAACTTATTTTTTGAAGTATTAGATTTAACTTTAAAATTAGAAAATGATGTTGTTAGTGGTGAAGTCTTTTTAAAAGAAGACTCTATTAATAATCTTTCAATATCTTCTTTAATTCTTAAATATACTTTTTTATAGTTTGATATTTTTTTATCTTTAAAAACATTCACTATGTAGAAAATCTTTTTTTTTAGATTATCATGAATAATTACAGTTTGAGGTCTTAACAATCTAACATCTGGTAATTTTAAATCATCTTTACATTTGTTAGGTATTTTTTCTATATATCTAATTGAGTCATAAGAAAAATAACCAGAAATTAAAGAACAAATAGGAGGAAGACTAGTAGGTGTTTTAAAATTAAAACTTTCAATTATTTTTTCTATAATTTTATCAGGCGAACCTTTAATTCTTTTTTTAGATTTATCTTCAATTAGATAAGATTTATCATTATTAAATTCCCAAATTTTATCAGGATTTTTACCAAATATTGTATATCTTCCTTTTATTTTTCCTTTCTCAACTGACTCAAAAATAAAGCTATTTTTTTCAACAAGAAAATTTTCAATTAAATTTAAAATTTCAGTATCATCTTTTATCTTTCTAGAGACAAAAAGTACTTGATTTGTTTTTTTTTGGTGCTGGCGCTTAAATTCAGAAAGGCTTTTATTGAGCATTATTTAAAATAATTTTTAACTCGATCAACGGCTGAGTCATTTACAACAACATCATATTTAGTATTCAAAAAGAAATCATATGATTTTAAGATACTATTTTTATTTTGAGCACTTTCTTCAATGGATGCATTGGCAAACTCTTTTGACTTGAAATCAACATTGTTTATATCGAAACCTAGTGTTTGAGCTAAATATATATTGTTTTTGCTATCTGCAACTAAAGTAAAAGTTTTAAGTGGCAAAGAATATAAAACTTTAATTGAATTGATTTCAAATTTTTTATCATCTTTTATTGAATTTAATTTAATTTTTTCAATCTTATTAGAACCTAATTTTAAAAAGGAATTTTGATCAAATTCTTTTTTATTAATCTTATCTAAAATATCTTTATTGAATGCAAACTTTTCTTTTTCAAATAAAAGATTTGTGATTTGTTTTCTAAATTTTTCATCTTTGATGTCTGGTAATTTTGAATTTAATTCAGATATATTATATAATGTATAATTACCATTATATTCAATAATATCTATTTTGTTTTTTCTTGAATTATAAATTAGATTTTTTATATCCTCTTTGTTATCTAAATTAATATAGTTAACCACGTTATTAGCTTTTAAATTAAGCTCTTTTATAATTTGTGAAAAATTAATATTTTTTGAAACTTGATTTTCAATTGCATCAATTTTATCAAAAAAAGCTTGATTGAATTCACTTAATCCAGTCAAATTTTTAGGATTTAGATTCACATACTCAAAATTAATGTAATCTTGCACAAGCTTATCTGAGTTTTCAGTAATAAAATCATTTATATCAATTTCAGTAAATTCATCTTTTTTTTTATAAAATAAATTTAAATCAAGATAATCAATCTCTAATTTACTATTTTGTTCTTTATAAAATTTATCTATTAAAAAATCAGGAGTCTTGGTGCCTCCACCAATATAAGTAAAAAGTTGTTTTTGTAATTCATTATTTTTTAATTTGATTTCAAAGGCTGGAGCAGATGAATTGTTTGTTAGTAAAAATTTTTCATATAAGGTTCTTTGAAAATTACCATTATCATCCATAAAATTTTTGTTGGATTTAATTTTTTCTGCAATGATCTGTTTGGAGACAGAAAGACTCAAATCATTTATTTCTAGATCCAATAATGTAGTTGAGACCAATGCTGATAAAAGTTCTTCAATAATACCATTATCAATATTGTTTTTTATTACTTGATTGCTTAATCCAGATTGATTTAAATAATCAACATAGTTTTGTGTTGAAATTTTAGTACTATTAATCTTAGCAATATTATTTTGATTGCTGGTGTTAAAACCACCACCAAATCCTCCAAAGCCAAATGCAATAATAATGACAATTATTAATGCTAAGCCACCAATTTTTTTCTTTGTAAGATTTTTAAAAGTACTAATCATTGCTTTATATATTTATTGAACTAAAATAAATCTATAGATTAATTCTTTCATTATGACAAATAAATATATGTATTTTGTAGCTAACTGGAAAATGTATGGAAGCCTATCTTCACTAAATTCATTGAATAAAGTTATTAAATTTTCAAAATCAAAAGACATCAAGAAAGGTAGATTGATCTATTGTCCTCCATTTACTTTGATTGACGCATTTTCAAAAAAATTCAAAAATTGTCAAATAGGTATTGGTGGTCAAAATTGTCATGAAGATGATGATTATGGACCTTATACAGGCTCTATCAATTCACATATGTTAAAAAATATTGGTGCACAATTTGTAATCATTGGTCATTCCGAAAATAGAGCTGAGGGTGAGACTGATAAAGTTATCAATGTTAAAATTAAAAGTGCTCTTAAATCAAAATTAAAAGTCATTTTTTGTATTGGTGAAACTTTAAAAGAAAAAAAACAAAAAAAAACAAAATCAACTTTATCTAAACAAATTCATTTTGGATTAAAAAATATTAAAAACAAATCAAACATATTTATTGCTTATGAACCCATTTGGTCTATAGGAAGTGGAGTCATTCCAACTCACAAGGATCTTTTTGAGACAATTAAGTTTATTAAGAATAAATTTAGAGATAAGCCCCAAAGAGTTTTATATGGAGGCTCTGTAAATCCTAAGAATATTATTAATCTTAAAAAAGTTAATAATCTTGATGGTTTTTTAGTTGGTGGAGCATCACAAAGTGCTAAAAAATTTATTGATATAGTTAAAAAAACGTATAGTTAAACGCAATGGAAAATATTCTTCTAGTAGTAAATCTTATACTAGCTTTTATTTTGGTTCTTTTAATACTTACTCAAAAATCAGAGGGTGGAGCTTTAGGTATTGGAATGTCTCAAGATAATTTTATGCTTTCAAGATCTGCAGGTAATTTCATGAGCAAAGCAACAGCAATTGTTGCGACTCTTTTTATAGTTTGTAGCCTCTTACTTACTATTATATCTCGGAGTGAGCTAACTCCAACTTCTTCTGTACTAGATGTAATTGAGGAAAAATCTGACGATACACCGTCGATTCCAGAAAATAACAATTAAGTCTTTTCAATTAATCAAATAATCGCTATAAGATAATTCCATGGCGCGATTTATATTTGTCACTGGCGGCGTGGTTTCCTCTCTTGGTAAAGGTCTCTCTTCTGCATCTCTTGCTTATTTATTACAATCTAGAGGTTACAAAGTTCGTTTAAGAAAATTAGACCCATATTTAAATGTAGATCCAGGAACAATGAGTCCGTTTCAACATGGGGAAGTGTTTGTAACAGATGATGGTGCTGAAACTGATTTAGATTTAGGTCATTATGAGAGATTTTCTGGAGTAACTGCAAAGAAAACAGACAATATTACAACTGGAAAAATTTATAGCGATGTTCTTAAAAAGGAAAGAAAAGGACAGTATCTTGGAAAAACTGTTCAGGTTATTCCCCACATCACTGATAGAATTAAAGAGTTTATTAAATATGACACTACCAAAGAAGATTTTGTAATTTGCGAAATAGGAGGCATAGTAGGTGATATTGAAAGCCTTCCATTTGTAGAAGCTATAAGACAATTTTCTAACGATGTTGGAAAGAAAAATTCATTATTTATTCATTTAACACTAGTACCTTATTTAAAAGCATCAGACGAAATTAAAACAAAACCAACTCAACACTCTGTCAAAGAACTAAGAAGTATTGGTATTCAACCTGATATTATAATTTGCAGATCAGAAAGACCTATCCCTTTAGAACACAGAAAAAAGATATCCTTGTTCTGTAATGTTGATATTAGAAATGTAATTGAAACCGTTGATGTAAAAACAATTTATGAAGCACCAATTAGTTTTGCAAAAGAAAAATTAGATGTTCAGGTTTTAAATCATTTTAAACTAAAATCTAAAAGATCTAATAACTTAGTACCATGGAAAAAAATAACCAAAGTTACCCTAAATACAAAGAGACAAGTTGATATTGCAATTATTGGAAAATATGTTGAATTAAAAGATGCTTATAAATCTTTAGATGAAGCACTTACTCATGGAGGTATTACTAATAATCTTAAAGTTAATTTAGTAAGAATTGATTCTGAAAAACTAAAAGTTTCACAAATTAAAGATAAACTAAAAGATGTTTCAGGAATTTTAATTCCAGGAGGTTTTGGTAAAAGAGGAACAGAGGGAAAAATTGAGGCCATTAAATATGCAAGGATAAATAAAATTCCTTTTCTTGGAATTTGTTATGGCATGCAAATGGCAATTATAGAGTTTGCAAGGAATCAATTAAAGATTAAAAAAGCAACCTCTTCTGAATTTGACAAAAAAGGAGTTCACTTAATTGGCTTAATGCATGAGTGGGAAAAAAGTGGAGGAAAAGTTAAAGGCACAGATAAAGATCTTGGTGGAACTATGAGGCTTGGTTCTTACGATGCAATTTTAAAAGAGAAATCTAAAATTAGAGATATCTATAAATCTAGATTAATCAAAGAAAGACATAGACATAGATACGAAGTGGATATTTCATATAAAGAAAAATTTGAGAAGAAAGGGTTAATATTTTCAGGTTTATCCCCAGATAAAAAGCTTCCAGAGATTATCGAACTCAAAAATCACCCTTGGTTTATAGGAGTTCAGTTTCATCCTGAATTTAAATCTAGACCTTTAGATCCTCATCCTTTATTCTCTTCATTTATTAGAGCTGCAAAAAAATATAAATGAAAAATATAAAAGTTAATTGTGGAAATATTGAAATTGCTAATAATAATAAGATTTGTATTATAGCTGGACCTTGCCAACTTGAGACAGAGCAACATGCCATGGATATGGCTGGAAAAATTAAAGAGATTACCTCTAAATTTAAGATGGGTTTTATTTATAAAACCTCTTTTGATAAAGCAAATAGAACAAGCTTAAAAGGAAAGAGAGGAGCGGGTCTTGAACAATCTTTACCAATTTTTGACAAAATTAAAAAAGAATTAGATGTACCAATTTTAACTGATATTCATAATATTGAACAATGTTCAGTTGTTGCAAGCCATGCGGATATATTGCAAATTCCAGCTTTTTTATGCAGACAAACAGATTTGTTGGTTGCCGCAGCAAAAACTGGAAAGATTATAAATGTTAAAAAAGGTCAATTTCTTGCACCTTGGGACATGGTTAATGTAACCAAAAAAATATCAGACTCAGGAAATGAAAATATTCTGGTAACTGAAAGAGGTGCGAGTTTTGGATACAACACACTTGTTTCTGATATGAGATCTTTACCTATAATGGCAAAAAATGGTTATCCAGTTATTTTTGATGCTACACATTCAGTGCAACAACCTGGAGGGTTAGGAGAAACTAGTGGTGGTCAAAGAGAATTTGTTGAATATCTTGCAAGGGCTGCAGTTGCAGTAGGTGTTGCTGGAGTATTTATTGAAACTCATCAAGATCCAGACAACGCACCGTCTGATGGACCAAATATGGTACCTTTAGATAAATTAGAAAATCTATTATCCCAACTATTTGAAATTGATAATTTAATTAAAAAATAGATGAGTAAGATTTTAAAGATAAGAGCTCGTCAAGTATTTGACAGTCGTGGTAATCCTACTATTGAAGCTGAAGTTTATTCTAAGAATCAAAGTGCATCAGCTATTTGTCCTTCAGGTGCCTCTACAGGAACGTATGAAGCATTTGAAAAAAGAGACAAAAATAACAAAAGATATCTTGGTAAAAGTGTTTTTAATGCAATTGATGTAATTAATACTAAAATTTCTAAAAAGCTAAAAGGTATTAATATTCATGATCAAATTCGTATAGATACAATATTAATTAATCTTGATGGCACAAGACAAAAAACAAATTTAGGAGCTAACGCTATACTTGCTGTATCAATGGCTGCAAAAAAACTATCAGCAAAAATTAAAAAAATACCTTTATTTAAAACTTTTTTAGTTAAGAATAATTTTAGTTTACCTTATCCACTAATGAATATTATTAATGGTGGGGCTCATGCAAATAATGGTTTGAGAATCCAAGAATTTATGATCAGACCAGATAAAGCCAAAAATTTTTCTGAAGCAATGAGAATTTGTTTTTTAGTAATAAGCAGTTTAAGAAAACTTATTAAAAAAAAGAAGCTGTCAACATCTGTTGGCGATGAAGGTGGTTTTGCACCTATGATTGATAGTAATGAAAAAGCTTTAGACTTAATTGTATCAGCAATAAAAGCTGCAGGCTTTAAAAATGGTAAAGATGTTTCAATTTGTTTAGATGTTGCGGCTAATGAGCTATTTAAAAGTAAAAAATATTCAATTCATTCAAAAAAATTTATTTCAGTAGATCAAACAATTAATAAATATCTAAAAATTATAAATAAATATAAGATAAAATCAATTGAAGACCCTTTTGCTGAAAATGATTGGACTTCATGGAGCAATTTAATGAAATCTACAAAGAATGTTCAAATTGTAGGTGATGATCTTTATGTTACAAATTTAGAGAGACTTAAAAAAGGTTTTTTAAATAATTCATCAAATTCAATTCTTATTAAGTTAAACCAAATTGGCACTGTTTCTGAAACACTTGAGGTTATAAAATTTGCTCAAATCATTGGCTACAAAACAATTATATCTCATCGATCTGGAGATAGTGAAGATACTTTTATAGCCGACCTTGCTGTTGGAACTAATTCCAATCAAATTAAAACTGGTTCTCTTAGCAAGATCTGAAAGAGTTGCAAAATATAATCAACTATTACGTATAGAAGAACAGCTTGGTAAAAAAGTAAAAATGAATAAGATTCATTAATGTTGAGTAAAATTAAAAAAAATTATTTTTTATTAATCTCTACTTTTTTAATACTCTATTTCTTTTTTAATTTACTCGATGGTGAAAGAGGTCTTTTTTCATACTTTAAAAAAAAAGAAATTTTATTGAATTTAACAAAAGAAGAAGCAGATTTAAGAAATAAAATTAAAGATTTAGAGTTCAAGAATTCTTTATTAAGTGAAAATCTTGATTTAGATTACGTTGAAACACTATTACGTGAAAAGTTTTTATTTGGAAAAGAAGGTGAGACACTCTATATAATTAAAAAGAATGACAATTAAACCAAGACACCCAGAAAAAGTTAACAAACCAGTAAATCCAATTAAAAAAAAACCTGATTGGATAAGGTCTAAATTAACTAACAGCAAAGAATTCTTCTTAACCAAGACTATTGTTAATCAAAATAATTTAGTAACAGTTTGTCAGGAAGCTAATTGTCCAAATATTACAGAATGTTGGAGTAAGCGACATGCTACATTTATGATTATGGGCGATACTTGCACTAGAGCTTGTGCTTTCTGTGATGTTAAAACAGGAAAGCCTGAAAACTTAGATCCATTTGAGGCTTACAAAATTTCAAATGCAGTTCACAAACTTAATCTTAAGCATGTTGTAATAACTTCTGTTGATAGAGACGATTTAGAGGATGGAGGTTCCAATCATTTTTTTGATGTAATTACAGCTACAAGAAAAAAAAATCCAAATACTTCAATTGAAGTTTTAACCCCAGATTTTTTAAGAAAAGGGGATGCTTATAAAAAAATTTTAGAAGCAGACTTAGATGTTTTCAATCATAACATTGAAACAGTTCCAAGACTTTATTTAAAAGTTAGACCAGGTGCGAGATATTTTGGTTCATTGGAACTTTTAAAGAATGTAAAAAAATTAATAAAAAAATTTTTACTAAATCAGGTCTAATGGTTGGTTTAGGAGAGAGTAAAGATGAATTAATTCAGGTAATGGATGACTTAAGGTCTGCTGATGTAGACTTTTTAACAATTGGGCAATATTTACAACCTTCTGTCAAACATCATCCGCTTGAGAGATATTATCATCCAGATGAATTTAAGGATTTAGAAAATATTGCAAAATCTAAAGGTTTTTTATTAGTCTCTTCTTCACCACTAACAAGATCTTCTTATCATGCTGATGAAGACTTTGCTAAACTTCAACAAAATAGATTAAATAAACATTAATGCCCAAAGCCTCAGTAACCAGGCAGATAGCTCGTGAAAAACAAAAATTAATTGATTTTGTTTTAGACATTGAAAAATATCCAGAATTTATACCTTTTTGTATAGACTCAAAAGTCTATGAAAAAGAAGATAAACAAGACGAGGTATTAATTATTGCAGATCTTACTATTGGTAAAAAACCTTTTGTAGATACTTATAAAAGTGATGTTCGTTATGATAAAAAAAATGATTCAATACATGTAACTAATATTGGTGGTCCTTTAAATCATCTTGAAAATAACTGGAAATTTATACAAAAAGAAAACTACACTGAAGTTCAATTTGATGTTGATTTTGAAATAAAAAATAAGTTTTTAAATTTAATTATGGAAAAATCTTTCCAATTTGGCTTAAACAAAATAGCTGATGCATTTCAAAAAAAGGCAGAAAATCTCTAAATTAGTGATTTTATAATTTTAAAAGTTTTCTTAATTGTAGATTTTTGGATAGCTTTTCTACTTTTTTCTTTAAATACATTTTTAGTAATAAATATTTTATTATTTTTTTTTACTCCAATATAAACTAGTCCAACAGGTTTTTTCTTAGTTCCACCATTTGGACCTGCAATTCCTGTAATTGAAACATTAATTTGTGCTTTAGAAATTTTTGATAAATTTTTAACCATAGCCTCACAACATTGAGGGCTAACAGCTCCATATTTTTGAATAATGCTTTTATTTACTTTTAAAACAGTTATTTTTGCTTGATTTGAATAAGTGACAAGACCTATACCAAATACTTTCGAGGCTCCACTTACGGATGTTATTTCTGATGCAAGCATTCCACCCGTACAAGACTCAGCAAAAGCAATCTTTAATTTTTTTTTAGTTAATATTTTTACCAAATTTTTCATTACAAAACATAACTTTTAATAATCATGAAACACACAAGTGTTAATACAACATAAAATCCAGCACAAATATCATCCATTATTACACCAAAACTATTCTTAAAGTTTTTATCAAAAAAGTTTACAGGAAATGGTTTTATGATATCAAAATATCTAAAAAGAATAAAAAATAGAGCATAATAAACGATAGCTTCACCACCATCTTTTGTTGTTCCATGAGATATCTCATAAAGATATATGGGTATCGATTGACCTAAAAATTCATCAATAATAATTTCACCTGGATCCTTATTTTCACTATTTTCTATATGACTTGAAACAGCATAAAATGAGTAAATAAATATTATTATCAACCAAATAAAATTATATTTGGTGAAATATTTAGAGTGTGGAATAGATAATAAAGAATAATTACAGTCGCCAGTGACCCAAATGTTCCAGGCATATATCTAATTTTGCCAAGACCAAACATAGTAACGAATAATGAGTTAAAAGTTTTAATCATTTTTAATAACTGAAGCTATTACTTCACAAGCTATAGCTTTTTCTTTACCAATTACACCTAACTTTTCAGTTGTTTTGCCTTTTATATTAATTTGACTAGGGGAGATATTACAAATTTTTGCAATACAGTTTAGTATTTGTTTTTTATATTTTTGAATTTTAGGTTTTTGAGTAATTATATTTATATCAAGATTATTGATTAGGTAGCCTTTTTTTACAGTTTGCTTAATTATTTCACTTAATAGAATTGTCGATCTAATATTTTTAAATTTCTTATTCTTATCTGAAAATTTTTCACCGATATCACCCATAGAACAAGCTCCAAGAATTGCATCAGTTATTGCATGTAACACAGGATCTCCATCTGAATGACCTAATGTACCAACAGATGAGGGTATTTTAATTCCACCTAAATAAAGTTTTTTTTTAGGAACCAATCTATGAACATCAAAACCAAGTCCAAATTTTACTAAATTGTTTAATTTAATATCTTTGTTTATTGTAATTTTATTATTGGTAAGCTCGCCTTTAATAATCTTTATTTTTTTACCAGCTCTTACAAATAAGTTGGCATCATCAGTAACTTCTTCACTTTTATTATTTTGAAGTGCAAAAAGTTTTTTATAGTTAAATGCTTGAGGGGTTTGTATTAAATAAACATCCTCTCTTTTTAAGTTTTTAACAATATTTAAAGTTTTTTCCTTAATCGAATCTGATGTTTGAATAGCAGGAATTACGCAATCATTTTTTTTTAATCCATCCATTAGTTTCTTTAAAAGTTTTAGAGAAAAATTTGGTCTTGCAGCATCATGAATTATTACGTGTTTAAAATTATTTTTTTTAATACTTTTTAAGGCCATATAAGCAGACTCTGCTCTAGTTTTACCACCATTAATAATTTTGATATTTTTGATATTAAGTTTTTTGATATAATTTTTATGTTTTTTATTTATTACAAGAATAATTTTATTAAACTTATTAAATACTTTAGCTTTATCAATTGAATGCAATAATAAAGGCTTACCTTTATAATCTACGTATGGTTTTGGAATATTTGAATTAAATCTTTTACTTTCGCCTCCAGCAAGTATTATAAAGCAACTATTCATGATAAAAATATATAACACATTATTTTGTCCACAATGATTGATTTTATAAAAAAAAATATATTTATCATTGTGATATTTTTAATCACTTTATTTGTAGGTTTTGTAACCTTTTTAACGTTTATTGATAAAAGTTTTTTAAAATTATCTGATGATAATCTCCAGCTATTATTAATTGGAAATATTGCATTGTTAATACTTCTTTTCTTTATGATATTTTCAGAAGTAAGAAATTCTTTAAAGATAGATGTTGATGTAAGTGGTTCTAAAGCCAATAGAAAATATATAACATTTTTTGCATTATTTACTTTAATTCCTTCAATTTTAATTTCTTTATTTTCATTATTTCTACTTTCTTTTGCTCTTGATAAATATTTGGATAAGAAAATTACAACAGCAGTTAATAACTCTTATGAAATTGCAAAAAGTTATACTGAAGAAGTTAGAACTAAAACTCAATCAGAGATAATTTTAATTGCATTTGATTTAAACAAAAGTATTAATTTTTTAAACACAAATATTAATCAATTTAAAAGTTTTCTAAATACTCAAAAATTAATTAGAGGTATGGATGAGGTTCATATCATTGATGGTAATGGAAACTTATATCTATCAACTTTAGAAGATATCACTTTGTATACACCACCTTTAAGTGATGCTTTAGATATGGTTCAAAATGATAAAAGACCACTTAAGATTATTAATGCTTTTAAAAATCAAACAGCATCAATTATAAAACTTGAAAATTTTGATGGAAAGTATTTGTATATAATTAAATATTTAGATAAAAAAATTTCTCAATATTTACTTGAGTCGCAAGAAGCACTTAATTTTTACTACACAGTTTTAAACAAACAAACTGGAATTAAGGTATCATTTGTATTTATTTATCTTGTTATAGTCTCATTATTATTATTTTTATCAATATCAATTGCTATAAGATTTTCATCAAGATTCTTTAGATCTATTAATAATTTGATTATAGCATCTTCTAATATTGGAAAAGGTAATCTAGATATTAAAGTACCAGAAATTAAAACTGATAAAGACATGGAATTATTAAATCAAAATTTTAATTTAATGATAGATCAACTAAAATCACAACAAGAAAAACTTATAATTAAAGAAAGACATGAAGCTTGGGAAAACTTAGCTAGAAAATTGGCTCATGAAATTAAAAACCCTCTTACACCTATTCAATTAACCATTGATAGATTAAAAAGTAAATATTCAGAAAAAGTAGCTGATCATGAAAAAGAAGACTTTTCTAAAAGTTTATTGATTATTGGAAAACAAATTAATCAAATAGAAAATTTAGTTAATGAATTTTCGGATTTTGCAAGAATGCCAAAACCAATTCTTAAAGATAACAACCTAGTTTCTTTGATAAAAGATAATATTAAATTAATAAATGAATTGGATGACAAAATTATTATAGATTTTAAGGCAAGCAAAGCTGACATATTGTTAAATTCTGATAATGAACAATTAAGTAGAGTATTCTTCAATTTGATTAAAAACTCTATAGAAAGCATACAGGAAAAAAAGATTAATAATATTGATTTGATTGGAAAAATTGACATTTATTTAAATGATAATGCAGAAAAAATTAATTTTAGTATTATTGATAATGGATTAGGGTTTGGAATATTTGCTGACAATTTAAATGATATTTTAAATCCTTACTTTACAACGAAAAAAAAAGGTACTGGCTTAGGTTTGTCTATTGTTAATAAAATAATAAATGATCATAATGGTAAAATAAATTTTATATCACTTGAAAATGGTGCCAAAATTGAAATTATATTTAAAAAATAATGAGTACTGAAATATTAATTATTGATGATAATGCGGATATTAGAAACATTATTAACGATCTAATTCTAGAAGCTGGTTATAAAACAAGATTGGCTGCAAACTATAATCAAGCATTAAATGAGATTGATAAAAAACTCCCAGATGTTGCAATTATAGATGTTAAGTTAGACAAGGGTGACAATGATGGTTTAGAACTTTTATCACATATTAAAACTAAAGATAAAAATATTCCAGTTATAATAATTACAGGGCATGCAAATGTTGAAATGGCGATCAAAGCTTTAAAAGCTGGTGCTTTTGAATTTATTGAAAAACCTTTTAATCAAGAGAGATTATTAAATTTTATTAATAGGGCTGTTGAAAATTTAAATCTTAGAAATAAAAATAAAGAATTTGAAAGTAAACTTTTTTATTCCTATGAATTAATTGGTGTTAGTGACAATATTAAAAAAATTAAAGATCAAATAAATAAAATATCAGTTTCTGAAAGTAGAATTTTCATTAATGGACCTACTGGCTCTGGTAAAGAATTGATTGCAAGAAAAATACATAAAGAATCCAAAAGACAGAAGGGTCCTTTTGTTATTCTGAATGGAGCATTACTTGATATTAAAAAATATGAATTAGAATTATTTGGTGAAGAAAAAGATAATGGTTCTATAACTTATGGTGCTTTAGAGAAATCATCAAAGGGTATACTTTTAATAGATGAAATTTCTGAAATCCCACTTGATACTCAATCTAAAATTTTAAGAGTTTTAATAGATCAAAAATTTAAGAGAATTAATGGCAATCATGATATTAATGTTGATGTGAGAATTATATGCTCATCTAGCAAAGATATAAAAAAAGAAATACAAAATGGTAATTTTAGAGAAGATTTATATCATCGTCTAAATGTATTTGAAATTAATATTGATTCTTTAAAAGATAGAGTTTCCGACATACCTTTGTTGGTTGAATATTTTTCTGAAAAAATCTCAACAAATTATAATTTAAAAAAACTAAGTATTGATACGAATAATAACTATTTACTTAATTATGATTGGCCAGGGAATGTTAGAGAATTAAGAAATTTAATAGAGAGAATAGCAATACTTTCACCAGATAGTACTGAAAAAATTTCAAATATCATAAAAGAATCCTTAAAAACGCCTGATATTAAGAATGTACCATCAGAAAACTCTTTATCTATACCATTAAAAGAAGCTAGAGAAAATTTTGAAAAAGAGTATTTAACTACACAATTAAAAAAATTTAATGGCAATATATCAAAAACTGCTGATTTTATTGGAATGGAAAGATCTGCTCTGCATAGAAAACTTAAAGGCTTGGGGATCAAGGAATTAAACTAAATGAATATTATAATTTGTGGAGCTGGTAGAGTAGGCTTTACCATAGCAAAAATTTTAAGTGAGCAAGGTCACTCAATAACGATCATAGATCAGTCTAGTGAAGATATCCAAAAAATTGATGATTTGTTAGATGTAAAATCTATAGTTGGAAAAGGAACATACCCATCGATTTTAGAAAAAGCGAATGCATCAGAAGCTGACATGATCATAGCTGTAACGCGTAATGATGAAATAAACATGTTGATATGTCAGATTGCTTTTTCTATTTTTAATGTACAAAAAAAAATTGCAAGAATTAGATCTCAAGATTATTTAAATCCAAAGTTTACCAGAGTTTATAATAAAGAAAATTTACCAATCGATGTTATCATTTCACCAGAAATTGAAATTGCAAAATCTATACAAAGAAAACTTGAGGCCCCGGGAGCATTGGACAATGTGCCTTTTGCAGATAATAAAATTAGGTTACTAGAAATTTTGATTAACGACAAATGCCCAATTATTAATATCAAACTTAATGATCTTACAAAAAAATTTCCAAAATTAGATGCTAATATTATGGGGGTTGTTAGAGATGATAAATTTATTATTCTTAAGAAAACAGATAAAATAATCAAAGGTGATAAAGCTTACGTAGTAATAAACGCATCTCAAATGAAAGAAACACTTGTAGCGTTTGGTCATAATGAAAAAATATCAAATAAAATATTAATCATTGGAGGTGGAAATATTGGATTTAATCTTGCCAAAAACCTTGAGGAAAGCTTTGATTCAGCAAGAGTAAAAATTATTGAGAAAAATAAAGAAAGAGCGGAATTTATTGCAAGTGAACTCAATAATACAATTGTCATAAATGGTGATGCTTTAGATGAGGAAGTTCTAATGGAGGCTAATTTAGAAGAGGTGCAGACCGTTTTGGCTCTTACAAATGATGATGAAGATAATTTAATGGTTAGTGTATTAGTTGAAAAATTTACTAATGATAAAAGTGATATTAATGAAAAAAGAACAATGGCATTAATTAACAAACCTAATTATGCTTTATTACAATCTTCTTTAAAAATAGATGACTTTATAGATCCACGAATGAATACAGTTTCAAGCATATTAAAACATGTTCATAAAGGAACGGTTGAAAATGCCTACAGTATCTTAAATGGTGAATATGAAGTTATAGAGGCTGAAATTATTGAAAGCTCAGAGTTAGTTAATAAAGAATTAAAAAACGCTAATTTGCCTGATGAAATAAGAATTGGAGCAGTCTTAAGAGAAAAAGAAGTAATTATACCAAGATCCAATTTTGTATTTAAAAAAGAAGATATAATCGTATTGCTAGCAAAAAAAGATTTTTTACATGTTGTTGAAAACATGTTTCGTATAAGCTCTATTTAACCAAATGAATTATATTAAACTCATTTATTTGAGTGTCTTTTGTGGACTAATAGCAATCCTTTCTTTTTTTAATATAATTTATTCTTATTATTTGAATCTTTATCTTAATTTAAACACCTATGTTTATACTTTTATAATATCAGGTTTCTTGCAATAATTTTTTCTTTAATTGATAAAAATAATGAAAATAAAATAACAATTTACTCTAAAATAATAACAATAATCTTTGGATATTTTTTATTACCATTAATTATTTCTATTCCATTTTATTTTAGCAATTATAACTTAACATTCATTGATTCTTATTTTGAGTCAATTTCTGGTTTTACTTCTACTGGTTTTACAATTTTTGATAATATTAAACATATTGACCAAGGGCTAATTTTATGGCGATCTTCTTCACAATGGGTAGGAGGTTTGTACTTCTTATTTTCTATTATACTTTTAATAGATATTTTTGATCATAGTTTTAAAAAGACATTAACTAATTTTCTATCTTTTAATAAAGCAGAAATATTAAAACAATCTTTAAAAATTTTTCTATTATATTCACTAATCACTTTGATGATTTTTGTTATTCTTAATTTATCTGGAGTTAGGTTATTTAATTCATTAAACTTAGCAATGACAATTATTTCATCTGGTGGTTTTCTACCTACTACTTATCTATCAAGTATTTTACTTAATGATTTTCAAATAATTATAACATCAATTTTAATGCTAACATCATTTTTTAGTATCTTTTTAATCTATAATCTAACTTTTACAAAAAATCATAATATGAACTTTTTTAATGAAGATATTCATTTATTTTTTTATTTTGGAATATTAACAACAATATTTTTTGTTTTTTTAAATTTTGAAAATAATTTTATTGAATTATTTCTTTCTTTAACCAGTAGCGTTTCAAATATAGGTCTTTCTTTTGATAATAATTCATCAAACTTATCATTTTTATTTTTAATTTTAGTTATTATTGGGGGTTCTTTTTTTTCAACAAGTTCAGGAATTAGATTTTTGAAAATTTATTCATTATTTAAATATTCTATCAACGAAATTCTTTCCTACAGTAGACCAAAAAATATTTATATAAATAAGCATTTATTTTCTAAAGAGTTTTTTCAACTAGATGAAATTTATAAATACTTTTTGTCAATTATAATCTTTATTTTGTCTTTATTATTTTTGACTTTTTTATTAACTGCAAGCAATATTGAATTTGAAAATTCTTTTAAGTTATCAATATTAACATTAATGAATACTGTTAACTCTTCGATGTATGGTTTAGCTGATTTCAGCTTTTATGATCTTCATTTTTTAACCAAATATTATCTAATATTTTTCATGGTTATTGGTAGATTAGAGTTATTAACTTTATTGATAATT
The DNA here is from genome assembly GCA_943789075.1 of uncultured Candidatus Pelagibacter sp. Taxonomy (GTDB): domain Bacteria; phylum Pseudomonadota; class Alphaproteobacteria; order Pelagibacterales; family Pelagibacteraceae; genus Pelagibacter. The sequence goes on along the minus strand of CALSSS010000001.1, from coordinate 59,472 downwards.
TGTAAAAAATTCCTTTTTAAAAATTAAATTCGTATTATAAGTATGTTTATTAGAGTATTTTTGCGCCCTTAGCTCAGCTGGATAGAGCATCGGTTTTCTAAACCGAGGGTCGCACGTTCGAGTCGTGCAGGGCGCACCATAAGCTACTTTTATCCACAATTAGTTGAACATTTATTTTTTATAATACCAGATATAGGGGTTGTTATTTGTTGTACCAAATGGTTAATTGCATCAATTCAATTTTATTGAATTATTTGTTAACAAATAAATAAAACAGAGGAATAATAATGTTTAAATATGTAAAACAATTAACTTCTTTGGTTGCCGTATTTGCTGTTCTAGTTGCTTTTTCAACTGAAACAATGGCAGCTAAGAAATCAAAAACTCTTAAAAACACTCAGAAAAAAGGTTTTGTAAGATGTGGTGTATCTCAAGGTCTACCAGGATTTTCAAATGCTGATGCAGCTGGAAATTGGACTGGTGTTGACGTTGATGTATGTAGAGCGGTTGCTGCTGCAGTATTAGGTGATGCGAACAAAGTTAAGTTCACTCCACTAAGTGCTAAAGAAAGATTTACAGCTCTAACTTCTGGTGAGATTGATATCTTATCAAGAAACACAACTTGGACACTTTCTAGAGATGCTGACATTGGTCTAACATTCGTTGGAGTAAACTTCTACGATGGCCAAGGTTTCATGGTAAGAAAAGACTCAGGAATTACTTCTACGAGCCAATTCAAAAATGGAATTTCAGCATGTACTAACATCGGAACTACAACTGAACTTAATATGAGAGACTTCTTTAATTCAAAAGGAATTTCATATGAGCCAGTAGCTTTCGAAAAAGCTGATGAAGTTGTTGCAGCTTATGACTCAGGAAGATGTGATACTTACACAACTGACAAGTCTGGTTTAGCAGCACAAAGAACAAAAATGACTAACCCTGATGATCACATCGTGTTACCAGAGACTATTTCTAAAGAGCCTCTAGGACCTGTTGTACGTCAAGGTGATGCAGTTTGGGAAGACATCGTAAGATGGTCTCTAAACGTAATGATCGAAGCTGAAGAATACGGTATTACATCTTCAAACGCTGACATGATGAAAACTTCTGATAACCCACAAATCAAAAGACTTGTTGGTTCTGAAGGTGAAATGGGTGCAGCATTTGGTTTAGATAACGATTGGAGCTTAAGAATTATCAAACAAGTTGGTAATTACGGTGAAAGCTACAAGAGAAATATCGCTGATACTGGTATTTTACCTGATAGAGGTCCAAACCAATTATGGACTAAAGGTGGAATATTATACGTACCACCAGCAAGATAATTAATATCTAATAAAACACATAAAGGGCTAGATTTATCTAGCCCTTTTTTTATAATACCCTTCAAATGAAATTAAAAAAATTCTTACCTCAACTATTAACGTTATTATTTATAGTTTTAGTATTTGGTTTCTTTACCATGAATGCCCAAGAGAACATGGGCACAAGAGGTATCGAATTTGGTTTTGGTTTTTTAACTCAAGAAGCTTCATTTGATATACAATTTTCTTTAATTGATTATGACGGATCACATTCTTATGCTAGAGCATATCTTGTTGGTTTGCTTAATACTTTATTAGTTGCCTTTATCGGAATTATTCTTGCGACAATACTAGGTATAATTGTTGGGGTTGCTAGATTGTCACCAAATTATTTGATTAGAAAAACTTCTTCTTTTTACATAGAATTTTTTAGAAATGTTCCATTATTATTACAGATTTTCTTTTGGTATTTTGCCGCTCTAAGAGCACTGCCAATGCCTCAAGATGCAACAATGATATTAGGGTCATCTTTCATGACCATCAAAGGTTTATATACACCAGCACCAATTTGGACAAATTTTGATGTTTTTTTAACAACATTAGTTGTTGCGCTTTTTTTAGTATTCTTTTTTGTAAAATTTGCAAAAAAGAAACAAGAACAAGAAGGTAAGCAGTTACCAGTTTTAATAATTTCATTACTTATTTTTATAGGACTGCCGCTTTTAACATTTTTAGTTGGTGGTGTTGATTTATCTTTCAGCTTTCCAGAGCTAAGAAAAATGTCTCAATCTTCTTATACATTTGATGGGGGTATGGGTATACCACCAGAGCTAATTGCATTAACTTTAGCTTTAACACTCTATACAGCAACATTTATAGCAGAAAATGTTAGAGCAGGTATTCAAGGTATTGGTAAAGGGCAAAAAGAAGCTGCTGCATCAATTGGCTTAACACCAAGTCAAGTTTTGAAATTAGTAATTATGCCTCAAGCATTAAGAATAATTATACCTCCAACTACTAATCAATACTTAAATTTAACTAAAAATTCTTCTTTAGCTGCTGCAATTGCATATCCAGATCTAGTTTTGGTTTTTGCGGGTACTGCGATGATGCAAACAGGAAAAGCAATTGAAATTGTTGGTATTACAATGGCCACATATTTAACTATTAGTATAGCAATTTCATTATTAATGAATTGGTACAACCAAAGAATAGCGATTAAGGAAAAATAATGAATTCAAAAAATATTGATTTACCAAAATCTAAAATCCAATTAAGTAGAAATACTTCTCTAATTATTGGAGCTTTATTTTTTTTCTTAGGTATTTTTGATTTTTGTTTAAATAATTTCTTAGGTACAAATATTACCTCTTTCTTACCTAGGTTTATTAATTTTTTTACCCCTTTAATCTTTGGGGTCATTGGTCTTCATTTTATTAGAATTGAATTTTCAGGTATTAAAGTTTTAGATAGCCTTAAATAAGAATATTAACCCAAGTAATTTCAATGCTGCTTTGAGTTTGTGTATTATTTTTCTTATAATATTTTCACTTCCTCCATTATTAAATTGGTTCATTTTTGATGCTAATATTTCAGGGGACACTAAAGAAGCGTGTACAGGCGGTGGTGCTTGCTGGGTTTATATTAAAGTTTGGTTTAATAGATTTATGTATGGAATGTATCCTAATGCTGAACAATGGAGAATTAATGTAACATTTGTTGCTGTATTAGCCTTTATGGCAGCTGGATTTTTTGTACCTGCTAAATTTAGAAATTATCTTTCTCTTTATTACACCCTTATATTACCAATTATTTCCTTTATCTTAATTTATTATTTGATTTCAGGAGGTTCTTTTGGACTTGAGTGGGTTGAAACAGGTGCGTGGGGTGGCTTATCTTTAACGTTTATTGTTTCTTTCTTCTCTTTAATTTTTTGCTTTCCAATAGGGATGATGTTGGCTCTAGGTAGGAGATCTGATTTACCCATTGTTAAATATTCATCTCTTTCATTCATTGAATTTTGGAGGGGTGTACCTTTAATAACAGTTTTATTTATGTCAGCTGTAATGTTTCCAATGTTTTTACCTGATGGAACATATGTGGATAAACTTATTAGAGTAGTTGTAGCGATTACTTTATTTGAAGCAGCTTATACAGCTGAAGTTATAAGAGGAGGACTACAAGCACTTCCAAGAGGCCAGTATGATGCCGCTAAATCACTTGGTATGGGTTATTGGAAACTTCATATCTTTGTTATTCTTCCACAAGCTTTAAAATTAGTAATCCCAGGAATAGCCAATACATTCTTAGCACTTGTAAAAGATACACCACTAATTTTTGTAGTAGGTCTTTTAGAGGTGGTTGGCATGTTGAATTTAGCTAAAACAAATCCAAAATGGCTAGGATTTTCAATGGAAGGATATGTATTTGCTGGAATAATATTCTGGATTATTTGTTATAGTATGAGTAAATATAGTCAAAAATTAGAATTAAAATATAAAACAGATAGATAAATTATGTCAGATTCAATTATCCAAATTACAAATGTAAATAAGTGGTTTGGTGATTTTCAAGTCTTAAAAGATATAAATCTTGAAGTAAAACCAAAACAAAAAATTGTTGTTTGTGGTCCATCTGGCTCTGGAAAATCTACATTAATCAGATGTATTAATAGATTAGAAGAACATCAAAAAGGATCAATCATTGTAGATGGAACTGAAATTTCTGAAGACACTAAGAACATTGAACAGGTAAGAGCTGAAGTTGGAATGGTATTCCAGCAATTTAATCTTTTTCCTCATTTATCAATTTTAGATAATTGTACACTTGCTCCCATTTGGGTAAAAAAAATGCCCAAAAAAGAAGCTGAAGAGTTAGCATTAAAGCACTTAGAAAGAGTTCAAATTTTAGATCAAGCTCAAAAATTTCCAGGACAACTTTCTGGTGGTCAACAACAAAGAGTAGCAATTGCTAGAGCACTTTGTATGGAGCCTAAAATTATGCTGTTTGACGAACCAACTTCAGCTTTAGATCCTGAAATGATTAAAGAAGTGTTAGATGTAATGGTTAATTTAGCTAAACAAGGTATGACAATGATAGTTGTTACGCATGAAATGGGTTTTGCTAAAGAAGTTGCTGACCAAATGATTTTTATGGATGAAGGAATGATTGTAGAAAAAGCATCTACTAAAGATTTTTTTGCAAATCCAAAAAGCGAACGAACAAAATTATTTTTAAGTCAAATTTTATAGCTCAATTTTTGTCGATTTATCAACAAGAATTTTGATAAATCTATTTTTTATATTCTTGACACTCATTCCATATACTACTTAAATTTATATAAAATAATAAATTTTTTTATTGCGCTATTTAGTAAAAATCTGTTCAATATAAATTTATAAAATAAATTTTAAGAGGGGTCTTAATGGAAGATAATTTTAACAAACATCTGGGTAATAAATTAAAGCTTAGAAGGTTAGCTTTAGGTTTGACACAAACCAAGGTTGCAAAAGCAATCAACGTTACATTTCAACAAATTCAAAAATATGAAAAAGGAACTAATGGAGTTAGCTCTATAAGGTTACTTCAATTAGCAAATTATCTAAAAGTTCCTGTTAATTATTTTTTTGAAGATTTTTCAGAATATTTGATCAATCTTGAAAAATCTAATGAAAGCCACTATGAAAATAAATTATAATTTTTTAGTTAAGCTTTATTCAGAATTAAATAATGATCAAAAATTAAAGTTTAGTAAATCTTTACAGGCTTCTAAGTACAGGTATTTCTAAAGTTGGATAAATAAATAATATAAGACCCTAAAACAGATCTATAAATAAAATTTTTATTGAATTGGCTCCTCGGGCAGGACTCGAACCTGCGACCAATTGATTAACAGTCAACTGCTCTACCAACTGAGCTACCGAGGAATATTAAAAACTCAACTTACTTTTTTTTCAAAGTAAAACAAGATTTTTTTTGGAGGCAACGCCCAGAATCGAACTGGGATACAAGGATTTGCAATCCTCTGCGTAACCATTCCGCCACGTTGCCATCGTATCTATATTTTAAGCAAAACAGATCCTTTTATATATTAAATATATAAAATTAGTCTACCAAATAAGCCTTCAAAAATGATTATTGTTAATTCATATTATTAAATTATAAACTTATAATCATCTATGAGTAATGATAAATACATACATACTGACGTTGAAGACAAAATTTATTCTTATTGGGAAAAAAATAATTTATTTAAACCAGTAAAACATAAAAAACAATTCTCTGTTGTTATACCTCCACCAAATGTAACAGGCAGCCTTCACATGGGTCATGCTTTGAATAATTCTATTCAAGATCTTTTAGTTAGATATCACCGTATGAATAATTATGAAACTTTATGGCAGCCAGGAACAGATCATGCTGGTATTGCCACTCAAGCTTTAGTTGAGAGAAAACTAACAGCTGAAAAGATTGATAAAAATGAAATTGGTAGAGAAAAATTTATTGAAAAAGTTTGGGAATGGAAAGAGCAATATGGTGATATTATTATTAATCAATTAAAAAAACTTGGATGTTCTTGTGATTGGTCACGTAATGCCTTCACAATGGATGAAAATCTATCTAAATCGGTAATTAAGGTTTTTGTGGATCTTTATAATAAAGATTTAATTTATAAAGATAAGAAACTAGTGAACTGGGACACTGTTTTAAAAACAGCAATTTCTGATCTTGAAGTTGATCAAAGAGAGGTAAATTCTAAAATTTATTACATTAGATACCCAATAGACGGAACTGATGAGTTTATAACAATAGCAACTACTAGACCTGAGACAATGTTGGGAGATACTGCGATTGCTGTAAATCCAAAAGATGAAAGATTTAAAGATTTTATTGGCAAAGTAGTAACGATACCAATTGTTGGCAGAAAGATTAAGATTATAGAAGATGATTATGCAGATCCTGAACAGGGAACAGGAGCATTAAAGATTACTCCAGCTCATGATTTTAATGACTATGATGTTGGACAAAGAAACAATCTTGAGATTATTAATATTTTTACAGAAGCTGGTAAAATCAATGAAAATGCTCCCAAAGAATATATTGGATTAGATAGATTTGAGGCAAGAAAGAGAATTTTAAAAGAACTTAAAGAAAAAGAATTTTTTGTAAAAGAAGAAAATATTAAGAATAAAGTTCCATATGGGGATAGATCAAATTCAATAATAGAACCATTTTTAACCGAACAATGGTTTGTAGATGCAGAAAAATTATCTGTTAAAGCTAAAGAAGTTGTTAGCTCAAAAAAGACAAATTTCTTTCCTGAAAATTGGTCAAAGACTTATTTTCAATGGATGAACAATATTGAGCCATGGTGTATCTCAAGACAACTTTGGTGGGGTCACCAAATACCAGCTTGGTACAGTCCAGATAAAAAAATCTTTGTAGCTTACAATGAAGAAGAAGCAAAAAAATTAGCTTATAATCATTATGGTAAAGATGTTGAGTTAATAAGAGATGCAGATGTTTTGGATACTTGGTTTTCATCTGGTCTTTGGCCATTTGCAACTTTAGGCTGGCCTGAGGATAAAAATTATGTTGAAAAATTTTACCCAACATCTGTTCTAGTTACAGGTTTTGATATTATCTTTTTTTGGGTTGCAAGAATGATTATGTTTGGCACAGAATTTTTAAATAAAGAACCTTTTAAAGATATTTATGTTCATGCATTAGTAAGAGATGAGAAGGGACAAAAAATGTCAAAATCAAAAGGAAATGTAATTGATCCTTTAGATTTAATTGAAAAATATAGTGCTGATGCATTAAGATTTACTCTACTTTCAATGGCATCTCCAGGCACAGATGTAAAACTTTCTGAAGATAGGGTTAAAGGATATAGAAATTTCCTTAATAAACTTTGGAATGCTAATAATTTTTTAATAACAAATAAATGTGATTTTACCAATATCGATAAAATTCCAAATTTATCAGTTAATATTAACAAATGGATTTATGCAGAACTAATTGAAGCAAAGTCAAAAATTGAGAAAAATTTAAAAGACTACAGATTTGATGAGGCAGCAAAAAATGCTTATCAATTTGCTTGGCACTCTTATTGTGACTGGTATTTAGAATTATCAAAGACAATACTGTTTTCAGATAATGAAGAGGCAAAATCTGAAGTTAAAAAAGTTTCAAGTTATGTATTCAAGCAAATTTTGATTTTATTGCATCCCTTTATTCCTTTTGTTACTGAAGAAATTTGGCTTAAAAATAAGTTTGATAATTCTAGTAAAAATTTTTTAATGCATGCTAATTGGCCAACTGGAAAGATTAATAAAGACACTAGTACTGAACAAGTTGAGAATATTATAAGCATCATATCTGAAATTAGATCATTTAAAAATGAGCTAAATGTAAGCCCTGGTTCATTTATAGATATGTCCATAAATAATATTAATGACGATCAAAAAGATTTTATTAATAATAATGAAATTATCCTTAAAAAATTAGGAAGAATAAATAATATTCTTAGTGATGATTTGGATAAACCAGCAGCAACTATGGTCGTTTCAGGCGATTTATTTAAAATTTATTTTGACAAAGATGTTGATTTAAAACTTATAAAAGAAAATTTAACTAGCAAACAAAATAGAATTCAAGACGAAATGAACAAGATATCTCAAAGATTAGAAAATAAAAGTTTTGTAGATAGAGCGCCAAAAGAGATTGTTGAACAGGAAAAAACTAATTATAATAATTTAAAGAATGATATTGATAAAATATCAGTAACAATTAAGGGTATATAATGGCAAAATTTAACAAAAAGAAACTTCCAAGTAGACATACATCTTTAGGTGCAGATAGAGCTCCTCATAGATCATTTTATTATGCAATGGGTGAAACTGAAAAAGATGTAGCAAAACCATTTGTAGGAGTTGTCTCTACATGGAATGAAGCGGCGCCTTGTAATATTGCCCTAATGAGACAAGCTCAATCTGTTAAAAAAGGTGTTAGAGCTAATGGTGGTACACCTAGAGAATTTTGTACAATTACTGTTACTGATGGAATTGCAATGGGTCATGAAGGAATGAAATCTTCTTTAATTTCAAGAGAGGTAATAGCAGATTCTGCTGAACTTACTGTAAGAGGCCATTGTTATGATGCATTAGTTGGTATCGCTGGATGTGATAAATCTTTACCAGCATTGATGATGTCAATGGTTAGATTAAATGTACCAAGTGTGTTTATATATGGAGGCTCAATTCTTCCAGGAAGATACAAAGGAAAAGATGTAACAGTTGTTGATGTATTTGAGGCTGTTGGAAAACATTCATCTGGTCAAATGTCATCAGCAGAACTTAGAAAATTAGAATTAGTTGCATGTCCAAGTGCTGGAGCATGTGGAGGGCAATTTACTGCAAATACTATGGCATGTGTATCTGAAGCTATAGGACTTGCTTTACCATATTCTGCAGGAACTCCTGCTCCATATGAGGAAAGAGATAAGTATGCCAAAGCTAGTGGTAAAACTGTTATGAATCTTTTAAAGAAAAAAATTAAACCTAGAGATATTGTAACAAAAAAAGCTTTAGAAAATGCTGCAACCATAGTTGCTGCAACTGGTGGATCTACTAATGCTGCATTACATTTACCAGCAATTGCTAATGAAGCTGGAATTAAATTTGATTTAATGGATGTTGCTAAAATTTTTAAAAAAACTCCTTACCTTGCTGATTTAAAACCAGGAGGAAAATATGTTGCAAAAGATATGTGGTTAGCAGGTGGTGTTCCTATGTTGTTAAAGACACTGTATGATGGAGGTTTTATTCATGGTGATTGTTTGACGGTTACTGGAAAAACTATGAAGGAAAATTTAAAAAATATTAAATTTAATCCTAAGCAAAAAGTTTTAAGAAAATATGATAATCCATTATCTCCAGATGGTGGTGTAGTTGGTTTAAAAGGAAATTTAGCACCAGATGGTGGTATTGTTAAAATTGCAGGACTTAAAAAATTACAATTTACTGGTAAAGCTAGATGTTTTGATAATGAAGAAGATGCAATGTCAGCTGTTCAAAACAGAAAGTACAAAGAAGGGGATGTTATCATCATTCGTTATGAGGGTCCTGTTGGAGGCCCAGGTATGAGAGAGATGCTATCAACTACTGGTGCAATTTACGGTCAAGGCATGGGTGAGAAAGTTGCCCTTATAACTGACGGAAGGTTCTCAGGAGCTACGAGAGGGTTTTGTGTTGGTCATGTAGGCCCTGAGGCGGCTCTAGGAGGCCCTTTAGCACTACTACGTAATGGAGACATAATTGATATTGATGCTAAAAAAGGGTCAATTAATGTCAGACTATCTAAAAAAGAATTAGCTTCAAGAAAAAGAAAATGGAAACCAAGAAAATCAGATTTTGGTTCTGGCACACTGTGGAAATATGCGCAAACAGTAGGACCAGCTTATTTAGGTGCTCCAACTCATCCTGGTAAGAAAAAAGAAGTTAAGGATTATTCAGAAATTTAATGAAAATTCGTCCAGTCATTTTATGTGGTGGTGCTGGAACTCGACTTTGGCCTAATTCAAAAAATCATCAAGCAAAACAATTTATTGATTTTGGTAATTGGACTTTATTAGGCAAAACTTTAGAAAGAACTAAAGCGTCCATTTATGACTCACCAATTATAAGCACTAATAAAAAATATTTAAAACAAGTTAAACAACATCTTAAAAAAAATAAGATTAAGAAATTTAAAATTGTATTAGAACCAGCAAAAAGAAATACAGCTCCAGCTATTTTAAGCACAGCTCTAATTAAAGATATTCCTGATGATCAACCGTTAATGTTTTTTACAGCCGATCATTTGATTGAAAAGATGAGTATTTTTAATAAAGCAATTAATAGAAATAAATCAAATTTAACTGATCAAAATATTTTTATATTTGGAATAAAACCAACATCTCCATCAAGTGAATATGGATATTTTGTAACTAAAAAAATTAAAGGAAATGTTAATAAAGTAATTAAATTTATTGAAAAACCAAAAGAAGCTAAAGCTAAACAGGTTATAAAACAAAAAGGTTATTGGAATTCAGGAATGTTTTTCCTTAGAAAAGATTCAATAATAAATAACTTTAAAAAACACCAGCCAATTATTTATAAAAATTGTGTTAACTCTATTAAAAAAGCAAAACTTAAAAATAATACTTATTATTTAAATAAAGCGTCATTTATTAAAGCAACTGCTAAATCTTTTGATTATGCAATCTTAGAAAAAACAAAAAAAATTAATGGTATTAAATTAGATATACCTTGGTCTGATCTTGGAAGTTGGAAAGAGATTTTAAAAATGTATGACAAAAACAAAAATAAATATGCTAAGAAAAAAAATGTTTATTACCGACCCTGGGGTAGGTATACTAATTTGTTTGAAGGAAAAGAATTCTTAATTAAAGAATTATTCGTTAAACCTAAAGGTATTTTAAGCCTTCAAAAACATCATCATAGATCCGAACATTGGTTAGTTACACAAGGAAATCCAAAAATAACTTTAAATAAAAATAAGTTTATAAAAAAGCCTAATGAACATGTATTTATTCCATTGCAGGCTATTCATAGAATTCAAAACCCTGGAAAGAAACCAGTCAAAATTATGGAAGCACAAATAGGATCAATTCTTAAAGAAACAGATATTGTTAGATATCAAGATATATACGGCCGTATTAAATAATACTTTCAGCTATTATGCTTCTAGCTGTGTTACCTGTACAAACGAATAAGATATTTTTCTTTATAAAATAATTTTATAAATTCCAATTAAGAATAGTGGTATTTGTAAACCAAAATTAGTTAGTATTGCTTTATCTTTTGATAAAAATCCTGCAACAGTCCACCCAACCACACCTAAACCATGAAAGTAAATATTGATAGGATAGATATTTAAATTAGTTAATAATATTCCAGTTAATACTAAAGCAGTACTGATCCATTTAAGGTATTTTTTAATAAACATAATCTCCTCTATATGTAAGTTTTATGAGAATCTTATTACAATTATAGAGGAAACTAAAATCTTAATTATCCTTTAAATTAACAGCCTTTAAAAGAAGCAGACATATTTCTAATTAGATCAAAATATAAATCTTTTCCTGGTTATAAAGTGCTCCAAGTGGATCTACAACACCAGTTTTAATATTCATATCTTTAGCAACTAGCTTTTATGATATCAGGATTAAATTGAGGTTCTGAGAAAATACATTTTACTTTATCATGTTCAATTATTTCTCTAATTTCAGCTAATTGTTCTGCACCAGGCATTACATCAGTATTAACTGTAAAAGCACCCAATATATTTACATTAAATCTTTTTTCAAAATATTGATATGCATCATGGAAAACAATAGATGCTACACTTTGATTTAATTCAGTCATTACATCCATAGTAAGCTTATCAATATCCTTAAGAGCTTTATCTAAATTACTTTTGTAAGTAGATGCATTTTTACTGTCATTTTCAATTAAATGTTCTGTCATTTCTTTTAAAATTACTTTTGCATTAATAGGATCTAACCAAATGTGGGGATCATATTCACCATGTCCATGTCCTTCATGATCGTCATGTCATGTCATCTGTTTTCTTTTTAGCTGCCATCATGGTCATCATGATCATCTTCTTTTTTAGCGTGATCGTCATGATCATGCTCATCAAAAATATTTCTTTCTCTAAACTTTAATACATTTAAACCTTTAATTTCAATTAATTCAATTTTTTCAGCTTTTTTTGCAATTGAATTTAATGGTTTTTCTAAAAAACTTTCTAAATCTTCACCTATCCAAAAGATAAGATCTGCATTTTGTAACATTTTTGCATGAGATGGTTTCATAGAAAATCCATGGGTGAGTTAAAACCATCTACAATTAAATCTGGTTTTCCAACTCCATCCATAAGATAACTCGCTAATGAATGAATAGGTTTAATTGATGTAACTACTTTTATTTCAGCATTAGCTGGTGTAAAAATAGTTAATAATGATAAAATTGATAGAATAAATGATATTTTTTTAGTTTTTTCATAATTTAAATATTTTAATGGTTGTTATAATATAACAGTATGTAATAATATAACATTTATAAGTCAAGTAGATAAATGAATTCAGATAAAATATATTAGTTAAATTAAATAATGCAGGTTTTCGCCAAAATAGATAAATGGCTAGTAGAAGGTGTGTCTCTACAAGTTGAGAAGGGAAAATTGTTACTCTCATTGGTCCAAATGGTTCAGGAAAAAGTACAACTGCTAAAATTGCATTAGGTATTTATAAAAATATTGAAGGAAGTGTTGAAAAATATACTAATAAAATTGGATATGTTCCTCAAAAAATTTCAATAGATTGGACATTACCACTAAGAGTTAATGACTTTATGGTTTAACTGAAAATATTAAGGATGATCAGATTAATGAAGCTTTATCATTAACTGGAGTAATGCATCTTAAAAATAAAAATTTAGGTAATTTATCTGGAGGTGAGTTTCAAAGAGTTTTACTTGCTAGAGCTATTTCAAAAAAACCAGAATTGTTAGTACTTGATGAACCAGTTCAAGGTGTTGATTATACTGGTGAGATAGCGTTATATGAATTAATTAAAAAAATATCAGATACTTTAAATTGTGGAATTTTATTGATTCACATGACTTACAACAGTAATGACTGCAACTGATCATGTTGTTTGTTTAAAGGCATGTTTGTTGTCAGGTTCACCATGATGTTGCAAAAAATAATGAATATAAAACTTATTTGGAGAACAAGCTCTCAGATCTTCAGTTTATGAACATAAACATGATCACGACATTCTGATGAAGGGGATAAAAAAAAATTAAATGTTTGATGATTTTTTTAGTAAGAGCATTGTTGCTGGAATTGGAATTGCTTAGTTGCAGGACCACTGGATGTTTTGTTGTTTGGAGAAGATTATCTTATTTTGGTGATACACTTTCTCATTCAGCATTACTGGTGTTACAATGGCTATACTTTGATTAAATATTGCTCTTTCGTATTTTATTTCATCAGTATAGCTTATATTAATACAGCTTCAAAAAAAAACTAATTTACCTGGTGATGCTTTACTTGGTCTTTTAGCTCACTCTTCATTAGCTGTTGGATTAGTAGTAATTGGTTTTTTAACATTTATAAGATTTGATATCATGGGACTATTATTTGGAGATATATTGGCTGTAACAACTAATGATATATTTGTTGTATGGGCTGGTGGTGCTATAATTTTAATTATACTTAAATTAATTTGGAAACCTTTATTTGCATCAACTGTTAATTATGAATTAGCTGAAGCTGAAGGTTTGAATCCAGATAGATCAAAAGCTATATTTACAATTTTACTAGCTGCCGTTATTGCCATATCAATTAAAATGGTAGGTTTGTTATTAATTACTGGAATGTTGATTATACCTGCTGCAATGGCTAGAAATATGTCAGACAGTCCACAAAAAATGGTAATTTACTCAGTTATAGGAGGATTATTGTCTGTAATATTAGGATTATTTTCTTCATTAGAGTTTAATACATCTTCGGGACCCTCAATAATTGTAGCTGCTTTATTTTATTTATATTATCTTTGTTAAATATAAAACAATCGATTAAATTGAAAAACTAATGAGTTATTGTTAAACTTTTGATATGCATAAAGAAAATCAATCTATCAAAAAATCAACAAATTATTTTTGATTTTATAGAAAAAGCTAAAGAACCACTTAAGGCTTATTCAATTTTATTTAATGTTCAAAAAAAGGGAATTAAAGCTCCATTACAAGTTTATAGGGCATTAGATAAGATGAGTCGAAATAGGAAAAATACATAAAGTAGAAAGTCGAAATGCTTTTATAGCATGTAAAAGTTCAAGTTGTGAAATTTCACAAGCAACGGCTTTTTCAATATGTAATAAGTGTGAAAATGTTTCTGAAATTAATAATCCAAAACTTTCAAAATATTTAACTAATTTTGAAGACGATACTGGAATGCAATATAATAAATATAATTTAGAGTTTTTTGGTTTATGCAAAAAATGTAAAGCTAAATAAATGAGTACAGTATCCTTAACATTAAATGAAATTTTAGAATTAGCTAAAAAAACATTATTAGCTAATGGTTGTGATGAAGAGAATGCTAGTATTTTAGCTGACACTATTATGAGAGCTGAAAGAGACGGCTCTGTGTCTCATGGTTTGTTTAGATTACCTGCTTATGTTGCGGGCTTAAAAAGTAAAAAGATTAATGGTAAAGCAAGACCTGAATTAGAAAATGTTGCTCCAAGTATTATTAAAGTATTAGGTAATAATGCAGTTGCTCCTATGGTTTTAAGTTTAGGACTACCCGCTGTTATTGAATTAGCAAAAAAAAATGGCGTAGCAGTTCTAGCTATAAAAAATTCACATCACATGGCAGCCCTTTGGCCTGAAACTGAAGCTATTGCTGAAGCTGGCCTCGTTGGTATCGCTTGTACGTCTTATAAGCCTGCTGTTGCACCAGCTGGTGCTACGAAACCTTTATATGGTACAAACCCAATTTCTTTTGCTTGGCCTAGACCAGGTAAAACTCCAGTTGTCTATGATATGGCCACAGCCTCAATGGCAATGGGTGAAGTTCAGATTGCAAAAAGAGAAGGGCACAAAGTTCCTCTTGGAACAGGCTTAACTAAAGAAGGTAAAGAAACAACTGATCCTGGAGAAATTGCTGATGGTGGAGTTATACTTCCATTTGGTGGTTATAAAGGGTCTAGTATAGCAATGATGGTTGAGTTATTAGCTGGAGCATTAATTGGAGAAAATTTTAGTTTTGAAACTGCTGCTAAAGATAATAACGATGGTGGTCCGCCAAGTGGTGGTGAATTTATTATAGCAATCTCACCAGATAAAATTTCTGGTAAAGGTTGGGATAAACATGCTGATGAGTTTTTTAGTAAAATGTCAGCTATGGATGGGGTTAGACTTCCAGGTGAAAGAAGGCATAAAAATAGATTAGATAAAGGACCAAGAAATATTAATGAAGAACTTGTTAATAAAATTAAATCTTTAAGCTAATTCAATTTCAATAGGGGTGTGATCTGAAGGTTTTTCTTTTCCTCTGGGGTCTTTGTTAATATTAACATTCTTAACTATATTTAATAAAGAATTTGATACTAAGAAGTGATCAATTCTTAAGCCATTATTTTTTTGCCAAGCACCTCTCATATAATCCCAATAAGTATATCCCTCTGTTCCACCATGAATATGACGGTAAGCATCATGAAAACCTAAATTAATTATTTCTCTAAATTTTTTTCTTATCTCAAGTCGGTATAAAGCGTCATCTTCAAACCCTTTAATATTATAAGCATCTTCTGCTGAAGGAAGAATATTAAAATCACCTGCTAAAATAATATTTTCATTTTTTTTTGAAAGAGACTTTAGTTGTTTAATCAAACTATCTAACCACATTTTTTTATAAGAATATTTTTCTGTATCAACTGGGTTACCATTTGGCGTATAAATATTAATTATTTGTATATTTTTTTTCTTATATTTTAATTCTGCTGAAATAATTCTAGATTGTTTCAATTTATCTTTAATCAAATCTATTCTAACATTTTCTAGTTTATGCTTA
This sequence comes from uncultured Candidatus Pelagibacter sp., assembly GCA_943789075.1. Taxonomy (GTDB): domain Bacteria; phylum Pseudomonadota; class Alphaproteobacteria; order Pelagibacterales; family Pelagibacteraceae; genus Pelagibacter. Next base: position 43,513 of record CALSSS010000001.1, on the reverse strand, counting down.
GATATAATAGCAACACCATTATAACTTTTTTGACCAAATACATAACTTTCATAATCTAATGTTGAAAAATCATCATAGGGAAAAGTCTCATCTTGTGTTTTAATTTCTTGCATCATAACAACATCGGGAGAAAATTTTTGAAGGTATTCTTTAATATTTTCAATTCTTGCTCTAACAGAATTAACATTCCAAGATGTGATAACCATTATATAGAGAATGAAACACCACAACCGCAAGAAGATTTGCTTTGTGGGTTAGAGATTTTAAATTGATCACCAATTAGTTCTGAAACATAGTCTACTTCAGATCCTTTTAATAAATCAGCTGAAGTTTTATCTATTAGAATTTTTTCATAATTTAGATCATCATTAGATATCTCATTATCAAAAGTAAATTCATATTGAAAACCAGAACATCCACCACCTTTAATAGCGATTCTAAAAAAAGAACCAGGAGATTTTTTGGAGAGCAAATTATTAATCTGTTTTATAGCTTTATCTGTAAATTTAATTTCTTTAAACATAACACAACACTGGTATTACTATTATAATATCAATTTATTGAATTTAAAGCATGAATAATTACTCTCATTTGGCTCTTTCTAAAAGTATAGGTCGTTTACATAAAGAAAACAGTTCAGTTTATAGAACGTCTTTTCAAAGAGATAGAGATAGAATTATACATAGTGCCTCCTTTAGAAGACTAAAACATAAAACACAAGTTTTCGTTAATACAGAGGGTGATCATTACAGAACTAGAATTACTCATTCAATAGAAGTTGCACAAATAGCTAGATCTATTGCTAAATATTTAGGTTTGAATGATGATCTTTCAGAAACTTTAAGCCTTGCTCATGATCTGGGTCACACTCCATTTGGTCATGCAGGTGAAGATGCTCTTAATGATTGCATGATAAATTATGGAGGATTTGATCATAACCTTCAAACTTTAAGAATTGTTATGTTTTTAGAACACAAGTATCTAAAATTTAAAGGACTAAATTTAACAATAGAAACGCTAGATGGATTGTTAAAGCATAATGGTCCTGTTAATGACTTATCTACTGTTAACAGATTAATTGGATTAAAAAATTTTAATAAAAAAATAAAATATAAGAATTCAGGATCACTTGAAGCACAAATTTCAACAATTTCTGATGATATTGCTTATAACAATCATGATATTCAAGATGGAATAAAAGCTAAATTATTTGATTTAAATGACTTAATTGAAATTAATTTTTTTAGAGATATTTATAAATCACATAAAAAAAATATTAAAAAAAATAACAAAGATATTTTGATATATCAAATTATAAGAGACTCGATTGATTTAATGGTTAGAGATTTGATTGCTAATACAAAGTACAATTTAAAGATTAATAAAATTAAGACTATAAAAGATGTTTATAATTTTGATAATAGTATTGTTTGCTTTTCAAATAAGTTTTTATCAATTGAAAAAGAAATTAGACTTTTTTTAAGAACTAAAATGTATAATAATAAAAATGTATTATTAAAAAATAATCAAGGTAAGAAAATTATCAGTAAATTATTTTTTAAGATAAAAAAAAACCCATCGAAGTATATATCGAAGGACCAATTAAAGGCAGACTCTAATAGAGCAATAGCTGATTTTATTTCTGGTATGACTGACAGGTATGCAATTAATTTAAATAAAATTATTTAATGAACATTTTTGATTTATACTTAGACAAGATATTAATATTAATTAAAAAACTAAATAAAGATAAATTAATTGTTTTGCCAGAATCTTTAAATGGAATTAATGTTGATATTCCACCTGCTAACTTTGATTGTGATATTTCAACAAATGTAGCAATGTTCTTATCAAAAATTAATAAAAAATCCCCAATTGATTTAGCTAATTTTTTAATTAATGAAATAAAGAAACAAGATGTGTTAATTGACTCAATAAATGTAGTAAAACCAGGTTTTATCAACATTAAATTTAAATCAGAATATTGGAATAATTTTATAAAGAATGTAAATGACAATTACATAAATTATGGAACCAATATTAAAGAAAAGAAAAAAAAATATTTAATTGAATTTGTATCCGCCAACCCCACAGGTCCGTTGCATGTGGGTCATTGTAGGGGTGCAATTTTGGGTGATGTTATATCTAATCTATTGATATTTAATAAACATGATGTTTCAAAAGAATATTATGTAAATGATTATGGTAATCAAATTATAAATTTTACTAAGTCTGTTTATTATCGAATTAGAGAAATAATTTATAATGAAAACTTTCCAAAAGATAATACAGATCTTTATCCAGGTGACTATTTAATAGATATAGCTAACAATATTATAAAGATCAAAAATGATTATAAATTTGACAATTTTGAGCATATAGCTAAAGAATTAACACTTCTTTCTGTTTCTGAATCTTTAAAATTGATTAAGGGAAATTTAGCAAATCTTGGAATAATTCACGATAAGTTTACTAGTGAAACTACTATTGTCCAAAATAAGGAAGTTGAAAAAGTAATTGAAAATCTTAGACAAAAAAAATTGATCTATCAGGGAAAAATCAAAGCTCCTAAAGGAGATAATGATAGAGGATGGATAGAAAGAGAGCAGCTTTTATTTAGATCTACAGATTTTGGTGATGATAAAGATAGAGCTTTACAAAAATCAGACAAAACATGGACATATTTTGCAAGCGATGTTGCTTACCATCATAACAAATTAGAGAGAAATTATGATGTTTTAATTAATATTTTGGGCGCAGATCATGCCGGCTATATTAAAAGAATTACCTCGGTTGTTGAAGCGTTATCAGGATCTAAGAATAAGTTAGTTTGTAAAGTTAGCCAACTTGTAAAACTTATTAAAGAAGGGAAACCTTTTAAAATGTCTAAAAGAAAAGGAGACTATATAACTGTTGAAGACTTAATTTCTGAAGTTGGAAAGGATGCTACAAGATTTATTATGTTAAATAGAAGTAGTGATGTTGAGCTTGATTTTGATTTTAGCAAAGTCAAAGAAAAATCTAAAGAAAATCCTCTTTATTATGTTCAATACTGTTTTGCCAGAATTTCATCTGTCTTTAGACATGTGGGATTAGATATTAATAAGGATTTAAAAATGAAAGAATATAACTTTAATTATTCTAAAGATGAAATAAATATATTAAAAAAAATTGCTGAATGGCCAAAATGTATAGAAACTGCAAGTTCAAGGCTTGAGCCTCATAGAATACCTATTTACCTTTATGAACTTTCATCTGAATTTCATTCATACTGGAATATGGGCAAAGAAGATAAGAGCAAAAGATTCATAAATGACGATAAAAAAATTCCTAATGATAAATTAGTTTTTTTAAAAATAATATCTAATGTAATTAAAAGTGGTATGTCTATTGTAGGAGTTAGCACTCCTGAAAAAATGTAATGTTTAAAGAGTTAAAATATCTTTTTTTTATATTATTTATAATATTAACTATTTTTTTGGCTGTTGATTATTATTTTTCAGATAATAATAAAAAGAAATCCTACAGATCAGTACAAGAAATTAATGAAATGATTATTTCTTATTCAGAAAAACTAATTTTGTTAAATAACGACACCGATAATGTTGTAAAATATGTTGAAAAAAATTTAGATAATAAAAAAAAAAATCATAGTTTTTGGAAATTGATAAACAGTGATGATTAATAGAAGAAGTTTTATAATAGGAATTAAATCAACAATATTGAATAAAAAAGAAATATTCTTTTTAAAAAAATATAAACCCTGGGGAATAATTCTTTTTAAGCGCAATATTAAGACAATTAAACAAACAAAAAAATTAACCAATCACATTAAAAAGATATTCAATGATACAAAATACCCTATTCTATTAGATCAAGAAGGAGGTAGAGTTAACAGGCTTACAAATTTTCTAAATAATGATTTATCAACTAGTGAATTTTTTGGAAATTTATATTCTAAAGATAGAAAAATTTTTAATGTTAAATATAATGAATTTATTACAGAAACAGCTAATCATCTTAAGTTAATAGGTGTAAATCTCAATACTGTCCCTGTTCTTGATTTAAGATTAAAAGGTTCAAGCTCCATCATAGGTGATAGATCTTTTTCCCATGATCCCAAAGTAGTTTCAAGAATTGGTGATATTTGCATAGAAAATTTTCATAAAAATAAAATAGGAACCATTATGAAGCATATTCCAGGGCATGGTTTAGCAAAAGTAGATAGCCATAAATTAACACCTACAATCAAACAAAATCTTAAATATTTGTCAAAAAAGGACTTTATACCATTTAAGAACAAGAGATGTCTTTTTGGGATGACGGCACATATTGTCTATTCTCATATTGATAAAGTTTATACAGCCACTCATTCAAAAAAAGTAATAGATATAATTCGTAAAAAAATTAAATTTCAAAATATTTTGTTGTCAGATGATATTTCGATGAAAAGTTTAAAATTTAGTATAAAAGATAATACGATAAAAGCATTCAGTGCTGGATGTGATTTGGTTTTACACTGCAATGGAAATCTTAAGGAAATGAAAGCTGTGGCTATTAATTCTCCATTTTTAAACAAATTTATAATTAAAAAAACATCACAATTTTACAAAATTATAAGCTAATATTTGGAATGTCGATTAATGATTCTAAAAACTTCAATGTTGATCTTGATAATTATCAAGGACCTCTTGATATATTATTAGATTTAGCAAAAGCTCAAAAGGTTAATCTCGAAGATATTTCAATAACTTTATTAGCCGACCAATTTCATAATTATATAAAAAGTCAATCTAATTTGAATTTAGAAGTTGCCTCAGAATATTTATTAATGGCAACTTGGCTTACATATTTAAAATCTAAATTATTATTACCCGGTAATCCTGAAGAAGAATTTAAAGTTTTAGAAGTTGCTGAAAAATTAAAATTACAATTAAAAAAATTGGAATTAATTCGTTTACTTTCTGATCAAATGTTAAAAAGAAAAAGATTAGGTAGAGAAATTAGACTTAGAGGAATCAAAGGTAATATAAGATCAATTTATAGCACGGAATATAAATTAAACTTATACGAATTACTTAAATCTTATTCATCTATTATTATGACAAAAGATTTTCAAAGAATGAATATCCCCAAACTACCTGTTTTCACCACAGAAGATGGCATTAAAAGAATTAAAGAATTTTTTGGTAAACTCATAGATTGGAAAAATATAAATGACTTAATACCCAGTACGTTTAAGAGTGGTCTTAAATATAAACGTACTGGAAAAGCAGGAATTTTTGCTGGATCCCTTGAACTTGTTAAAGAAGGCAATCTTACAATCAAACAAGATAATTTATTTGATGAAATTTATGTTAAGGAAATTAAATGAACAAGGTTAAAAAGAATTTGAAAAATAATATTTTTGAATTTCCAAAAAAAATAAATGTTGGAGAAAAAGAAGTTGAAGCTATAGTTTTTGCAGCAGCAGAACCTTTGGATATTGAAACAATTGAGTCAAAAATTTCAAAAAAAATTAATGTTTTAAAAACTTTAGAAAAACTTCAAACGGATTATTCGTCAAGAGGCATAAATTTAGTTTGTATTTCTAACAAATGGTCATTTAGAACTTCTGAAACTTTATCAAATTTAATGTCACAGGAAAAAACAGTTGAAAAAAAACTTTCAAGAGCTGCAATAGAAACATTGGCAATTATTGTTTATCACCAGCCAGTAACTAGAGCTGAAATTGAGGAAATTAGAGGTGTAGCATTTGGTACGAATACATTGGAAATACTTATGGAGTTAAACTGGGTCAAACCCCAAGGAAGAAAAGATGTTCCTGGTAAACCAATTCAATATGCAACTACTGATGACTTTTTAAGTCATTTCAGTCTTCAAAAATTGTCTGACTTACCTACAGTTGATGAATTGGGATCTGCTGGTTTAATTGATAGTTCAAATATTGATAATGCAATTTTTGGTACTGGTAAGTTTTACAAGGAGAAACAAGAAGAAAAAAAGGAAGATATCTATGAAAATATAGATGAGATGTTAAGCAGCACATTGAATTCCAATGAAGACAAATAAAAAGTTTCTTTAAAATACTATTTAAAAGATGTATAAAAACCTTATGAGCATTGGAATTTGGCAAATAGCAATCGTTGTAATTTTAGTTGTCCTACTATTTGGTAGAGGTAAGATTTCTAGTCTAATGGGTGATGTAGCCAAGGGTATTAAAAGTTTTAAAAAAGGAATGGCTTCAGACATTACCGATGAACCAGAGCCAAAAAATATTTCTGAAGATAATCAAGACAGTAAAGACAAAGAGTAAGTCAAATGCCCACTATAGGCTGGTTTGAGATTTTATTAATAGTAGCAGTAGCTATTATTGTAATCGGCCCTAAAGATTTTCCATTTATGTTAAAAAAAGTAGGTTCATGGATTGGTACAACAAAGAGATATATTAACAATATTCAAAGTGAAGTTGCAGATTTAGATATTGAATCTAATGAAATAAAAAAATCAAAAGAAGAGAATAAAAATAAAGATAAAGATAATGACAAAATCTGATAATGACGGAGGCTTCATAAGTCACTTAGCTGAATTAAGAAAAAGATTAATCCATTCATTTATTTTTTTATTCATATTTTTTATAGGATGTTATTTTTTTTCTGAGAGTTTATATGGTTTTTTGGTAGAACCTTTTGCTAAAGCAGTAAAAGAAACTGGTACAGATAGAAGATTGATTTTTACTGCACTACAAGAAACTTTTTTAACTTATTTAAAGGTTTCTTTTTTTGCTGCTTTCTTTGTAACCTGTCCATATATATTAATGCAAATCTGGAAATTTATCGCTCCTGGATTGTATAAGCATGAAAAAATTGCAATAATTCCATACTTAGTTTTAACACCTATATTATTTTTTTTAGGAGGAATGCTTGTTTATTATCTGATAATGCCTCTTGCAATTAAATTTTTTTTATCATTTGAAAGCTCAGGAGCCGCAACTGGTTTGCCTATTCAGCTAGAGGCTAAAGTAAATGAATATTTATCCTTAGTAATGAAGTTAATTTTTGCATTTGGGATTAGTTTTCAGTTACCAGTTGTCTTAAGTTTACTTGCTAGAGTAGGAATTGTTGATGCTCAATTTCTAAGAGAAAGAAGAAAGTATGTTGTTGTAATAATTTTTGCTGCTGCTGCATTATTGACACCACCAGACCCAATAACACAAATTGGTTTAGCCATACCTTTATTGATTTTATATGAATTATCTATATTTTCAGTAAATATTATTGAAAAAAAGAATAAATTAGATGCATAATATTAAAGATATTAGAAGTGATATTTCATCATTTAAAGATGGTCTTAAAAAAAGATTTATTGATGTCGATTTTGAAAAAATTTTATTATTAGATGAAAATAATAGAAAATTTATACAAGAAAAAGAAAATTTAGAAAAAGAAAAAAAAGAAATATCTAAATCTAAAGATAAATCTTTATTTGAAAAATCAAAAGAAATTTCAAAAAAAATTGAAGAAATTTCATCATCTCAAAGTAAAATAAAAAATGAATTAGACAATATTTTAGCATCATTACCGAATTTACCGTATAATGATGTTCCGATAGGTAAAGATGAAAACTCTAATATTGAAATTTTAAAATCAGGAAAAATACCAAATTTTACTTTCAAGCCTAAGTCTCATTATGAGCTAGGTGAAAATCTAAATATGCTTGATTTTGATCTTGCGACAAAAACCACAGGATCTAGATTTGTCTTTGTTAAAGATAAACTTGCTTTACTAGAAAGAGCGATTTCTAATTTTATGCTTGATACTCATATTAATTTAAATGGTTATAAAGAAATTTCACCTCCATTAATTGCAACCGACTCTACAATGTTTGGAACAGGTCAATTACCAAAATTTGATAATGATCAGTTTGAACTCAAACTTGATGATTCAAATGATAGAAAGTTTTTAATACCAACTGCTGAAGTGATATTAACCAATATGGTTAAAGATCAGATTATTAATAAAGAAATTCTTCCAATAAGAATGGTTGCATCAACACCATGCTTTAGAAAAGAAGCTGGCAGCTATGGAAAGGACACTAAGGGAATGATTAGGCAACATCAGTTCTACAAAGTTGAAATGGTTAGTATTGTAGAGCCAAACCAATGTTTAGCTGAATTAGATAGAATGACTAACTGTGCAACAAAAATTCTAGACTTGTTAAAACTACCTTACAGAAAGATTATATTATGCTCAGGTGATATGGGTTTTAGTGCAGAAAAAACTTTTGATATTGAAGTTTGGTTACCATCTGAAAATAAATATAGAGAAATTTCAAGTTGTTCTTCTTGTGGTTCTTTTCAAGCCAGAAGAATGAAAGCTAGATATAAAAATAGTAAAAAAGAGACAGTATTTGTTGGAACTCTTAATGGAAGTGGTTTGGCTGTCGGCAGAACAATAGTAGCAATACTTGAAAATTATCAACAAGAGGATGGTTCAATTCTTATTCCAGAGGCTTTAAAACCATACATGAATAATATTGATAAAATCAATAAGATTTAAAGTTGTTTTAATCACTCATTTGTTATAAGTATTCATTTTAATCTAGGAGAAATATGGATCAAGGAATAGGTCAATTTATACCATTAATTTTAATTTTTGTTATTTTTTACTTTTTTTTAATAAGACCTCAACAAAAGAAAGTTAAAGAGCATAAAGCCATGGTTGAGAACTTAACAAGAGGAGACAAAGTTGTTACCTCTGCTGGAATTATTGGAACCATTGAAAGAGTTATTGATAACGAAAAAGTTGAGGTTTTAATTTCTGAAAATGTTAAAGTTGAGATTATTAAATCTACAGGTATTCAAGGTTTACTAAATACACCTGAAGTTAAAAAATAATATCAAGTTGAAGTGTTATATTTTTCAAAATTAAGAATTATTATAATATCTATAATAACTATATTTTTTTTATTTATATCGTTATCAAATTTTTCAAATACTGAAGATAAATTTTTTTCAAAAAAAATAAATCTTGGTTTAGATCTACAGGGTGGATCTTATCTTTTACTCGAAATTGATAATGATCCTGTAGAACTTCAAAAATTACAGAACACAGCAACCGATATTAGAAATTTTCTAAACAAGGAAAATATTAAATTTATAGATTTAAGAATATCTAATAAATCTATAATTTTTAATGTAGATCCAACCTTAAAAGAAAAGATAGAGTCTTTTTTTATGGATAAAGATAGTGAGATAAATCCTTATTATCCGCAATACAAATCTCACCAGTTTGACTTAATATCTTCAAATAATGAATTTCAACTAAAGCTTTCAGATTATGGGTTAGTTGAAATTAAAACATCATCACAGGATCAGGCAATTGAAATAGTTAGAAGAAGAGTTGATGAAGTAGGTACAAATGAACCAAATATTCTAAAAAGAGGAAATGATAGAATTTTAGTTGAATTACCAGGTTTAGATGATCCTATGAGGATAAAATCTTTATTAGGAAAAACTGCCAATTTAAGTTTTCGTTTTATAACACAAAATGACAATGATACTTTTGGTGCAGAAATTCTTAAGTACGATGATGAAATAAACGAAGCCCTGGTAAGTAAAAGAATAATTTTGAGTGGTGAAAACCTACTTGATGCACAACCTAATATGAATACTCAAACCAACGAAACAGTTGTGTCTTTCAAACTTGATAGAGTAGGTGCTAAAAGATTTGGTAAAGCTACTACAGAAGGTATTGGCAAACAACTAGCTATAGTTCTTGATGGTAAAATTGTTAGTGCACCTGTAATAAGAGATGCCATAGTAAGTGGATCTGGACAAATTAGTGGAAACTTTACATTTCAATCAGCTACTGATCTAGCTTTACTTCTTAGATCTGGAGCATTACCAGCCCCACTTAACATAATAGAAGAGCGTACAGTTGGGCCAGATCTTGGACAAGATTCGATAAATGCTGGTATAATTTCACTATGTATTGGATTTGCTTTGGTTATAATTTTTATGATTTATAAGTATAAAGTATTTGGTTTGATTGCAAATATCACTTTGATTGTAAATTTATTTTTTCTGATTGGTATACTAACATTATTTGGAGCAACTTTAACGTTACCTGGAATTGCTGGAATAATATTAACTGTTGGTATGGCTGTTGACGCAAATGTTTTAATTTTTGAGAGAATTAAAGAAGAATTAAGAGAAGAAAAAAATAATATTATAGCATTCGACTCAGGTTATGTTAAATCCAAAACAGCAATCATTGATGCCAATGTAACAACTTTAATTGCAGCAATTATATTATTTTTTATGGGTTCAGGACCAGTTAAAGGGTTTTCTGTAACATTAGCTGTAGGAATATTTACAACATTATTTTCGGTTTATTTTATTGCAAGATTATTAACAAGTTTTTATGTGGTCAAAAATAAAGAAAAACCTAAACTTATTTAGATGATAAATTTTAATAAATTTTATAAATCATTCAGTATAGTCTCAACATTGTTAGTTGCTATTTCAATTATACTTTTATCTTTTAAAGGTCTAAATTTTGGTATTGACTTTAAAGGGGGCACATTAATTGAATTAAGAACACAAGATAACCAAACTAATGTAGCAACTCTTCGTGGTGTATTCAGTAAAATGAATTTAGGGGATGTTAATATTAAAAAATTTGGTCAAGATAGTGATTATTTGATTAAAATTGAAAAAAAAGACACAAGTTCAAATATTATTGAATTAATTAAAGAAGATCTTACCAATTCAATTGGAGAAAATTTTACCTTTAGAAGAGTTGAAAATGTTGGCCCCAAGGTAAGTTCTGAACTCTTAAAGTCTGGTATAACTGCAATACTTTTGTCGTTAGCAGCAATGTTATTTTATATTTGGATAAGATTTGAATGGCAGTTTAGTTTAGGTGCAATTATAGCTTTGTTTCATGATGTTCTAATAACACTTGGTTTATTCTCTCTATTAAATTTAGAAATTAATTTATCGATAGTAGCCGCAGTTTTAACAATAGTTGGTTATTCGATGAATGATACAGTTGTAATTTTTGATCGTGTAAGAGAAAATCTCAGAAAATATTCTGATATTAAAATCTTTGACCTAACTAATAAGTCGATAAATGAAACTCTATCAAGAACTCTAATTACCTCAATAACCACATTACTTGCTTTAGTTTCAATATATTTATTCGGTGGAGAGATACTTAAAGGTTTTTCACTCGCTATGATATTTGGGGTTATTTTTGGAACTTATTCTTCAATCTATATTGCCAATCCAATATTAGTTAAATTAAGAGTATCACAAAAAACTATTATAAAAGAAGAAGCAGAAAAAAATTAATATAAATTTTGTGCCGCTACCATTGAAAGTAACATTGGTAGAGAAAGAAGTGTATTTGTTCTTGAAAACAGCATAGCTGTTCTTGCTGATTTTGCTTTAACATCAGGTTCACACTCAACCATGCCTAATGCTCTTTTTTGATTTGGCCAAATTATAAACCAAACATTAAATGCCATATATAAACCAAGCCACATACCAATACCTATAGCTGTATTTTTTCCTACCACCACCTAAAGTCATAGCATCGTGTAAATAACCATTTAAATAAGCTAAAATTAATCCAGACAGAACTGTCAGTAATGCAGCGTATCTAAAATAAAATAATGCAGCTGGAGCAATAACTTTACCTATAGCGGGCTTTTGTTCATCAGGGATTTTTGGCATATTTGGAATTTGTACAAAGTTAAAATACCAAAGAAGCCCAATCCACATTATAGCAACCGTTACATGAATAAATCTTGTTAACCAACTCCAAAAAATTGTATCAAAATCAAAACCACCATTACCATAAAATAACCCTAGAAAAAAAATTACAGCTAAAGCTAATGATGCGTGAATAGTTTTTGGAAGTGATGATAGTAAATTACCCATAATTAGAATCACTTATACACTAAATTTTTAAATCTTTAACCTCTTTTTAAATTTTTCTTCGAGCATGGGTTTTAAGAATTCACCAGTATAACTACCTTTTATTTTGATAATATCCTCAGGTTTGCCCTCTGCGATAATATTTCCACCTTTGACACCACCTTCAGGTCCCATATCGACAATATAGTCTGCTGTTTTAATTACATCTAGATTATGTTCAATAACAACAACTGTATTTCCTAGAGCTACAAATGTGTGCAATATTTCTAATAGTTTTTTAATATCATGTTGATGAAGACCTGTTGTAGGCTCATCTAATATGTACATAGTTCTTCCTGTAGATCTTTTTGAAAGTTCCTTAGCTAATTTAATACGTTGAGCCTCACCACCAGATAGAGTTGTAGCTTGTTGTCCAATTTTTATATAACCAAGACCTACCTTCTTTAATGTTAATAATTTAGTTTTAATGTTTGAAATATTTTCAAAATATTCACACCCTTCATCTACAGACATGTCTAAAACATCTGCAATACTTTTTCCTTTAAATTTAATCTCTAAGGTTTCTCTGTTATACCTAGTTCCTTTACATTCATCACATTGTATATAAACATCAGGCAAGAAATGCATTTCATAAGTAATTACACCATCACCCTCGCATGCTTCGCAACGACCACCTTTAACATTAAATGAAAATCTTCCAGGTTTATAACCACGAGTTTTTGACTCAGGAAGCGCTGTAAACCAATCTCTAATAGGACCAAAAGCACCAGTGTAAGTGGCTGGATTTGATCTAGGTGTTCTTCCAATAGGAGACTGGTCGATATCTATAATTTTATCAATGAGTTCAACTCCCTTATATCCTTTAAATGCTTTTGGTACTTTTCGAGCTTTATTATTTAAGGTTAAATTAAGCGCATGATATAAGGTCTGCAGTATCAACGTGGACTTACCACTTCCAGAAACTCCTGTTACACAAGTAAAACTACCAATTGGTATTTTTAGATCTACATTATTTAAATTATTTCCAGATGCACCATTAATTTCTACAAATCTACCATTTTTAGCAAGCCTTCTTGTTTTTGGTATTTCGATATATTTTTTGTGAGATAAGTATTGTCCGGTTATGCTATTTTTGTTTTTTAAGATTTCATTATAAGTTCCCTGAGCTATAATTTCTCCACCCTTAGTTCCAGCTTCAGGACCCAAATCAATTATATGATCTGCATTTTCCATAGTTTCAGTATCATGCTCAACAACTATTACAGTGTTTCCTAAATCTCTAAGTCTTTTGAGTGCATCAATTAGTTTAACATTATCTTTTTGATGTAATCCAATAGAAGGTTCATCTAGAACATAAAGAACTCCAGTTAATCCAGAGCCAATCTGAGATGCTAATCTTATTCGTTGAGCCTCTCCACCTGATAAAGTTCCAGACTCACGAGACAGAGTTAGATAATCCAAACCAACATTTAAAAGAAAATTTAATCTTTCATTAATTTCTTTTAAAATATGTTCAGCTATTTTAAATTGTCTTTTATCTAATTTAACTTCTAATTCTTTAAACCACTTAGAGGCATCTAAAATTGATTTTTTTGTAACTTCGCTTATGTTTAGATTATCTATCTTTACACATAAAGCCTCTTCTTTAAGTCTGTTTCCATTACATCCTTCACAGGCTGAATCTGATTGATACTCGGCTATTGCCTCTCTCTTCCATTCACTATCAGATTCCAAAAATCTTCTTTCTAAATTATTGATAACACCCTCAAAAGTTTTCTTGTGTGAATATTTTTCATATCCATCATCATAATTAAATTTTATTTCTTCTTCATCTGAACCAAATAAAATTACATCCTTAATTTTTTTTGGTAATTTTTTCCACTTTTCATCCAATGAGAATCCGTAATGTTTTGCTATTGAAGCTAGTGTTTGTGCATAATATAGCGTTGTAGATTTGGCCCATGGTTCAATTGCTCCATCAGCGATACTTTTTCTCTCATCGGGTATTACTAAATTTGGATCTACATTTAGCTTTATGCCAATACCCTCACATTCTGCACAGGCACCGTACGGACTATTAAAAGAAAATAGTCTTGGTTCAATCTCTTCAATAGTAAATCCACTCTCAGGACATGCAAATTTAGTTGAGTAAATTAATTTTTCAGTTTTTCTAAACTTTTGAGGTAAGGTTTCATCTTCATATTCAACAAAAACCAAGCCATTTGATAGATTTACAGCCGCCTCTATACTTTCAGCCAACCTATTTCCAAGAGATGAATTAATAACAATTCTATCTACAAGAACCGATATATCGTGTTTGATTTTTTTATCTAAATCAGGAGCTTTTTCAATATCATACAAAACTTCATCTATCTTAATTTTTCTAAAACCTCTTCTTTTATAACTAAGAATGTCTTTTTTATATTCACCCTTACGACCTCTTACTACTGGAGCGTAAATATAAATTGTAGATTTTTTTGGTAATTTTTTTATTAAATCTACAATTTGAGTAATTGTTTGTGATGTTATAGGTTTGCCAGTAAATGGAGAGAATGGTATTCCAGCTCTTGCATAAAGCACTCTCATGTAGTCATATATTTCTGTTACAGTAGCAACTGTTGATCTTGGATTTTTTGAAGTATTTTTTTGTTCTATAGCTATAGCAGGACTTAAACCTTCAATAAGATCAACATTTGGTTTTTTCATTTTATCTAAAAATTGACGTGCATAGGCAGATAAACTTTCAACATAACGTCTTTGTCCCTCAGCATAAATTGTATCAAAAGCAAGAGAGGACTTTCCTGAACCTGAAAGTCCAGTTATGACTACAAATTGATCTTTAGGAATTTCAACTGAAACATTCTTTAAATTATGTTCTTTTGCACCCTTGATAACTATCTTTTTGATCATAATTTTAGTTGCTTTAAATTAATAAAATTAATATTCAGGTTATATTGTGATATAAAAACTAAATAAATAAATAAACATTTTAAAATATTATGGCTGGAAGTTTAAATAAAGTATTATTAATTGGGCGTTTAGGCGCAGACCCTGAGATTAAACAAATGGTAAATGGAAAAGTGTTGCAAGATTAAGTTTAGCAACAAGCCAAACCTGGAAAGACAAAACTTCTGGTGAAAAAAAAGAAAAGACTGAATGGCACCGTATAGTTGTATTTAATGATGGTTTAGTAAATGTAGTGCAGCAATATCTAAAAAAAGGTGCTCAAATTTATGTTGAAGGTCAAATTGTAACAAGAAAATGGAAAGATGAACAATCTGGACAAGATAAATATTCAACTGAAATTGTAATACAAGGTTACAACTCTTCTCTTACAATGCTTGGTGGTGGCAACACAGGTGGTGGAATTCAAAATGATAATAATCAAGTATCAAATAATAATTTTGAAGACTCGCCACAAACATCAAACGATATGGATGACGAAATTCCATTTTAGTTTTTTATGCCTAACACAGAAATTCCTAAAGATAAAAATATCAAGTTAATTTCGATGCATGACGAGATGAGCTCGTCTTATCTATCTTATGCGATGAGTGTAATTGTAAGTAGGGCACTCCCAGATGTAAGAGATGGCTTAAAACCTGTTCATAGAAGAATATTATTTGCAATGTATAAAGGTGGCTATGATTGGTCTAAACAATTTAGAAAATCTGCAAGAATAGTTGGAGATGTAATTGGTAAATATCACCCACATGGCGATCAATCTGTTTATGACGCTTTAGTTAGAATGGTTCAAGATTTTTCTATGAGCTTACC
The DNA here is from genome assembly GCA_943789075.1 of uncultured Candidatus Pelagibacter sp. Taxonomy (GTDB): domain Bacteria; phylum Pseudomonadota; class Alphaproteobacteria; order Pelagibacterales; family Pelagibacteraceae; genus Pelagibacter. Next base: position 27,792 of record CALSSS010000001.1, on the reverse strand, counting down.
TTTAGTTGAAGGCCAAGGTAACTTTGGTTCTATAGACGGAGATCCGGCAGCAGCTATGAGGTATACTGAGACAAGATTGGCTAAAGTTTCACAGTATTTAATTGATGATATTGAAAAAAATACTATTGAGTATAAAAGTAATTATGATGAAACTGAAAAAGAACCTTCGGTTTTACCTGCACAATATCCAAATCTGCTAGTTAATGGAGCTGGTGGTATAGCGGTTGGTATGGCTACAAGTATACCCCCACATAATCTTGGTGAAATAATTGATGGAACATTAGCTTTAATTGAAAATAAAGACATTAAGATTAAAGATTTAATGAAACATATACCAGGTCCAGATTTTCCAACTGGGGGCGTGATCATTGGTAAGTCAATTATTAAAGATGGATACAATATTGGACGTGGATCTTTTAAAATAAGAGGTGAAATATCTGTTGAAGCACAAAAAAATGGAAGAGAAAGACTTGTTATTACCTCAGTACCTTATCAAGTGAACAAATCAGTACTAAACGAACGTATTGCACAGCTTGTTAGAGAAAAAAAAATTGAAGGTATTAAAGATATTAGAGATGAGTCAAATAGAGAAGGTATAAGAGTTGCTATTGATTTAAGAAATGGTGTGGAGCCTGAGACGATTAAGAGACAACTTTATAAAAATACATCTATAGAAAGTTCTTTTGGTTTTAATACTTTAGCTATAGTTGATGGAAAACCAAAAATTTGTAACCTTAAAGAGTTTTTATCTCATTTCTTATCATTTAGAGAAGATGTTGTAATTAAGAAGACTAAATTTGATTTAAAAAAAGCTGAAGATAGAGCACACATATTAATTGGCCTTTCTGTTTCTGTAGAAAACCTAGATAAGATTATTAAGATTATTCGTTCATCAAAAACACCAGATGATGCAAAAAAATCTTTATTAAATACTAAATGGAAAATAAATAAATCTTTAAAATTAATATCCTTAATAGTGGATAAAAAGGGTAAAAATCTTTATTCTCTTTCAGAACCTCAAGTAATTGCAATTTTAGAATTGAGACTACAAAAGTTAACCGCTTTAGGCATCAATGAAATTGAAGTAGAGATTAAAAAATTAGCAGATTTAATAAAAGGATATAAAAAAATAATTAATTCAAAAAAAGAGCTTTTAAAGGTAATAAGTGAAGAGCTTAAAACTATCAAAGAAAAATTTGCTGTACCAAGAAGAACTAAAATTATTGATGCAATTTTGAATTACGATATTGAAGAAACTATTCAAAAAGAGTCAGTAATCATAACAGTTACTTTACAAGGTTATATTAAACGTGGTGCATTAAGTAACGTTAAACAGCAAAAAAGAGGTGGTAAAGGAAAATCTGGTATTGTTACAAGAGATGAAGACTCTGTTGTTAAAACATTATCTGTTAATACGCACACATCATTACTCTTTTTTTCAACCGAAGGTCTTGTTTATAAAATTAAAGCTTGGAAAATTCCCGAAGGATCAACTGCATCTAAAGGAAAATCATTATTCAATATTTTACCTTTAAAAAGTCACCAATCAATTAGCTCTATAATGCCATTTCCTGAAAATGATTGGAAAAATTTGCAAATAGTTTTTGCAACTGCCAAAGGTAAGATTAGAAAAAACAGTCTTGAAGATTTTTCATCTATTAATTCAGCTGGAAAAATTGCAATGAAACTTGATCCAAATGATAAAATTGTTGGGGTTGAAATCTGTAAAGATGATCAAAATATAATGCTAAGTACAAAAAATGGAAAATGTATAAGATTCGAGTCGAAAAAATTAAGAATTTTTAAAGGAAGATCTTCTAAAGGAATAAAAGGTTTAGAATTAGCACCGAATGATGAAATTGTTTCATTATCTATTATTGATCACGTAAAGAATAAAAAAGACTCAAAAACAGAAGAGAGATTTATTTTATCTATAACTGAAAATGGTTATGGTAAAAAAACATTGCATAATGATTACAGGGTAACAAATAGAGGTGGAAAGGGAATTATAGGGATTGTTAATTCTCCAAGAAATGGAAATATATCCTCTAGCTTTCCAGTTTTAGAGGGTGATGAAGTTATGATCTCGACAAATAAAGGTAGAGTTATTAGAGTTGCTGTAAAAGAAATTAGAACAGCGGGAAGAAATACTCAAGGTGTACGTATTATTAAATTATCGGGTGATGAAAAAGTAGTTTCAGCAATAAAAATTGATGATAACTTAGTGTAATGAAAAAAGTTGCTGTGTATCCAGGTACGTTTGATCCTATTACATATGGCCACATAGATGTTATTAAAAAATCCTTAAAATTATTTGAAAGAATTGTCATTGCAGTTTCAGATGGTGCAAATAAAAATTACTTATTTAATTCTGATGAAAGAATAGAAATCATTAAAAAGGCACTTTTCAAAGACCTAAAATTAAATAAGAGTAAAATTGAGATCATTTCGTTTCAGTCATTAACTACTGATATTTGTAAAAAATATAAATCAAATATAATTTTAAGAGGCCTTAGGGCTGTTTCTGATTTCGAATATGAATTTCAATTAGCGGGTATGAATAGAAAATTAAATAACAATATTGAAACGATTTTTTTAATGTCAGATGTAGAAAACCAGATTATTTCTTCTAGATTTGTAAAAGAAATTATCAAATTAAAAGGTGATATTAGAAAATTTACTACAAAAAGCACAATAAAGTCTTTAAAAGAAAAATATGAATAAATTTATAATCAAAATTTTACTTTTAATCTTTTTAACAACCAATAATGCAACTGCAGAGGAGAACATAATGATTTTAAAACTTAAAGATGGTGATGTAAAAATAGAACTTTTTGAGGACGTGGCACCTAATCATGTAAAAAGAATTAAACAACTCGCTGAAGAAGGTAAATATGATGGTGTAGTTTTTCACAGAGTAATTGATGGTTTCATGGCACAAACTGGTGATGTTAAGTTTGGAAATTCTACAAGTGACGAGTTTGATCTAAGACGAGCTGGTATGGGTGGTTCAGATCTTCCAGATCTTAAGGAAGAGTTCAGTAATTTACCTCATGAAAGAGGAACGCTATCAATGGCTCGTTCACAAGATCCAAATAGTGCTAATAGTCAATTTTTTATCTGTTTCAAAGAGGCTTCATTTTTAGATAGACAATATACGGTCTTTGGTAAAGTTATTGAAGGAATGGAATTTGTAGATAAGATTAAAAGAGGTGACCAAAATAATAACGGCTCAGTAACTAATCCAGATAAGATTATTAGTTTTAAATAATCATTTAAAACAATTAATGACGTTAAAAAAATTTAATTTTAATGTCTTGGGAAATGATAACTTTGCCAGAGCTGGTGTTATTGAAACTCATAGAGGAAATATTCAAACTCCAGCTTTCATGCCAGTTGGAACCCAGGCAACTGTTAAGGCCTGCTTAATTGATGATGTTATAAAAACAGGTTCAGAAATTATTCTTTGTAACACTTATCATTTAATGATTAGACCTGGAGTTGAAAGAATTATTAGTGCTGGTGGTCTTCATAAATTTATGAATTGCAAACTTCCTATTCTTACAGACTCTGGAGGATTTCAAGTAATGTCTTTATCCAAACTAAATAAAGTAGATAGAGAAAAAGGTGCGATTTTTAATTCACATGTTGATGGAAAAAAATTTATTTTAAGCCCTGAAGAAAGTATCGGTATTCAAAAAGGATTAGACTCGGACATTGTAATGATCATGGACGAATGTCCAAAAAAAACTAATGATTACGACATCATTAATAAATCAATGGAACTATCAATTTATTGGGCCGAGAGATCAAAAATAGCATTTGGCTCAAATCCCCATAAAGCTCTTTTTGGTATTGTTCAAGGAGGATTATTCAAGGATCTTAGATTAAAGTCACTTAATGCCTTAACTAAAATTGACTTTGATGGTTATGCAATTGGAGGACTTGCAGTAGGTGAGACGCAAAAAGAAATGTTTAATGTTTTAGATGATATCAAAGAACATATGCCAAGTGATAAACCTCGATATTTAATGGGCGTTGGAACACCTACAGATATTCTTGGTGCTGTTAAAAGAGGTGTTGATATGTTTGATTGCGTTATGCCAACAAGATCAGGAAGAACAGGTCTAGCTTTTACTTGGAATGGACGTTTAAATATTAAAAATAATAAATATAAAAATGACAATGAGCCATTAGATATTAATTGTTCTAATTTAAGTCTTAATAAATATTCTAAAAATTATTTAAACCATTTATTTAATACAAATGAAATTTTAGGTTCTACTCTTTTAACACTACATAATATCAACTTTTATCAAGAATTAATGTCTGCCATAAGAGATAATATTAAAAATGGTACATTTAACAAGTTTCACGATGAATACATTGATAGGTTGTAATAAAAATATTTGCAATTTAACAAGTTATCGAATAAATAATTGTTTTTTGGTAATAAAATTTATTTAAGTTTAGATATTTTTTTATTGTTTAAATTTTTAAGTGTAAAGAAATTTAAAAATTTTAAAGAAGGCTTCACCAAAAGTTTTTTTTTAAAATGTGATAAAAAAAAACAAAATCTCAACTTTTTTAAATTCTATGTGGGCCCTTAGCTCAGTTGGTAGAGCAATTCCCTTTTAAGGAATGGGTCGATGGTTCGAGTCCATCAGGGCTCACCAATAAAATAAAATTAACTAATATTAATTGGTGGATAGTCAAGTATCACACTGTTTTCCCATTCTGAAAGATCTTTTATTCTTTTAGAAGAAGAGGGATGGGTGCTCATAAACTGAGGTGGTTCTTTCCCTTTATTGGACTCTTTCATTCTTTCCCACAATTTTTTTGTTTCTCTAATATCAAATCCAGATAATGAAGCAAAAATCATTCCTAAATAATCAGCTTCGCTTTCTTGAGTTCTAGAGAAGGGATTCATTAATCCTATTTGAGATAACAAACCAACAGTATTCATACCAGTTACTCTATTAACTTGTGATAATTTACCTCCTGAAAAAATATCAATAAGCTGAGTACTTGTATTTAATAAAACACTTCTGCTAGCTCTTTCAACAGAATGCTTTGCAACAGCATGGGCTATCTCATGACCCATCACTGAAGCTAAACCATCTAGTATTTTTGGTAACCTTAAGAATTCCTGTATAGACAGCAATTTTACCACCTGGCATACACCAGGCATTTTTGATCTTTTTATTATCAATTAATATATACTCCCAATCAAAATTTACTGTTGGGTCATCTAGTCCTGCTCTATAAAAATATTCCGAAATTGAATCTTCCATTCGTTTTCCAATATCTTTAATTTCATTAAGTGTTTTTTTATCATCACTCATTTTTTCTTTTTCTTTTACTTTTTCATAAATTTGAGCTGCTTGAGCATTTAATTTAGCCTCAGGTATAATTTTGAATTGTCTACGATCTGTAATAGGTGTTGTAGAGCAAGCATTAATCAGTAGACCTGAACATCCACACCCCATTACATTTAAAAATTTTCTTCTATTCATTTTTTATAAAATTTGATAATTATATAATCATTATCATATATGAATTTAAACAACAAAATATTATTAGTTCTTTTCATTATTGCAATTTCATTTGTAATTTATTCTAGCTATAATTAATACAAAATGTCAAAAAAGAAAAAATCATTAACCTTGAAATTAAGAAATTATTTTTTCACTGGGGTAATTGTACTTGTTCCAATTGGATTTACACTTTATTTAAGTAAATTTTTAATTAATTTTTCAACAAAATTAGTTCCAGCTGGACTAAATCCAAACACTTATCTTCCTTATTCAATTCCTGGAATTGAAATAATTTTGACAATCATATTTATTACAATCGTAGGAGGTCTCTCATTATCTTTTATTGGGAAAAAATTTTTACAATTAGTTGATGATCTTTTTAAGAGAATACCTATTTTGAGAACAATATATTCTGCTATAGGTCAGATGACAGATTCATTTAGAGAGCAGGAAGGAAATAAAAAAAGTGTTGTTTTGGTTGAGTATCCAAGAAAAGGCTCATGGGCGGTTGGTTTTGCTACCAAAGAAAATACTGGCGAAATAAAAACTAAAACTAAATTAAATCTTGTAAACGTTTTTGTTCCAACTACACCAAACCCAACAAGTGGTTTTTTACTGATGATACCTAAAGAAGAACTAGTTTATCTGGATATGACATTTGAAGAAGCATCAAAATTTATTGTTTCTGCAGGAACCTCAAATCCAAAAAATTAAACTATATCATTAATAATATCAGCTTGATCATATAATTTTAGTAAAGGTCTATATTTTTCTATATTAATGTTTTCTTGTTCAATTTTTTTAATTTGTTTTTCTGCCAAGATAAATAAATCTTCATTTTGTATAGGATCAGCTAACCTAAAATTTTTAGCACCACTTTGTTTAAATCCTAATAAGTCGCCAAAACCTCTAAGTCTCATGTCTTCTTCTGATATTTCAAAGCCATCATTAGAATTTTTCAATATATTGATCCTTTTTTTTGCATTGACACTTAAATTAGATTTAAACATTAAAATACAGCTTGCTTGTTTATTACCTCTACCAACACGACCTCTTAATTGATGGAGTTGTGACAAACCAAATTTATTAGCATTTTCAATTATAATTACATTAGCATTCGGAAAATCTATCCCAACTTCAATTATTGTTGTTGAAACTAATATTGAATATTTTTTATTAAGAAACTTATAAAGAATTTCCTCCTTTTCATCATTTTCAATTTTCCCATGAAGTAAGGCTACTTTATTTGGAAAGATTTTATTCAAATACTCGTATTTATTAACAGAGGATTGATGATCTAATTTTTTAGACTCTTCAATTAAAGGACATACCCAGAAAACTTGATTACCTTCTGTAATTTCTTTTTTAACAAATTTGATAACATCATCCATTTTAGTTTCTAGTTTACTATAGGTTTTAACTTCTTTACGATTATTAGGTTTTTCTCTAATTATTGATACATCCATGTCACCATAAACAGACATAGTTAAAGTTCTTGGTATAGGCGTTGCAGACATCAAGAGTACATCGCAATTATCTCCACCTTTGTCAGATAATAATTTTCTTTGCCTAACACCAAATTTATGCTGCTCATCAATAATTATATAGCCTAATTTATTAAACAATATTTTCTTTTGAAATATTGCATGGGTTCCAAAAATCATTTTAATTTTATTATTTTTTAATTCGTTGATAATTCTTTTCTTATCTATGTTTTCACTTTTACTTGAAAGTAATTCTATAGATAAATTTTCAGGAAATAGTTTTTTAGCTAAGGTGTAGTGTTGTCTAGCTAATATTTCTGTGGGGGCCATTAGAGCCACTTGGAAATTTGAATTTATTACACTTAATGCAGAAATTAATGCTACAATAGTTTTTCCACTGCCTACATCACCCTGTAAAAGTCTAAACATTTTACTGTTTGAACTTAAGTCCTTATTGATATCGGATAATGATTTTTTTTGATCATTTGTTAATTTAAAATTAAGTTTATTAATTATTTGGTTATATGAGTTATCTGTAATTTTTTTTGAAGTTTTTTTAATTTTCTTAATTTTTTTTCGAATTTCTGAATTTACAAGAAATGATGCAAATATTTCATCGTAAGCTAGTCTTTGATAAAAGTTTGCTTTGTAATTTTCAATATTTTCTGGGTCATGTAATTTAATAATTGACTCATTCCAACTTTCATTTTTAAATCTTTCTAATATTTCTTTGTCATGCCATTCATTTAAGATAGGTAAATTCTCTAATATTTGTTTAATAATTTTATTATAATTTTTTTCAGTAATACCTTCGGTAAGAGAATATTTATTATGAACTGTCTCTATTAATGAACTGTCCTGTGAAACATATGTTGGATTTGTTATTTGATATTTGCCCTCTAAAAGATGTGATTTTACCACTAATAGTAACTTCTTGATTAAGTGGTAAAATTTTTCTTACATATCCTTCATAACTATGAAAAAAAATACAATCAATTTTGCCAGTCTCATCTGAGCAATTCACTCTATTTGGCAAGTTTCTTACTCTAGGAAATTGATATTTTGCTGGTATTATTCTAATTGTCTGAACTTTATTAATTTGAAGGTCAGAAATTTTAGTGACTAATGATCTATCTGTATAAGATTTCGGTAGTCTCCATAATAAATCAAAAATTGTATTAACTTTTTTTTTCTTCAAAATATCCATGGTTTTTTTTCCAACACCATTTAGTTTTGTAAGATCTGATAATAAATAATCGTAATTATTCTTATTTTTCATGATAGATAGAATATAATAGTAATTACAATGATTAATATAAAGGATTTAAAAAATAAAATAATTTACCGTGCTACTTATAGAGGTACTAAGGAAATGGATAAACTTTTAACTTCTTTTACTAAAAAATATATAAATAAACTTAATGAAAATGATCTCATACTTTTAAGCAATCTATTGGATAACGATGATGAAGATCTCTATAAGCTAAATCACAATATACAAACAGACAAATTTTTTGAAAATAACAAAATTATCGAATTATTTAAAAATTATGAATACAGATCAGATTAATGGCGGAGAGACTGAGATTCGAACTCAGGAAAGAGTTGCCCCTTTGCCGGTTTTCAAGACCGGTGCATTCAACCACTCTGCCATCTCTCCGTAACAACGTTTTATTATCATAATTTTTTAATTCAACAATAAAATAGATAAATTGAATAAATAATGAGCTAATATTTGAAATATTTATAATGAAAAATAATAAATTCAATAAAGGTATTATTTTAACAGCCTTAGGATCTTTTTGGTGGGGAGTAATTGGTGTAATCTATTTTAAGTTTATTTCCTATACTGGCTCTATAGAAGTGGTAATTCATAGATGCGTATGGACAGCAGTAATGTTGATAATAACTACTTTTTATTTTTCAAAATGGAATATTTTTTTTGAAATAATATCTAATATTAGAAATATAACTCTGTTATTTTTTTCAAGTGTATTAATATTTCTCAATTGGGCGACCTGGATCTATGCTGTAGGAAATGAAAAAATTATAGATGCTAGTTTTGGATATTTTATTATGCCAATTTTGAGTGTTTTTTTAGGATATATTTTTTATGATGAAAAAATAAATCAAAAAAGAGGTCTGTCTATTATTTTGGTATTGATTTCAATAATTTTCTTATTGTTTAAAAACTTTGACTCAATACCTTGGGTTGGAATAATTGTAGGTGTAAGCTGGGGGCTTTATAATCTGATAAGAAAAAAGGTTAATGTAGATACAGATATTGGTCTATTAATAGAAAGCTTATTTATTTTACCATTTGCCTTGTTAGGATTTTATCTTTTATATCAAAATGGTCAAAATTATTTCAGTTTTAACAATATACCATTAATGTTTATATTAATGTTGGCTGGTCCAATGACAGTGATTCCTTTATTTTTATATGTAAGAGGTGTTGAACTGTCAGGATTAGGACCAACTGGAATGATTTTTTATATAACTCCTACATTTCAGTTTTTACTGGGTTTTTTTTACTATAATGAAACTTTTTCTCTCGATAAATCATTAAGTTTCATTTTAATTTGGATTGCTGTAATTATTTATTTAAAAGATTTATATGAAAATAATTAGATATTTATCGATAATATTTTTTATATTTTTTGCCAGCAACTTAATGGCAGATGAAAATGATTTTTCTAAATGGTTAAAAAATTTTAAAATTTATGCTTTAAAACAAGGTGTTTCTGAAAAAACTTTTGACCTTGCAATGTCTGATGTTGTGTTTTTACCAAAGGTAATAAAGTATGACCGTTTTCAGCCTGAATTTTATGAGGATACAAAATTATACATATCCAAAAGAACTTCAGATCAAAAATTAAAGAAGGGAAGTGATATTTATAGGTCGAATAAAGATTTTATAAATCTTATTGATGATAAATTTTCTGTTGAAAAAGAGTTGCTTTTAGCACTAATGGGCATTGAAACTAATTTTGGAACTTATGTCGGCAAGATGGATATTTTATCATCTCTTGCAACATTAAGTTTTGATGAAAGAAGATCTGAGTTTTTCACAAAAGAACTTATTACAATACTTAAATTGATAGATAGTAAAAAAATTAATCATGATATCCTATATGGTTCTTGGGCAGGGGCTTTTGGATATTTTCAATTTATGCCTTCTACTATGGAACGTTATGCGATTGATTTTGATAAGAAATAATATTATTGAATTAAAGTCAACAAAAGATGCTTTTGCTTCTGCTGCAAATTATATAAACAAAATTGGTTGGAAAAAAAATCAACCTTGTTTTATTAGAGTAAAATTAGATAAAAATGTGCCCCAAAATATATTAAATACATCGGCAAGAAATTTGCATAGCAAGCAAAAATTTAAGACTTTAAAAAAATATATAATTAAAAATGATAATTTTACAAATATTGACAACAATATGATAGCCTCAATTATTACACCAGATAAAGATATTATTCCTGATGCACAAAATTTAGAACCCGCTTATATTGTTTTTGAAAATTATGAAAAAATTCTACAATGGAATAGATCATTACGTTTTGCTCTAGCTGTTTGTACTTTAAAAGAAAAATTTGAAAATGTTCTATAAAAAAAAATATTTCTTTTTTTTATTATGTTATTTGTAAGTAACTGTACTAGCTATCAACCAAACTAAAATTCAGACATCTCAACTTTTAGAAGATCCTTTATTAATAAAGGGTTTGCACTTATTTATAATGAAAATCTTTTAAAAGAAAAAATAATCTCTAGAAAAATAGATGAAAGAAGCCTTATAATTTTTCAAAAAAATTTAAAAAAAAATACAAAAGTTAAAATTACCAATATAAAAAATAATAAATCAATAATAGCAACGTTGGAAATAAAGCTAATTATCCTTCTTTTAATAATTCTGTTTTATCAATTCGTATAGCAGATGAAATAAATTTAGATAAGAAGGAGCCATATGTTGAGATTTTAGAAATCCTAGAAAACTCAGTTTTTGTTGCAAAAAAAGCTAAAACTTTTGAAGAAGAAAAAAAAGTTGCTACTAAAGTACCAGTAAATAATATTAGTATTAGTGATTTAAATAGTACTCAAATTAAAAGCTCAACTAAAGCTACAAATAAATTTTCATATAAAATTAAAATAGCTGATTTTTATTTTAAAGATACAGCTTTGTTATTAATTGATAGAATCAACAATGAAACTAATGTTAAAGATGTTAAAATTGAAAAGATTATGGAAAATAAATATAGAGTTTATCTAGGTCCATTCTATAACATTAATACTCTACAAAAATCTTTTAATGATATAAACATATTAGAATTTGAAAACATTGAAATTATAAAATGATTAAAACAAAATTTTTTCTTAGTATTATTTACACTTTTATTATTTACATTTAATGCAAAAGCTGCATTTAATATTAAGGCAAGAACAGCTATCCTACAAGACTATCTATCTGGTGAAATTTTATTTGAAAAAGAACCTGATAAATCAATTTATCCTGCTTCTATGACAAAAATCATGACTGCTATAATTGCTTTTGATTTAATTAAAAAAGGTGACTTAAGCTTAGATGAAAAATTTATAGTATCTGAAAATGCATGGCGATTATCATCGGCTGGTTATTCATCAATGTTTATTATGGTTGGAGATGAAGTTACTGTAGAAAATTTACTTAAAGGGATAATAGTTGCTTCAGGTAATGATGCCTGTGTAGCTTTAGCCGAGGGTATTGCTGGCACAGAAGATGAATTTGCAATCATGATGACTGCCAAAGCAAAAGAAATTGGTATGGAAAATACTAATTTTGCTAATTCGTCAGGAATAAATAACACAAAAAATGTATCTACTGTAAGAGACATATTAATTATGTCAAACTACCTTATAAAAAATTTTCCTGAAGAATATAAAATGTTTGCTGAAAAAGAATTTACTTGGGATAGAACTGGAGGTGACCCAATAACACAAGGAAATAGAAATCCACTATTATATTCCTCACTTGGTGCAGACGGTATTAAAACTGGTTATTTAGCTGTTGAAAAATATTCTTTAGCTTCATCTGTTGATAGAAATGGTAGAAGGTTAATTGCAGTTGGAAGTGGTTTTGATACAAAAAGTGATAGATCTCGTGAAAGCTCTAAACTTATAAAATGGGGATTGACGAATTTTGATTTGGTTAAAGTTACACAAAGTGAACGCCTATTGAAGATGTTGAGGTATGGCTGGGTAAAAAAAACACTGTAAAGACCTATGTTAATAAAGATATTTATAAAGTAATTAACAAAGGAAGAAAAAGTTTATTAAAAGTTACATTAAAGTATAATGGTCCAATACATGCTCCTATTAAGAAAGATGATGTAATTGGTAAATTAAACCTAAGTTATAAAGGTGAATTTATTGAAGAATATGACTTATTAGCATTCGAAGATGTTAAAAAATTAAATATTTTCTCTAGATTAATGAAATCTATTAATTTTTTAATATGGGGCGATGTCTAAAAAACCAATTATTGTCTTTGAGGGTATAGAAGGGACTGGCAAATCTCATCATATCAAAAAAGTTGCTTTTTTTTTAAAAAAAAAAAATATTGCTTTTATAAAAATCAGAGAACCTGGTGGAAGTGTTAATTCAGAGAAAATTAGAAAACTAATATTAGATAATAAATCTAACTTTAATAAAGAAACTGATTTGCTTTTATATTTATCTGCTAGAAGTGAAAATATTGAACTTATTAAAAAAAATAAAGGTAAAAAAATTATATTAATAGATCGTTTCTCCGATTCTACAATTGCATATCAGCATTATGGGATGGGTGTAAATCGTAAATTAATAGAAAATATTAATAATCATTTACTAAAAGATATAAAAATTGATTTTACTTTTTTAAATATAGTCAATAATTATAATATGAAAAAAAGACTTGGACAGAGAAAAAGACTTAATAGATACGATAAGTTCGATACTAAATTTTATAATAAAGTTCAAAATGGCTTTATAAAACTATTAAAATTAAAACCAAAAAAATATATTAAGATTAATTCTAATATGAATATAAAGATTAATGAAAAAATTATATTGGATAAAATCAAAAGTTTAATTTAAGGATATGAATTTAGAACCTTCAGAAAATACATCAATTTATGGCTATAAATATTTTTTTAATGAAATTATTGAACTTTATAATAATAGAAAAATGCCTAATAAGATTTTATTATCTGGCAAAAAGGGTTCAGGAAAATCCACTTTTGCCTATCATTTAGTCAATTTTTTTTTATCAAAAAATGAAGAATTTAAATATGATTTAACTGAGAATAAAATTAATCCTGAAAATAAATCCTTCAAGTTATTACAGAATAACTCGCATCCAAATTTTTATTTGATTGATTTACTGGCTGAGAAAAAAAATATAGATGTTGCTCAGATAAGAGGAATGATCTCTTATACAAATAAATCTACTTTTAATAATCAAGATCGATTTATAATGATTGATAATGTTGAGTATCTTAACAAAAATTCTATTAATGCTTTACTTAAAATCATAGAAGAGCCTAATGAAAATATTTATTTTATCTTAATAGCTAATAGTGAAAAAAATATTTTACCTACTTTAAAATCTAGATGCATAACATTTAAAATTCACTTTTCTTTTGATGAAACTGTTAACATATGCAATCAAATACTTAATCAAAATATTTTAAATGAATTAAATCATGATTTGATTAATTATTATTGTACCCCTGGTGAAATTATTAAATTGGTTCAATTTGCAGAAGAAAAACAAATTAATCTTAAAGACCATGATGTCTCTTCTATAATAAGTTTAATTATTGAAAATACATATTATAAAAAAAATATATTTATTAAAAATTTGTTAATTAATTTTATCGAATTATTTTTATTAAAAAGATATAAAACATCAAATAATAAAAATTTTTTATTAAATTTTTATCAAAGTTTTATTCAAAAAATTAATAATACTGAAAAATTTAATCTTGATGAAGAGAGTTTATTTTTAGAATTTAAATCAAAAATATTATAAATGAATAAAAATTTTTATATTACTACACCAATTTATTATCCTTCAGCAAAGCCACATATGGGACACGCATACTCAAGTATAGCAGCTGATTTTTTTGCTAGATTTAAACGTATTGATGGTTTTAAAGTACATTTTTTAACTGGTACAGATGAACATGGCTTAAAGATTCAAAGAGCAGCTGAAAGTAAAAATATAGATCCTCAAATTTTTTGTGATGAAATAAGTCAAACGTTTAGAAATTTGTCTAATACATTAAATTTATCAAATACTGATTTTATTAGAACTACTGAAGATAGGCATAAAAAAACAGTCCAATATTTATGGTCACAACTTGAGAAAAATGATGATATCTACTTATCTAAATATTCAGGGTGGTATTCTGTTTCAGACGAAGCTTTCTATACCGAAGAAGAGATTTCTGAAAAAGAAGATAATAAGATAGCTACTTCATCTGGATCCCTAGTTGAATGGATTGAAGAAGAATCTTATTTTTTTCGTTTATCTAAATGGCAGGATAGCTTGCTTGAATATTATGAAAATAACCCAGATTTTATTTCACCAAAATCTAGAAAAAATGAAGTCATCAGTTTTGTAAAAAGTGGTTTAAAAGATTTATCAATAAGTCGTAAAGCTTTTTCTTGGGGAATTAAAGTTCCAAATAATCCAGAACATGTTATCTATGTTTGGTTAGATGCATTAACTAACTATATTAGTGCTTTAAATTATCCAAATACAGATGATGATTTGTTTAAAAATTTTTGGCCTGCCTCAGTTCACTTAATAGGCAAAGATATATTAAGATTCCATGCTGTTTACTGGCCAGCTTTTTTAATGGCAGCAAAAATTACATTACCAAATAAAGTTTATGGTCATGGTTGGATTTTGTCTGGTGATGAAAAAATGTCAAAATCAAAAGGTAATATCCTTGACCCTCTTGATATTATTGAAACTTATGGCCTTGACCCCTTGAGATATTATTTAATTAAAGAGGTTTCTTTTGGTAATGACGGTAATATTTCTCAAGATAGGTTAGAAGATTGTATTAATAGTGATCTTGCAAATAATTATGGCAATTTATGCCAAAGAGTTACAGCATTTGCTGAAAAAAATTGTCAATCCAAAGTTCCTGATATCAAAAATTTTATTGAGGAGGATTTATTAATGTTAAATAAATTTTCAGATAATATGTCTTTAATACGTAAAGAAATTGATAATCAAAACATAAATTACTATATTAACTTTATTATTAATGCACTATTTGAAGCAAATAAATACTTTAATGATCAAGAACCTTGGAAAAAAAAAGATGACCCGCAAAGACTTGCTACAATAATATATACATCTCTTGAAATGATTAGAAAAATTACTTTCATGCTTTATCCTATTATTCCAGAGTCAGCTATCAAAGCTCTAAATATATTTGGTCTTAAAGAAGAAGACATTGACTTTAATTCTATAGGAGAAAATAATTTTCTTAAGTCTGGAGAGATAATTAATAAAATTGATATTTTGTTTAAAAAGATTGAAAAAAATGATTGATTCACATTGTCACTTAGATCATGAACCGCTTTTAGAAAATTTGGACGAAGTTATTAAAAGGTCTAAAGATGTGGGCATAACTAAATTGTTAACAATATGCACTACATTAGATAGTTTTAATAGAATTAAAGAAATTATAAAAAGAGATCCAATTATATATGGAACATTTGGAATCCATCCTCATGAAACTAACGATAATTTATCAGTAGATAAAAATTTCATAATTAAAGAAGTTAACCAAAATGACAAGATAATTGGGGTAGGAGAAACAGGATTAGATTTTTTTTATGACCATAGTGATAGAGAAAAACAAATAAGTTGTTTTAAGGCGCATATTGATGCTGCAATAGCTCTTGATAAGCCTATTATTATTCATTCAAGGGAGGCAGAAGAGGAAACTTACCAAATTCTAAAATCTTACAAATCACAAGGATTAAAAATTTTAATGCATTGTTTTACGGGCTCTACAACTTTTGCAAATAAATTATTAGATTTAGATGCATTTTTTTCTGCAAGTGGAATAATCACATTTAAGAATAGTCTTGAGTTACAAGAAACATTTAAAACTATTCCCTTAGATAGACTTCTTGTAGAAACTGATAGTCCTTTCTTAGCCCCTATACCTATGAGAGGAAAAAAAAATGAACCTAGCTTTGTTAAATATACACTCGAAAAATTATCTTTAATTAAAAATCAAACTATTAAAGATATGTCAGATTTGACAACTGATAATTTTAATAGACTTTTTGATTTTTAATGTCAGTTAAATTTGTCATACTCGGTAGTGGGAGTTCAATGGGTGTACCGAGAGCAGATGGTTATTCTGGTAATTGTGATCTAAGAAATAAAAAAAACTTTAGAACACGATGTTCTGCCTTAATTAAATTTGACAATCAAAACATCTTAATTGATACCTCTCCTGATTTAAGAACACAACTTTTACAAAATAAAATCAAAAATATTAGTAGAGTTTTTTATACACATCTACATGCCGATCAAACTCATGGTATTAATGATTTAAGACCTTTTTTTTTGATTAATAAAAAACAAATTCCTGTATATGCGGATAATCTTACAGCTAAATATTTGCTATCAACTTTTGGTTATTGTTTTAAATCATCACATGGATATCCATCAACACTAAAGATTAACCTCTTAAAAATAAGCATATGTTTATTAATAAGAATAAAAAAATTTTAATTGAATCCATTCCAGTCGAACATGGTAAAATTAAAAGTGTTTGTTATATAATTAATAAAAAATTAGCATATGCTAGTGATATAAGTTTATTTTTTAAAAAAGATTATAAAAAATTAAAAAAAATTGATTATTTAATTATTGATTGCTTATGGTATAGAAATCATTCTGCTCATTTTAATCTAGATCAAGTCTTAGAATTGGTTAAAGATCTTTCACCAAAAAAAACAATTTTGACAAATATGCATAGCGATCTTGATTATGATAAGTTAAAAAAAAAATTACCAAAAAAAGTTATTCCTGGTTTTGATGGACTTACAGTAAATCTATAATACAGACTCTATCTTATTAATAATTTTTCCAGACATAGGGGTTACAAAAGAATTAAAAGTGTCTTCTATTTTACCCTCTTTATTAATCAATATTTTATGAAAATTCCATTTTGGAACTGTTGAGGTGCCATAATTTTTCTTTGCCCATTTATATATTTCGTGAGCATTGTCTCCTTTAACATCAACCTTATCTGTCAATGGAAAAGTAATGTTAAAATTAGTTTCACAAAAATCTTTAATTTCTGCATTAGATCCTGGTTCTTGACCTCCAAATTGATTTGATGGCACTCCTATAACATAAAAACCTTTATCTCTATATTTTTCGAATAGTTCCTGTAGTCCAGTATATTGTTTTGTAAAACCACACTTACTAGCCACATTTACTAGTAAAATAGTTTTTCCTTTGTATTGATTTAAATCAATAACTTCATTGTTTATATTTTTGATCGTATGATCAAAAAATATTTTTTCATATTTTGCATCGACCTTGTTAAAAAAAGAGAACATTAATATTGTTAATATAATTATGAAATATTTACTATTATACATGATCTATTTTTTAGAGGCATATAATAAAATAAAATAGCCAAATATAGTTGATAAAAGAGAACCAGAAAGAACACCAATTTTTACACCATCCATATACTGAGTATTTTCAACAAATGCTAAATTTCCAACAAACAAACTCATAGTAAAACCAATACCAGTTAATATTGAAACACCATATAAACTTAACCAGTTAGACTTATCGGGCATTTGTGCTGCTCCTAATTTTACTGCAAGATATGATATAACCATCACGCCAACTTGCTTACCAACAAATAGTCCTAAAAGTATACCCAATGGAACAGGGGCCAACAAACTAGAAAATGATAATCCTGTTAAATTAACACCAGCATTTGCAAAAGCAAATATTGGCATAATGATGAAGGCTACATAAGGGCTTATTGCGTGCTCAAGTTTAATTAATAAAGAAAAGTCTTTTTCTTTAGCTCTATGAGGTATTGTTGATGCAAGTAAAACACCTGCTATAGTCGCATGAATGCCAGATTTGTAAGTAAAAAACCACATAAAGGATCCAATTATCAAATAAGGAATAAATTTCTTAATTCCAAACTTATTTAATATTAGTAACAAAATATAAGAAATCAAAATTAAACTTAAATAACTAATACTTAGATCTCCTGAATAGAAAAAAGCAATAATTAATATAGCACCAAGATCATCAATAATTGCCAAAGCAGTTAAAAAAATCTTTAATGAAATTGGAACTCTTGATCCTAATAAAGATAATATACCTAAAGAGAAAGCAATATCTGTTGCTGAGGGTATAGCCCAACCATTTAATGTTTCTGAATTACCAAGATTTATTGAAACATAAACTAGTGCAGGAATTACCATCCCTCCAACCGCACCTATGATTGGAAGTAGTGCTTTTTTTAAATTAGAAAGCTCACCTTGTATAAATTCTCTTTTAATCTCTAAAGTAACGAAAAAGAAAAAAACAGCCATCAATAAGTCGTTAATCCAATGATGAACAGAAAGTTTTAAGCCAAAATTGTTAACACCTATAAACAAATATTGCTCAAGGGTACTAAAATATAATTCACTTAGATTTGAATTACTTATTACAAGAGCAATTATTGCTGCAATCAATAAAACTAATCCACTTGCTGCCTCTAATTGAAAAAACCATTTAAAGGGTTTTGATAAAGTTTTGATCATAAATTAAAATAAATCTTGAATAAATAGACCTATATCCCTAAAGGTTTCATATAAATTATAAAGTAAAAGTTCAGTATTTGGGACAATTTTTCCTAAAGGTGTTTTAAAAGTATCTATAATAATAATAAAAGCAGCAAAAGATATTATTGAGACAACTAATATATTTAATATTCTATAATTTTTTTTATCAGGCAAGGGTTCAATAGTTTTTTCCACTTCAACATTTTCTATTTCATCATTTGAAGGTTTTTCAGAAGAATTAGCATCATCATTTTTTGGAGATATAGTCTCTTCTTCTTTATTATTTTGAATTTCAGGTTTAGTTACTTCTTGAGGTGTCTCTATTTTTTTTTTTTTAAAAAACCATGTATTGTTACAAGCACTACACTGTAACAGACGACCTTCTTCTGGAATTAGATTGGCGTCTAAATCAAACTTTTTATGACAATTGTTACATTGAACGATCATATAGTCTGTATATACGATTCTTGTGAAAAAGCCTTATTTTTGATGTTCTTTATTCTTTGAAATTATGAATATCTAATGTATTAGTACCTCAATCGGGGCGTAGCGCAGCCTGGTAGCGCATCTGGTTTGGGACCAGAGGGTCGCAGGTTCAAATCCTGCCGCCCCGACCATTTTATGAAAAAAGCAATAATTTATATTCCAACAAAAAACTCAATGCAGTCTGGACTTGGTAAATCTGATAAATGGCTTATTAGATTTGAAACAAATGACTCGGGATTAAATCCTTTAATGGGATGGGAATCTAGTTCAGATACATTATCAGAATTAAATTTAGAATTTTCTACAAAAGAGTTAGCCATTGAATATGCAAAAAAAAATAAAATAGATTTTGAAATTATCGAACCTCAAAAAAGAAAAACTGTTAAAAAGTCATATGCAGACAATTTCTTAAAATAAAATATGTTTAGATTTTTTACACAAAGAAAATGGTTACTATGGTCGTGGGTTGGAGTCTTTTTTATAATTTTATCTCTTTGGTACAAGTTAAATTGATGTAAAAATTAATGAATGGTTTGGTCAATTTTATGACATGATACAAAAAGCATTGGCAGCACCAAATTCAATCACTATAGAGGAATATTGGGCTAGCTTATTATCATTTATAACACTTGCAGGTATTTATGTGGCTCTTGCTACTATTGTTGCTTTTTTCACAGCACACTATTTATTTCGATGGAGAACTGCAATGGTTGAATGGTATCATGGTGTATATGATAAAGCTCGAACTATAGAAGGTGCTTCACAAAGAGTTCAAGAAGATACAATTAAGTTTTCAAGAATTATGGAGGGTCTTGGGTACAAGTCTTATAGAGGCAATAATGATGATTATTGAATTTACGCCAATTTTATTTGGACTGAGTATTGGTATACCCATATTGTTTTTTGGTGACTGGAATTATGGTTTAATAGTGGGGGCTTTTATTTGGACAATAGGTGGAACTTTATTTTTGATCGTATTAGGTATTATTTAAGACTTGTAGGAGTTGAATATGATTTACAAAAACAAGAAGCGGCATATAGAAAATTATTGGTAATTGCTGAAGATGATATGACTATAAGACCAAAAAATATTAACGAATTATTTGATGATGTAAGAAAAATTCATTATTTGTCATATTTAAGATATCTATATTTTAACCTTGGTAGGATAGCTTATTTACAAGCAAATGTATTATCCGCTTATGTTTTTTTAGCACCAGCCATTGTTGCGGGATTGGTTACACTTGGTGTAATGCAACAGATTATTAGAGCATTTGGCAGAGTAGAGGGATCAATGCAGTATATATTTAAATCCTGGCCAACAATCATTGAGCTTGCTAGTGTTTATAAACGTTTGAGAGAATTTGAGTCTAAAATTAATTCATCAAAAACATTTGAAGAAAAAATTTAATGTCATTAGACAAAAAGTATATTGAACACTTTGTAAATGTTTCATCGAAAGCAGCATTGGCTTCATCTTATTTAGTTGGAAAAAAGGATAAGATTGCAGCTGATCAAGCCGCTGTGGATGCTATGAGAATTGAGCTTAATAAAATAGACATGAATGGTACTATTGTTATTGGTGAAGGAGCTTTAGATGATGCACCACTTTTATATACAGGTGAAAAACTAGGAAATAAAAAAGGACCTGAACTTGATATTGCAGTTGATCCACTTGAAGGAACAAATTTTGCCGCAAATAATCTACCAGGTGCGATCTCTGTAATAGCAGTTTCAGAAAAGGGAAATCTTTTTAATGCGCCAGAAACATATATGGATAAAATTGCTACAGGTAAGATAGAAAAAGGTCTAGTTGATCTTGATTTTTCAATAAAGAAAAATATTTCAAATTTAGCAGAATTTTTAAATAAAGAAATTTCATCTATTACAGCCTGCGTATTGGATAGGCCAAGACATAAAAAAATTATTGAAGAGCTAAAACAGCTTAATGTTAAAATTAAGCTTATTACTGATGGAGATGTTTTAGGTGCCTTATATGTTTCAAATCCCAAATATAATGTTGATATATTTTTAGGCATTGGTGGTGGTCCAGAAGGTGTTTTGGCAGCTTCTGCTCTTGATGCTTTTAATTGTCATTTTCAAGGAAGATTTATTTTTGATAATGATAAAGATATTAATGAAGCAAAAATAATGGGTATTAAAGATTTAGATAAAAAATATGAATTAAATGAAATTGTTAAAGGAGATTCAATTTTTTGTGCAACAGGTATAACTTCTAGCGAGGTGTTATCTGGAATTCATATAGAAGGTAATAGCTATAATTCAGAAACTCTAGTTACACATAAAAATACTAATTTTAGAGAAATCTTAAAAAGATCAAATATACTTGAAGAATGATTTCAGTTTCGGGGAAAAACTGGGAAGAAATAATTATTAATCAAAATTCAGTAGATAAGTTAAAGCAAGATCTTGGTTTTAATGATATTTTATCCAGATTAATTGTTTCAAGAAAATTTAATGAAGAAGAAATTGCTTCAATAAATAACAATCTTAATTTGAATAATGTTTTTCATAATACAAATGATTTTAAAAAATCAATAAATTTAGTATTAGAGGCTATAAATAATAGAGAAAAAATATGTATTTTAGGTGACTATGATGTGGATGGGTCAGCTGCAACATCGTTATTTGTTAAATTTCTTGATGATATTAAACACCCATATTTCTATTATATACCTGATAGACAAAAGGATGGTTACGGTGCAACTAAAAAACTTTTTCAAAAATTAATATTAAAAGATCCAAAACTAGTTATCATGGTTGACTGTGGATCAACATCTAATGAAGCTATTGATTTTTTAAATGAAAATAAAATAAAATCTTTAATAATTGATCATCATGAAATTAATAAACCATTTCCAAATGCAAATTCAATTATAAACCCTAAAAAAAATAACGGTTATAATGAATATAATTATTTATGTGCAACTACACTTTCATATTTTTTCTTAGATCTATTAATCAAGAAAATTAACTGTAAAACTATAATTAAAGATTATCTAATTTATGTCTTGTTAGCAACAGTATGTGATGTAATGCCTATAAGAAAACTCAATAGAATGATTGCAATAAATGCTCTTAATAATTTTGATATAGAAAAAAATCTGTCAATTAAAACATTATTTGAATTAAATAATAAGAAAAACAAAATTAGTATTAATGATCTTGGCTATTTAATTGGACCAATATTAAATGCTGGTGGAAGATTAGGTAAATCTGAATATGCCACTGAAGTACTATCATCAACTAATGATAAAATCATAAATGATAAGTGTAAGGATTTAATAAGATTGAATGAAAAAAGAAAAGAAATTGAAAATTTAATATTAAATGAGATTAATTTTAAAAAAATCGAAGAAAATAATAAAGATGTAATTATCTACTATAGTCCAAATATTAACGAGGGTTTGATTGGCATTATTGCAGCAAGATTGAAAGATTTTTTTAACAAACCAGCTATTGTTATAACTTCATCAAATAATTTATTAAAAGGATCTGCAAGATCAGTTTATAATTACAATATTGGACGTGTGATTAAGAATTTGTTAGATAAAAATATAATTATTGCTGGTGGGGGTCATAATATGGCTGCTGGATTTACTTTGAATAAAGAAAATCTTGAAATATTTAGTGAATATATATTGGATGATTTTTTAAAAACTATAAATTTGAAAAATAATACTTTTTATTATGATTCAGAAATTTCATCTCATTCATTAAATCAAGAATTTTATGAAAATTTAAAAAAATTGGAACCTTTTGGAACTGGAAACATGTTACCGACATTTTTAATAAAAGATTTAAAAATACTAAAATCAAAAATATTGAATAACAGCCATATATCAATGATATTAAAATCAAAAACAGGATTTTCTATAAAATCCATATCCTTTAATTCTATTAATACTAAAGATGGCTGATTACTTAATAGGGTATAAAAAAAATATTAATGTTATAGGGCAAATTAGTGAAAACATATGGAATAATAAAAAAACTCTACAATTAACTATTAGAGACATCATCTATAGTTTATAGCGCTTGATAAATAATGACTTTTAAAATAAAAGATCACAACGTGGTCCCTTCGTCTATCGGTTAGGACAGCTGGTTTTCATCCTGCAAAGGGGGGTTCGATTCCCCCAGGGACCGCCATTAATATAATGTATTATGTATATATGCTTACATCAGTCAGCCCAGGTGTCAAAAAAACCTATGTTGGTTACACTAATAATGTTTCTCTAAGACTAAAAAACACAATTCTAACAAGGGAGCTAAATCAACAAAAGGATATAAATGGTTGTTAATATTTAGTAAAAAATTTATAACTAAAAATGATGCTATGTCTTATGAGTATAAATTAAAAAAAGATAAAATAAAAAGAAAAAATATTTTGAATAATTTTATTCTTAAACATTCTATTGATGAACTCATTAAAAACTAAAATTTCAGGTTTAAAAGTTATAAAGACAAAACTTTATAGAGATAACAGGGGTTTTTTTAAAGGAAGTGTACAGAAATAATATACTTAAAAACCAAAAATTTCATTTTCGATTGTATGTCTAGTTCAAAAAAAAATGTTTTAAGAGGATTGCACATTCAACTAAATAAATCTCAAAGCAAAGTTAATTACTGTAACAGAAGGAACAATTTTTGATGTAGCGGTTGATTTAAGGATAAAATCTAAAACATTTGGACATATATTGGTTTAAAAATTTCACATGATGATGATTTTTCTTTTTAATACCAGCAGGTTTTGCTCATGGCTTTATTTGTCTTTCTGAAAGATGTACGGTTTATTATAAAACAAGTAACTATAGAGATGAAAAAAGTGAAAGAACACTCTCTTGGAATGATACGTCTTTAAACATTAAATGGCCTGTAAAAAAACCAATTTTGTCTGTTAAAGACCAAAAAGGCTTATCATTATCAGAATTAAAAAAAGAATTAAATTTAACTAAATGAACATATCGATATTATTGCCATACAAAGAAAATTACTCTCCAACTTACCCAGGTGCAGTATCACTATTTGTAGATGCAACAACCAAAGTTAGCAAATATAAGAAAAATATTACAATTTTTGGAAATACAAATTTAAAAAAAAACTTTATGGTAATTATAAAAATATAGAATTAATAAAAAACAACTTATTACTAAGTCAAAGCTTTGTCTATGTTAAGAAATTTATTGAGTCACAAAAAAAGATAAATTCAGATATTATAGAAATTCATAATAGACCCAATTATATAAATAAAATAAAAATTCTTAATAAAAAAATTGTTTTATACTTTCATAATGATCCAGTAACAATGCTTGGATCAAAAACATAAAAGAAAGGATTAAATTTATTAAATGACTGTGAAAAGATTATATTTAATAGTGAATGGTCAAAAAAACAATTTTTAACAAATTTAAATAATTTTTATCAAAAATCAGAAAAACTCGAAGTTATACACCAGTCAATTAATAAAGAAAAAATTGATTTAAAAAAAAAGAAAAATTAATAACATTTGTTGGAAAATTAAATCTGGCTAAAGGATATGATTTATTTGGCTCTGCTATAGTTAAAATATTAAATAAACATAAAGATTGGAAGGCGAACGTAATTGGTGATGAACCTAGAGAAAAATTATTATTTAAACACAAAAACCTAAATTTATTAGGTTTTCAAAATCATACAAAAGTACTAAATATTTTTAAAAAAACAAGTATAGCAGTTGCTTGCTCAAGATGGAATGAACCATTTGGTCGAACTAGTTTAGAAGCTTCTAGCAGAGGGTGTGCTGTAATAATATCGGATAGAGGAGGTCTTCCTGAAACAATCACAAATGGTATTATAATAAGAGATCTAAATGTTAAAAATGTGTTTAGAGAAATAGATGAATTAATTAAAAATAAAAAAAAAACTAAAACAATACAAAAGCTATCAATTAAAAATTTCTATCTAACGGACCAATATATTACAGCCAAGATTGATAATTATAGGAATAAGATTTCTTATCTCAAAAAAACTTCTAATTAATAATACAAAATTTCAGATAAATTAAAAATACTTCATGTGACTAACTTTAATGAAAGACATAATGGAAGATTATTTTATAATACTGGCAAAAGAATTAATAATGGTTTGATACGTCTTGGACATAGTGTTTTAGAATTTAGTGACCGTGATATTGTGAGTTACTATAGATATTTAAATGATCTAGATGGATCAAAAAAATTAAATAAAAAATTGTTAGAAGTTATCAGCAATTATGTTCCTGATATAATAATTCTTAGGTCATGCAGATTTGATTAAAATGAAACATTAGAATATATCAAAAAAAACTACCCAAATATTAAAATTGCTCAATGGTTTCTTGGATAGAATGGATACACTCTGGATAACTAATAAAAAAAGATTTTTAGATAAAATTAATATTATGGATGCAAGTTTTTGCACCACAGATCCAAGAGTTTAAATTTTACAAAACATAATCCATTTATTTATATGCCTAATCCAGTAGATGAATCTTTTGAAAATTTACAAAATTATAAAATAAAAATTTTTAATAATGATGTTTTTTTTGCAATGAGTCATGGTGTTCATAGAGGTATTTTAAAAAAAGGAAAATTTGATGAATAGAGAACATTTCATTAATAAACTTTAATAAAAACACCAGATGTAAGATTTGATATTATACGGAATGAATAAATAAACAACCAATTTGGGCAGACAATTTTATAAGAGTTATTTCTAGAATCAAAAATTGGTTTAAATTTAAGCCAAGGAAAAGCAGCTAAATATTATAGTAGTGATAGATTTGCTCAATTAATTGGGAATGGATTACTGGTTATGATTGATGAAAACACAAAATTTGGTGATTTTTTTAATAAAGATGAAATAGTATTATATAAAAATATTGATGATCTTGCAGAAAAAACTTCAAAATTCTCAAATGATGACAGATTAAGAAAAAAAGATTGCAAAAAAAGGTCATAGATAAATATTTCAAATATTTTAATTCAACAATAATTGCTGAATTTATTATTCAAAAACATTTTTCTAATAATAAAAAAAGATTTTATTGGGAAATAGTTATATTAGTGTTTTCAATAATCATACCTACATTTAATAATATAAAATACTTAAAACTATGTATTGAAAGTATTAAAAAAAATTCAATATTTGTGCATGAAATAATTCCACATATTAATGAAGGAGCTGATGGTACAGAAGAATATTTAATAAGTGAAAATATTAAATATACAATTACTAAATATAATGCTGGTATTTGTGAGGGCGTTAATACTGCAGCTAAAAAAGCAACTACAAATTATATATTGTACGCACATGATGACTTTTATTTTTTACCTGGATGGGATGAAGTTTTATTAAAAGAGATTAAAAAAATACCACATAATAAATTCTATTTATCTGGAATTATGATGAATAACGGTCCTTTAAAATTTGATTGTGGAAATAAACTGGAAGAATTTAATGAAGAAAAACTTTTAAATAATTTTAAAAATATAAATCATTTTGATTTTCAAGGATCTACATGGGCACCACATTTAATCCATAAAGAATTATGGAATAAAGTAGGTGGTTTTAGTGAAGAATATTTTCCTGGGACAGGATCGGATCCTGATTTAAATAAGAAACTTTGGAATGAAGGTGTTCGTATTTTTAAAGGAATTAATGATTTCAAAGTTTACCATTTTGGTTCAATAGTTACCCGAAAATACAAAAATCATCCTACAATTCAAACAGAGTCCGGCAGTAAAGGAGGAAAGATTTTTTTAATGAAATGGGGTGTGAGTATCAATTTTTTTAAAAAATTTTATCTTAAATCAGACATTTTATATGATGGACCTTTAAAGGAACCCAAGAAAACATTGAATTATTTTATAAGGCTATTTATTTGTAAACTTAATTTTTTTTATATAAAATTTATATATAAAAAAGATCTCAACTTTAATTTAAAAAAACAATGATTTATATTTCACACCGAGGGTACATTAATGGGAGTGACAAGGATCTCGAAAACAACCCTAAGCAAATTGAATTTTTATATAATAAAAATTATGATATTGAAATTGACGTTAGGTTTCATAAAAATAAATTTTATCTTGGCCATGATGAACCAAAATATGAGATAAATCATAATTTTTTGGAAAATGAAAAACTATGGTGCCACGCTAAAAACCATGAAACATTAGAAGAATTATCTAAAATTAAATGTCACTATTTTTGGCATCAAGAAGATGATTATACAATTACGAGTAAAGGATTTATATGGGTTTATCCAGGCAAACCACTGATTAAAAATTCCATATGTGTTTTGCCTGAAGATTTTAAATTAGATACTTCTCAGTGTTACGGTATTTGCACAGATTATATTAGTAAATATGTG